>JAJRQB010000019.1 GCA_024280485.1 Deltaproteobacteria bacterium
ATTATCCATTTAAGCCTCCTTCGCTATCGGGTTTGCTCAGATTGATAGCAGGAGACGGCGCAAGAAACAGTCTGTTTATATATTTATTTTCTCTTTAACTTCCGGGGAGTTAACTTGGCCTTCAAGTAATATATAACGTAGTTGATAAATCCACTTTCTTTGCTATTCTCTCTTCATGCCCCGCCAATCTCGCATAGATATCCCCGGTCTTTTGCAACATGTAATCGTCAGAGGTGTCGCACGAAGCGACATCTTTTGGGGTGACGAAGATCGGGAAGATTTCGTCCAACGTTTGAGTCTGCTGCTTGCTGAGACTCACACCCATTGTTACGCCTGGACGCTGCTTGACAATCATGTTCACCTGCTGCTGATGCCGACGGAACAATCACTGGCTCTTTTCATGCGCAGACTGCTCACCGGTTATGCCGTCGCCTTCAATCTGCGTCACAAACGGGCCGGACATCTCTTTCAGAATCGTTATAAATCAATTGTGTGTGATGATGAAGCATACCTGTTGGAGCTTGTTCGTTATATCCACCTTAACCCTGTACGTGCCGGTGCCGTTGATGACTTGAGCGACCTGGCCAACTATCTCTGGTGCGGCCATCGGCAGCTTGTTGGTGAGTCTACTCTCCAACTAATCAAAGCAGACGTAATAATGCCGTTATTTGCCAAACGGAAAAAGGCTGCGTTTGTTCGCTACCTGCAGTTCCTTTCAGAAGGACTCCAGTTGAAGAAAGGGATAAAACTCTCAAGTGGGGGGCGACGCGTCAGCCAGGCTTACAATGGTTTACTACTGGATAATGACCTTTATGATGATCGTGTTCTCGGCGGTGGGGATTTTGTTGAGCAGGTTCTGGGTGCTGCGCAGACCGATGTCGATGCGACAATGACTTTGAATCAACTGGTCACTAAACTTGCTGACTACTGCAACATCGCTGCAGAAGAGCTGTTATGGTCATGCAAACTTCCTGCGAACGTTCGCGCCAAAGCACTGATCTGTTTTCTGGCGACGCGTCACCACCGTATAGCAGGTGTGGATGTGGCGAAGCGTTTGGGTTATTCGACATCAGCAGTCAGTAGAGCAGCGTTACGTGGGATGAAATTATTTAAGGAAGATAGGGTGTTGCAGGGCTTTCTTAAGAATGTGGATTTGTAAAGAACGTCCCCTTTCCCCTTAAGAACGTCCCCTTTCCCCTTGGGTTTTTCAAGCGCTGTGATAGACTGGCAAACCGTTACAACTTCCTGGCAAAACATTGATTATCAATCCCGAGGTGATAAGCGTGGTACGACTCATAACAATCATTCTCCTGCTCTTAAGTTCGACCGTCTATGGAGAGGAGTTTCACCACTACAACGACGTCACCAACTATGATCGTTTTTTCTCAAAACAGACCAAACGCAACTTCGGCCCAGCTTTCAACTGGCACCATTTTAAAGCACAGGCCATTGCGGAATCAGGACTAAAAAAGGATGCCAAATCCTATGTCGGTGCGATGGGACTGATGCAGATCATGCCCGCAACCTATGCAGAGATCACCAAGCGTAACCGGCACATTAAAGGCAGTGCCAACACCCCCAAGTGGAATATTGCCGCCGGGATCTATTACAACCGGTCGATCTGGAACCTGTTCAAGGTGAAACGCCCCTTTCAGGATCGGCTGGATTTCACCTTTGGCGCCTACAACGCAGGCAAAGGCAACATCATCAAAGCACAAAAACGGGCGACTCGTTCCGGCCTTAACCCCAATCTCTGGGCTTCGATTGAGCAAACGTTACCTTCGGTCACCGGCAAACACAGTAAAGAGACCTTGGGCTACATCACTAAGATAAAAAGAATAAAACAAATTTTAAAATAGGGAGTCAATTATGGAGTTGCTCATCGTTGCATCAAATTTCACTTACGCAATTTTAGGCGCGGTTTTTACGATCCTGTTCATGGTCCTGGGATACAAAGTCCTCGACTGGATAACCCCCTTCGACACTTCTAAGCAGTTGGGTGAAGGGAATGTCGCCGTCGGTATTGTTGTCGGTTCGATGTTTGTTGGTTTGGGGATTGCTGTTGGTTTGGTGGTTGGTTTGGGGTTGAATTAACTAGAGCCTGTCCCGAATGGCGCTAGTTTAAAGGTCTCTAACAGGCCGTCGGCCTGATGGGGTCGTCACATGGTCGTTTAACAGGGGCTACTGTTTGGTTTATAAATAATACCAGGAGGCTATCTGAGAATAGGGGCCGTAGCGAGAAATCGACTGATTGAGGACAGGTTTTCGCAGGTTTGAGAGAAAATAGCACCGCTATTTGTCGAAAGCATGCGGAAGTTTGGGCCGATCATGCGGTTTCGCAGCAGGTTCTTCTATTCTCGGACAGCCTCCTAAATGGAGGTGCCAATGAAATCGAATCCGGTTTTTTTTCGAGGATATCGTTCCGATCTCCGACCTGAAGGTCAACCCGGGGAAGGTCATCTCTCATGTCGACAAGACTCACCGGCAGGTCCTTCTTACCAGCCGTGATCGCCAAGGAAGAATGAAAAGACATTCTCTCTTCTATGCCTCAATCCCCTGCCTCCCCCTTACGTGACTATTTTCGTCTGACGAATGTGATGGGCAGGCATATCCACGATCTTGCGTGTTCGAATCTGCTCTCTACGCTTCCCGACTTTCCCGCTTGACCACACCCACCACAGTGTTTACAATTTGAAAACTAATATTCTGTATTTGGATAGTTCTACAGGCCGCCAGGGAGAGAGATTATGCCCATTATTGAAAATCCATCAATCAAGGTACTTAAGTCGATCATTAAGAAAAACCGTCTTACGCATGCTGATCTCAAGCCAGAGCTAGGGAGCAAAAGCAATGTGTCTCTGATTCTTTCCGGGAAAAGAAACCTGACAAAGGGCCACATTCAGAAGTTATCTGATCGATTTAACCTTCAGCCTTCAATCTTTTTTAACCCTCAAGAAGCAAATCTTTTTGCGGGCAAAAAAATCAAAGTTCCGACCGTCAACCTTCTTGACCCAGATGTCGAACCAGACCCGAAATCGATGGATGCCCTGCTTTATGATGTGGCACTCAAGGCAAATTCCAGAGCACAAAAGACCCATGAAGCACTGATGGAGAACCTTAATAAGGCAATCAAACTGGTTCTCCCTGATGGATGTTGAGCATCGACCTGTCATTGTTGTTGTTGCTGGCCCCAATGGTGCTGGCAAAACGTCTCTGACAAATGATTTACTCTATCATCACTGGGTTGAAGGGGAGGGGGGTGTCTATGTTAATCCTGATGTTATTGCTCAGGAGATCTATGGCGACTGGAATTCTCGTGAAGCGACGCTGAATGCTGCCAATGAAGCTGCGGCTATCCGTGAAAAATGTCTTCAGGAAAAAACCAGTCTGGTCTTTGAAACCGTAATGTCCGCGCCGGACAAGGTTGACTACTTGAGGCGTGCAAAAGAAGCGGGGTTTTTCATCCGTCTATTTTTTGTGGGGACCAATTCGCCCATAATTAACGCCGCGCGTGTTGCACAGCGTGTCGCTGAAGGCGGTCATTCTGTACCTATTGAAAAAATTATCAGTCGTTATACAAAATCAATTGTAAATTGCGCGATAGTGGCTCAGTTCGTCGACCGTGCGTATTTGTACGATAATTCCATTGATAACCAACAAGCGACCAGGCTCTTCAGGACGGTTGATGGAAGTCTTCACAAGGTCTATGTCGACAACATCAATGATTGGGCTCAGCCGATACGTGAAGGGTTCTCTTTGCGTTAAGAAAGAGAAAATTTATGGCAAAAATGAATATCGGCCGAAACGATCCTTGCCCATGTGGCATCGGCAAAAAATACAAGAAGTGCTGTCTGGATATGGATAAAACGGTGGCTACTGCTGAACCCATTGATGCTGTTTTCAGTGAACTGCGGCAGGCGTTGGGTCAAAAAGAGTTTGATTCTCAGGAGGAGGTACAGGCTTTTGCCGATAGTTTCATGCAGCGTGCAAATCAGGCTCCTTCCGACGATTTTCATGGATTGTCACCAGAGCAGATGGAGTCTCTTCTTAGTTTCCCGTATGATTCACCACCCTTGGTTTTACTTCCTGAAAAACTGGATTCTCTCCCTGAAGCACCGATTCTAACCTTGTTTAACCTGCTGGTAGAAGCCATTGGCGAAAAGGGGCTGAAATCGACCGCCAAAGGCAACCTGCCACGCCAGTTTTGTCGGGATGCCGCGTTGGCTTTTATGGGTGATGAGGAATTCGCTGATTTTATGAGTTATCGTAGCATCAACAAGGAAGATGACTTTTCCGATCTGCATATAACTCGTCTGGTCGCAGCAATGGCGGGTTTGATCCGTAAGTACAAAGGCCGATTTATCCTCAGTCGTGACTGCCGTCGTTTACTTTCCAAAACGGGTCTGTTTGAGATCTACCCGTGTCTGTTTCGGACCTATGCTGAAAAGTTCAACTGGGGATATCGTGACGGTTATCAGGAGATACCTTTTGTCCAACACTCATTTTTGTTCACCCTGTATCTATTGAATCGCTACGGTGACGACTGGCAATCTTCAGTCTATTATGAAGATTGTTTTCTGCGGGCGTTCCCTATGGTGCTTAATGAGGTGGAAGGCAGCCCATATTCTACCCCAGAGCAAGAGGTCAGCAGGTGCTATAGATTGCGCTGTCTAGTTAACTTTGCTGGGTTTCTGGGATTGGCCAAGGTTGAAAAAGTGGCGACTGACATAACCTATATATATGACTATCGCGTGCAAAAATTACCCTTGTTGGATAAGGTCGTTTTGTTTCGTTGATATTTAAAAATTTAAGCTGTATAGGCTTTATTGCAACAACAAGAGGAGAAAATATGAAAGTTCTGGCGTTCAACGGTAATTCGCACACAGAGGGTAACACCTGACATGGGAAGATCTTCGGGGTCAGGAGGATCTTCGGTGACAGGCTTAACTTTCTGACATGCACTGCTAATTTCAACCTTTGCTCGCAAACAGATGAATGATCCCGACTGGCTGGAGAGTGTTTTTCGGATGATCTGAATTTCCTTTGTTGCGGTGCTGCTTATCACCACCACCTGCGCCTGGTTTCTGCAAGCCCATTATCCCGAGATGGTTCAGCTGAGAGACCTGTTTTAGTACGACAGATCCTCAAGTTCGGTCTATCCCCCTCATTTAAACCACTGCTATACTGAGCTCAGATGTCTGATTTATCCGCTAGCGGAGTGATAAAGCATGGGAACAGTAACGAATATTTTCAGTGTGAAATTCTCTGTAGGTGACCTGGTCCACCATCGTCTTTTCGGCTACCGTGGCGTCATTGTGGATGTTGATCCGACTTTCCAGTCAACGGAAGAATGGTACGAAGCGGTCGCAAGTTCGCGGCCCCCGAAAAACCGACCTTGGTACCATGTGCTGGTTCACGACAATGACCATGCCACCTATGTTGCAGAACGGAATCTGGAGCCGGACGACAGTCGCGAACCTGTCAATCACCCTATGCTGTATCAGTTCTTTGCCAGATTTGAAGATGGGAAGTATTTTCGCAAACAATCGGATAGCTAGTGGAGTTCGAAGTACCAGGGGCAATATATATATCCTATCGATGTTGAACCTGCCCCCTATCTTTCGTGAGAAGCCGACCAATGAATTTTGACAGCTTACGCTCATACCTGATGCAAAAAACTGCCGCCGTCGAAGAGTTCCCCTTTGACACCATCACCCTGGTCATCAAGGTCAGGGGCAAAATGTTCGCTCTGGTCGGAACCAACGATGACCCCCTGCGTATCAACCTTAAGTGCGACCCGGCTAAAGCTGAAATACTACGCGAGCACTACCCGGCGATCATTCCCGGTTACCATATGAACAAACGCCATTGGAACACGGTGTTGCTGGATGGTTCTATCCCCGACGCTGAAATTTTCTCGATGATTGATGAATCTTACGACCTGGTGGTGAAGGGCTTGCCTAAATCGAAACGGCCGAAATGATGAGTTGAAAACATTGCGCGGGATCGAATCTGATCACTGCGGATTAGGATCAAAGACAGAGTTCTTGGTTGAAATCAGACCCTATCAGATTCTATCTGAACTTATCCCGCGGAAACCAAGCCTTAAGACCATTGCACGCGGATCAAATCTGATCACTTCGGATAACTTCAGGTTACAAACAAAAAAATAACCTTTAGGTTAAATCAGGAATTATCAGACCTTATCTAACTCCAGCCAGGCCAGAGCGACATCGAGCATGCGGTTGACATAGCCCCACTCGTTGTCGAACCAGACCATCAGCTTGACCAGTTTGCCTGCACAGACGCGGGTCTGGGTGCCGTCGATGATCGCCGAGCGGGGGTCGGTATTGAAATCGATCGAGGCGTGAGGTTCTTCGGTATAGCCGAGCAGGCCTTGCAGCGAACCTTCGGACGCTTTGCGGAAAATGGCATTGACCGCTGCGGCGTCGGTTGCTCGCCGGACATTTATCGACAGGTCGAGTAGCGAGACATTGATGGTTGGGATACGCAGGTGAAGAGATTCGATCCGGCCCTGCAGCTGGGGTAGCAGTCGTGCGATGCCGTGGTGTAATCCGGTCTCAACCGGGACCATTGACTGCATGGCACTGCGGGTCAGGCGCAGGTCGGTATGGTGATAACTGTCGATGATCGGCTGATCGTTCATCACCGAGTGGATGGTGGTGGTCACCCCGTTCTCGATTTCAAGGTGCTCATCCAGCAGATTCAGGACCGGGACGATGCAGTTTGTCGTGCAGGAAGCGCTGGAGACGATGCGGTGACTGTGGTGTAACTGCTGGGTATTGAAGCCATGCACAATCGTCGCATCGACATCTGCATCCGCCGGCTGTGAGAACAGCAGGCGTTTGGCCCCGCTGGCCAGGTGCTGTTCTGCCGTGGCACGATCGCTAAATGTTCCGGTGCATTCGAGGACCAGGTCGATATCCAGTTCACGCCAGGGGAGTCGTGCCGGGTGTTTCTCGTTGAGCACCCGGATAGGGTCACCGTTGATCAACAGATGCTGGCCATTGTTTTCAACAGTCGCTGGAAAGCGTCCATGGGTTGTGTCGTAGCGGGTCAGGTAGGTCAGGGTGTTGAGGTCGGTTAATTCGTTGATCGCGACGATCTGAAGTTTGCTGTGTTGCTGCAGACTGTAAAGCGCACGCAGGGCGCTCTGGCCAATTCGACCGTAGCCATTGATGGCGATCCGGTATTTTGCGGTTGAATTTTGCATAATAAATCTCTGGGTGCAGAGGGGGATGATGAGCGATCTTGCGCTGTGAACTGTCGGTGCTGATTGTTGTCTCTAGTGACGGACCTGTCAACCGGTTCTTTGGACTTGCGCTGGAAAGCGCTAATTGGCAGCGTAATGGTCCTGTTGTGTGGTCGTTTAATAGGTGCTATTGTTTGACTAGTTATGCGTCATTTTTGGAGGTGTCCATTATGTCCAGTCCCGTTTTTTCCGAGGATATCGTTCCTGTTTCAGATTTGAAGATTAATCCCGCCCGGGTCATCACCTAGGTTGACAGAACGCACCGGCCAGTACTCCTGACCAGTCGTGGGCGAGGGGTGGCGGTGGTCCAGTCGGTGAAGGATTATGAGGCCGACAACGAGGAGCGCGCCTTTCTCAAAGCGGTGGTGCAGGGGCTGATGGATGTCGAGGAAGGCCGTATAATCAGTCTCGCCGACGCCAAGAAGCGTCTGGGTCTGGCCTGACCTGATGGCAGTCAGGACGGCCGTCGCGTTTGCCGAATCGGCGTTGATCGATCTGGAAGAGCTTCGTCTCTGGTACGCCGAGCAGGGAGTGCCCGAGGTCGGAGAGCGTTTCGTTGCTGAGATTGTTGGACAAATAGAGCAGTTGGCCCTCTATCCCGCAAGCGGCCGTATCGTCCCTGAACTTGGCTTGGCTGCGGCACGCGAGCTGATTCATCCACCCTTCCGAGTTGTCTGTCGAGTCGGTGCTGACCGTGTTTGGGTCGTGCGTGTCTGGCGTAGCGAGCGGCTGTTGAAAATACCGTAATTTGTCTATACCACTAAAAAAACATTGAATCTGTTCGTTACGTCTCAATTTTCGTTCTCATCCTCTAGCCTTTCCCTCCGTATCTGTCCGTATGGAATTAATCCCGTTATTAAGAAAGATTTGCAAAATAAAATATCAACAATCTACCATATCTGTGAACATATATATTGAGTGGTAAGTGGGTGGATTTACAGGATTCGTTGTTGTTGGCTTTAATGTAGTGCTAAAATACTTGCGTCATATGATAAGAGTAGAACGGCATTATACCTTGACTTTGCGTTATTGGTTCTGGTTTATTGTTGTCTCTATGTTGCCTAACTAGCTAAAATAATTACAAAAATTTAGTAACAATGAATATTTTTAGTAAGCTCGAAATAATTTGGTCTTAGAAGGTTTTCAAAGTCAGAGGAGAGCATCTTTATGTCAGTAACAAAGTTTAAACGAATTATGGTTGCTAATCGTGGTGAGATCGCTATCCGGATCTTTCGTGCTTGTACTGAGCTGGGGATTGGTACGATTGCGCTCTACTCTGAGCAGGACCGTCTTTCATTGCATCGCTATAAGGCTGATGAAGCCTATCTGATTGGTAAGGGGAAAGGCCCGATTGACGCCTATCTCGACTATGAAGAGATTGTCGACCTGGCGCGTAAGAAAGAGATTGATGCGATTCATCCTGGTTATGGTTTCTTGTCTGAGAATGCTGATTTTGCCGAGGCCTGTGAGCGTGCCGGGATAGCTTTCATCGGACCGACTGGCGATATCATGCGCAGCCTCGGTGATAAGATGGCTGGCCGCGCTGTCGCTATGGCCGCCGATGTGCCGATTGTGCCGGGAACATCGAAGCCAGTTCAGACAGAGGAAGAAGCACTGATCTTCGCCAGGGACTGCGGATATCCGATCATCGTCAAGGCCTCAGCCGGTGGCGGTGGACGCGGGATGCGGGTTGTGCGTAATCAGCAAGAGCTGAAAGAGGGTTTGCGCTCGGCCGCCAGTGAGGCTGAGGCTTCCTTCGGTAACGCTGAGGTCTTCATGGAAAAGTATATTGAAGATCCCAAGCATATTGAGGTTCAGCTCTTAGGTGACAACTATGGCAACCTGGTGCACTTTTACGAGCGGGATTGCTCTATCTAGCGTCGCCATCAAAAAGTTATTGAGGTTGCACCTGCGTTGTCTCTGACCAAAAAGCAGCGAGAACAAGTTTGTAACTACGCCCTGGAGATTGGTAACGCAGTTAAATATCGAAATGCCGGAACCGTCGAATTTTTGATGGACGGTGCGGGCAAGTTCTATTTCATCGAGGTCAATCCGCGGATTCAGGTTGAGCATACCGTGACCGAGCTGATCACCATGCGCAACCTGGTTCAGGCGCAGATTCTGGTGGCACAGGGTCACAAGCTGGCTGATCCGGAAATCGGCATCAAGAGTCAAAAGGATATCGAATTACGTGGCGCAGCTATTCAGTGTCGAATTACGACTGAAGATCCGACCAATGATTTTGCGCCAGATTTTGGCAAACTGAAGGTCTATCGCAGCGCTGCTGGACTTGGTGTACGCCTTGATGCAGGCAGCGCCTATGCTGGCGCAGAGATTACCCCCCACTACGATTCAATGCTGGTCAAGGTGTCGACCTTTGGGCGCAATCTTGAGCAGGCTTCGCGAACGATGGATCGTGCGCTGCAAGAGTTCCGTATTCGTGGGGTTAAAACCAATATCAGTTTCCTTGAAAAGGTCATCACTCATCCCGAGTTTTTGGCGAGTAAGTGCAATACTTCGTTTCTTGATACCCATCCAGAGGTTTTTGTCTTTCCCAAAAAGCAAGATCGTGCGAATAAGGTTCTTTCCTATATCGGGCATACTTCGGTGAATGGTTATCCTGGGATTGCACCTGAGAAACGTTTGCATTCACGTGACCTGCGTGATGCCACTGTTCCGGAAATTCCCTATGGACAGGCGTTGCCGAGAGGAACGCGAGACATCCTGCGCGAAAAGGGTCCCGAAGGGCTCGCGACATGGGCGCGCAAAAATAATCATCTGCTTATTACCGACACCACCATGCGCGACGCTCATCAGTCTTTGATGGCGACCCGGATCAGAACAGCTGACCTTGAGCGGATCGCCGAAGCGACAGCACACTTGGGGGGTGGCCTCTTCTCTCTGGAGATGTGGGGCGGCGCGACTTTTGACGTTGCGATGCGTTTTTTGTGTGAAGACCCCTGGGAGCGCCTTGACCGTTTACGCGCCAAAATCCCCAACATCTGTTTCCAAATGTTGCTGCGCGGCTCAAATGCGGTCGGCTATACCAACTATCCCGACAATGTAGTGCAGGAGTTTGTAAAGCACGCGGCTCAGGGCGGTATCGATATCTTCCGTGTCTTTGATTCATTGAACTGGACCAAAGGGATGCGGGTCGCGATGGATGCGGTTCGTAAGGAGGGTGCCGTTTGTGAGGCCTCAATCTGCTACACCGGTGATATCCTCGATCCGAAACGGGACAAATATAGCCTTGAGTACTACGTAAAAATGGCCAAAGAGCTTGAAACGATGGGTGCACATATTCTGGCGATCAAGGATATGGCCGGTCTCCTCAAACCTTTTGCTGCCGAAAAGCTGGTGAAAGCCCTTAAGAATGAAATCGGGATTCCGATTCACCTGCATACGCATGACACTTCAAGTAACGGTGGGGCGATGTTGATGATGGCCGCTCAGGCCGGCTGCGATATTGTCGACGCAGCGCTCTCCTCGGTGTCTGGTCTGACTTCACAGCCCAATATGAATGCGCTGTTGTCTGCTTTTGAAGGGTCAATCTGGGATCCACAACTTGACATGCCGGGCTTGCAGCAACTGGCTAACTATTGGGAAACTTGCCGGTCCTATTACGAGCCATTTGAATCGGAACTGCGAAGTGGTACTGCTCAGGTCTATGAACACGAGATCCCTGGTGGCCAATATTCGAACTACAAGCCACAGGTTGAAGGTATGGGCCTGGGGCATCGCTGGGAAGAATGTAAGCAGATGTACCGTAAGGTCAACGAGATGTTCGGTGATCTGGTCAAGGTAACTCCTTCGTCAAAAATTGTTGGCGACATGGCGATGTTTATGATTCAGAACAATCTGGAGCCCGAAGATGTCATGGCACGCGGTCATGAATTGACCTTTCCGCAGGGCGTCATCGATTTCTTTAAGGGGATGATCGGTCAGCCCTATGGTGGCTTCCCCAAAGAATTGCAGAAGATTATCCTCAAGGATGAGGAGCCGTTGACCTGTCGCCCGGGTGAGTTGCTGGAGCCGGTCGATTTTAAGGCAAAAAAGGCTGAGCTTGAGAAGAAGCTTGAGCATAAAGTTTCCGATAGGGATGTTATGTCAGCGGTTCTTTATCCCGGGGTCTTTGAGGAATTTGATCGTTTCCGTCAGACCTACTCTGATACTTCAGTCCTGCCAACGCCGGTGTTCTTCTATGGCTTGGATGTTGGTGAAGAAGTCACCATCGATATTCAGGAAGGGAAGACCCTGATCATCAAGCTTAACGCCATCGGCAAGGTACATAAGGATGGGACTCGAAATATCTACTTCGAGCTGAACGGTATGCCGCGCTCGGCCGTCGTAACTGACCTTTCGGTCGAATCTGAAGTGGCGATCCGAGTCAAGGCTGAACCGGGTAACGATAATCAGGTCGGGGCACCGATGCCGGGTAAGATCTTCAAACTTCTGGTGGCGGTCGGTGATGAAGTCAAGAAAGGGGAGACCCTGCTGGCGACTGAAGCGATGAAGATGGAGACCAACGTTAAGGCGAAAATGACAGGCACAATTAAGGAGATCCTTTTCAACGAGGGTGAGTTGGTTGATCAGGCTGATCTGTTGGTGGTTTTTGAATGATGTTTCTTGAATGTTGGCGCTTTTAGCGCCTTCTAACTCGTGACTGCAATGTTGATTGGCCGACTCCGAAAGGAGTCGGCTTTTTTAATTACTGGGCGATATTTTTTCAAGAGCACTCGCGAGGTATGCACGAATTTCGGTGCTGCTGCCCATTTGTAGAATTTCAGCCGCAACTTGGCGAGCCTCATCAAGAGATACTTTGCTTAGGAAGTCCTTGAGGTGCGGGATGTAGGGTGCTGAGAGCGAAAACTGATCAATCCCCATGCCGATAAGGGCGTAGAGACAACTGTTGTCTGTCGCCATCTCGCCGCACAGGCAAAGGTCGATCTGTTTCTCTTTAGCTACTTCGGCCAAGTAGGCCAAGGACGAGAGCACTGCCGGGTGAAGTGGGTCGTAGTAACTTTGTACTAGTGGGTTTGAGCGGTCAGCCGCGAGCATATATTGAATTAAATCGTTGGTCCCGAGGGAGAAGAAGTCGACCTCTGCGGCTAAATGGGGAGCCAGGCGAACCGCAGCCGGAACCTCGATCATCGCACCGATCGGTATGTCACTCAGAAAATCGATCTTCTCTTTCTGCAGGTTGGTCATGGCCTCAGCGACCAATTGTTGACAGGTTCTGACTTCTTCCAATGTTGAAATCATCGGAAAGAGTAAGCGAACCGGTCCGTGAATACCAGCCATCAGGATCGCTTCGATCTGGGTCTGGAAAATGTCCCTGTGGTCGAGACTCACCCGTACCGAGCGCCAGCCCATAAAAGGGTTGTTCTCCTTGGGATGACTAAAATAGGGGAGGGCTTTGTCTCCTCCGATGTCAAGGGTGCGGATCGTGACGGGGGCACCATCAAATCCTTCAACAACCTTGCGATAGAGCTGATATTGATCTTCACGGTCAGGGAAGTTGCTGCGCGCCATATAAGGGAACTCTGTACGGTAAAGTCCAACCCCTTCGGCACCATTGCGGCGAGCAATGTCGATGTCACTCAGCAAGCCGATGTTGGCTCGTAGTTGAATGAGATGACCGTCAGCAGTCAGCGCCGGAATATCGCGTAATTGATCGAGCCGTTCCTTTTCCTGGGCACGGTCAAATTCAAGTCGGAAATATTCATCAAGGATTGTTTCAGTCGGGTTGAGAAAAACGCAACCCGAGTTGGCATCCAGAATCAATTCCGTATCGGGTTCAATGTGGGTCATTGCGCCCTTGACTCCAATCAACGCCGGAATGCCGAGGGCCTTGGCCATGATGACCGAGTGCGAGTTCGTTTCATTCGATTCGAGAATCAGGCCACTCATCTTGTTGTGATCGATGATTGCCATATCTGAAGGGAGCAGGCGGCGAGCAACAAGGATGCCGGTATGGTGCAACTGGAGACTATCCGATTGCTGGCCGAGCAGATTGCTCAACAGGCGACGGCCGATATCTTCCATGTCGGCTGCGCGTTCGCGCAGATAGGGATCCTCCATTTTATTGAAGGCCTTCAGGTAGTTGCGGATGACTTTTTTCAGGGCATAGGGTGCGCAGTGTCCCGCTTCGATCTGTTCATGAAGTTTTTCAATGAAGCCACGATCTTCCAGGATCATCAGATGGGTGTGGAAAATTGCGGCATCGGCCTGGGTGAGTCGCTCTGCGACCCTTTTTTCCAGGTAGAGTGTTTCGATGCGGGTCTGGCGTAGTGCTTCATCGAGGTGAGTCAGTTCTTTGTTGATATCGACATCGTGTTCATCGTAGATATCGGCAAAGCCGAGGTCTTCATCAATGAGATTTGCCGGACCAGTAATCACGCCAGGGTAGGCCACTTGGCCGCGTAATACGGCTGGTTCCTCCGGGACTGGCTTGTCGGTATTTCTGCTTGTCGTCTCCCCTTCGTCTGTCGGCGCAGGGAGGTCGAACAGGTCTTGTTGTTGATCGATTGTGTCGAGGAGGCGCGCGTTGACGACAATCGAGGCCACCTGGAAGGCGATGGTCTTCAGGGTCGAGGTTTCATCCTTCGAAAAGGTACGTCTTTCACGGGTCTGGATGACCATGACGCCGAGGGGGGCGTTGCGGTCGAATAATGGGATAGCCAGAAAGGAGTGGAACTGTTCCTCACCGGTTCCGGCAAAATAACGGTAGCGAGGATCATTTTGTGGTTCTTCAACGGCAAGCACCGTACGCTGCTCGACGGCTAAGCCGGTCAGACCTTCGCCAACCTTTAGCCGTACCTGGCCAACGGCTTCGGCAGCGAGGCCATAGGTGGCACTGAGGACCAGCGTGTCGTTCTGGCCTTCCATGAGGTAGAGGGAACAGACCTCGGAGTGAGCGCGCTCAGCAACAAGTGTGACTATATTTTCAAGGGTTTCATCGAGATGATGGGATTGCAGGATGATGGCACTGATGTCCTGCAGGGTACTTAGTCCGAGCTTGATATCTGATTTTTTGCGATCTTTGTGTCCCAAGGTGATTTCCCCCTTCGAGTGTCTATCCTTGCATATTGAGAGCTATTCTAGCTTAGGGGATGTTTCTTGGCAGTAAAAAAATAAAAAAACGCCGCCAAAGGGAGAGAGGTCTTTGACGGCGAAAGAAGGGATGGTTCGTTTGACTTATTCCGTTCGGGCGGGAACGGTAAATATCCCTCGTTGCAATTATGGTTAAGTTTGAATAGCAATAGATGTGCCAGGTTGTGTTTTGAGGGAACACGGCCAATTGAAGGGGGTCTGACGGGTTGTTTTGGGGGCTAACCGGGCAACATGTGCCGAAACTGGCACAGGTTGCCCGGTTAGTTTCTCTACGTCTCGTTATGAACTGTTGCATTCGGGCATCTGTGCAACATGTCACATGTGGCACAGATGGTGACGTGAGTGTGTCACTTATGGCTCACGTTTGTGCAGGTTGATGTCGTTTTTGGCTAATGTCTTGACGCTGCAGCATTCGATAGAAGGTTCTGCGCGGAACCTTGGCAAGACGTGCTGCTGCTGAAACATTCCCTCCAGCCTCTTCAAGGTAGTGGAGCAGGAGATCTTTTTCTACTGTATTGACCTGTTGGTCACGCTGACTACGTAGTCCGCAAGCTTGTTGGATGACAACTTGACCGTTTTGTTTGCGCAGCTGTTCGGCAAAAACAGTCGGGAGTTGCTCGAGGTGAATAATCTGATTCTGGGAGAGGACTGCAGCACGCTCAATGACATTCTGCAACTCTCTGATGTTGCCAGGCCAATGGTAGCAAGATAGAGCTTTCAGGGCGGTATCGTCGATCCGGTGAATTGTTTTATTTAATCTTATTGTCGCTTGATTAAGGAAGTGTTCAACGAGTTTTGGTATCGACTCCAGTCGGTTGCGTAAGGGAGGCAGGGTGATACTGAAAACGTTGATCCGGTAAAACAGGTCTTCACGGAACCAGCCCTGGCTGATCCCTTCTTCCAGGTGCCTGTTTGTCGCAGCGATTAAGCGCACATCAACCCTGACGCTTTTGTTACTACCAACCGCCTTTATTTCGCCATTATCGAGCACCCTCAGGAGTTCAGCTTGAAGCTTGGGGGTGATGTCACCGATTTCATCCAGAAAAATAGTGCCACCATCGGCCTCTTCGAATAGACCTTTTTTGTCGGCGACTGCTCCGGTGAATGCGCCCTTTTTGTGACCAAAGAGTTCGCTTTCGAGCAGGCTGTCAGTCAGTGTGGTGCAGTTGATTGTCACCAGGGGATTCTCTGCACGTTGGCTGGCTTGATGAATGGCGCGCGCTGTCAGCTCTTTGCCGGTACCGCTTTCGCCGCGAATCAAGACTGAGGTTGGGGTAGGGCCGACCTGTTGAATCAGTTTGAGAACCTCCTGAGTACGGCCATCGTTGCCGATAATGTCGCCGTTTCCATAGCTCTGATCGAGCGCCCGTTGCGCCAATTGATACTTGCGTTCAAGTTTGGAATTGTCCTCTACGAGACGTTTTTGTGAAAAAGGATGGCACATGCCGCTTTCGGCCAGACCTTGAAAAACCGCAACGGCGTGTTCACGACAGGTACGGTAACCGCAGCTACCGCAGTTGAGCTCATCGCTGGTTGTAAATTTATCGGTTTCGTGAAGGATACGCGTAATTGCATCATCACTTGGTTTGCCCATCTGAAGTTGTCTGTCAGCAAAACCTCGATTGAGCAGGACTCTGCCAGAACCTGAGCTGTATTTTGGAGTTGGTTGGTAAGGGATTGTTTTTTTGTGATATTCGATAATCAGATTACGCTTGGAGAAGGCCGTAAGACGATTGGTCCGTCCTGGACCGCCAATGCAACCACCTGTGCAGAAACGGACATCGACATAGCGGGGGGCAATGCGCCGTGCAGCGATGTCGCGGATGACTTCCATGGTTGCTTCTTCACCAACCGTTGAGACGAATTTAGGGTCGAGGCCATCGTGACCGATCCCGAAAATATGGAAAGGGCCTCCCGATATTGAAAAGCTGCGTCCATTAAGAGTGCTATTGCCGTTGAAGGCCTCTGGTTTGAGTCGTCGTGGGTCGATATTTTTCTTTTCGAGAATTTTTTTAAGCTCATTATAGGTCAGAACTGTGTCGATGGCGCCAGCGACCTGTTCGTCTTCAATCTCAAATTTTCCACCAATACAAGAACTGATATAAACCACGCGAACGGGGCTGTTATGGCAGGATTTAATGTAGCGTCCGATGGCAATCATCGGCGAGACGATCGGCACAAGATTATTGAGGAGTTGTGGGTAATGGCGCTCGATAAGATCAACGACCGTTGGACAATGACTTGATATCAGGGGTTCACTGTTGTCTCGGCCGAGAAGGGCACGGTACTCAGGAGCAATCAGTTCAACTCCAGCGGCCCCTTCAAGGATATCTGTAAACCCGATCTGACGCAGGGCTGTGGCGAGTTGTCCCGGTTCCAGATCATAGAAAAATGCGGGATATGAACAGCCCAGAACAGCAACAACCGGGATGTTTTGATTGAGTAGCGTTTCTGTTGCGTCGATCGCATCGGCAATGACTTTGGCGCCCTGTGAGCAGGCTTTGATACATTTTCCACAACCGATGCAGCGTTGATGAAGGACGACAGCACAATCTTTACGGATGCCGATTGCCTTTGTTGGGCAGGTGCGAACGCAGGCGTAGCACTTGCGACACCGACTGGCAATGGTCTTGATTGGTCCCTGACTTTGAGTTTCCGGCACTGACTGGTCCTCCGCGTCTCTCTGGACTCTTTTTTGTCAGGCCGGATTGTGCCATTGCTGACACAATTGATCAAGGGTTTTAAGGTTTTTTCAGTCCAACTTTATCGCTATGGTGACAGGCGGTTTGGCGATTGCTGCCGAGATGGCGCAGCTCCGGCTCCTGCTGGTGGCAGATTTCACTGGCGTATGGACAGCGTGGATGAAAGGAACATCCGGAGGGCGGATTGAGAGGTGAGGGGATCTCACCTTTAAGCGGCGCAGGGCGGCCGGCCAGGCTTGGATCGGGTTGTGGGATGGCGTTTAACAGCGCCTCTGTATAGGGGTGCTGAGGCTGACGGTAAAGCTCATCAGCAGGTGCTGTTTCAACAATTTTACCCAGATACATGACCGCGACCCGGTCGCTGACATGTTCGATTACGGCGAGATCGTGCGCAATGAAGAGGTAGCTCAGTTTGTTCTTGGTCTGGATTTCGCGTAACAGATTTAAAATCTGCGCTTGAACCGAAAGGTCTAGCGCCGAAACTGGTTCATCGGCAATTATCAATTCAGGCTCGACAGCAAGTGCTCTGGCAATACTGACCCGTTGCCGTTGTCCTCCAGAAAATTCATGGGGATAGCGGAAGGCTGCAGCAGCATCAAGGCCGACCTGATCGAGAAGTTCTTCGATTCGACTCTGTCTATCAGTCGCTGCACATAAGCGATGAATGATCAAGGGCTCAGCAAGGGTTTCGCCAACGGTCATGCGCGGATTCAGTGAAGAGAAGGGGTCCTGAAAGATCATCTGCATATGGCGGCGGTAGGGTCGGAGCTGTCTGGCTGAGAGGCGCACGAGATCGGTGCCACGGTATAGAACTTCTCCGCGGTCAACCGGTGTCAAACCCAACACCAGTTTGCCCAATGTCGATTTGCCGCAGCCAGACTCCCCGACCAGCCCAAGAGTCTCGCCGGGAGCGATCTGCAAACTCACGCCATTGACAGCCTTGAGTTGAGCAGGTTTAGATCCCGATTTTCCGGGCACACGATAAGTTTTAGCCAGATCACGAATTTCTAATAGGGGGATCATAGTTAGTCAAGCTCTCCAGCAGCGCACAAAGTGGCCGGGACTGATTTCTTGAAGATGGGGAATTTTCGAGCCGCCTGAACTGCAGGGAGTAGAACAGCGCTCAAGAAAAGCACAACCGTCTGCGCCATTATTTTTGTCGTCGGGTTGGCCCTGGATGGTTGGTAACGGGTCTTTGTTCCCAAGACGAGGGATACAGGCGAGTAAGCCTCGCGTGTAGGGATGTGTCGGATTTTTAAATAACTGTTTGACCCCAGCGTATTCGACGATTTTACCGGCGTACATGACTGCTACCCGGTCGGCATTTCCGGCAACGACACCGAGATCGTGGCTGATCAACAGCGTCGCCATCTGTCGATCACGCGCAAGCTTGGAAAGCAGTTCCATGATTTGCGCTTGAATGGTGACATCAAGAGCTGTTGTTGGCTCATCGGCGATCAG
Organism: Deltaproteobacteria bacterium; assembly: GCA_024280485.1. Classification (GTDB taxonomy): domain Bacteria; phylum Desulfobacterota; class Desulfuromonadia; order Desulfuromonadales; family Geopsychrobacteraceae; genus Geopsychrobacter. The sequence goes on from JAJRQB010000019.1 coordinate 18,550, forward strand.
CAATTGTGGATCGCAAGCTAAGGCCATTGCAATCATGACCCGTTGGCGTTGTCCTCCAGAAAGTTGATGCGGAAAATCATGCAGACGACTTTCGGCTGCTGCAATGCCGACATCTGTCAGGAGTTTAGCTGCTTGAGTCAACGCTTCGCCGTTGGTCATGCCACGATGAAGGCGCAGTACTTCAGCAATCTGCTCACCGATTTTTAGAACCGGGTTAAGTGAGGTCATCGGTTCCTGAAAAATCATAGAAATCTGATTGCCACGGACTCTGCGCATCTCGGTTGGCGGCATCCGTAACAGGTCATGATCGTCAAAAATAATTTCACCATCAACCACCCGACCCGGCTCAGGAATAAGTCGCAGGATTGATAGTGAGGTTATCGATTTTCCACAGCCAGATTCTCCAACAAGCGCCAGCGTCTCTCCGGCTGAAATCTCGAAGGATATGTCATCCACCGCTTTAACCAGGCCGGAGCGAGTAAAAAAGTAACTCTTGAGACCGCGTACCTGTAGGAGTGGTCCGGTACTTGTTTTCTTAAGGGGGGCGTACATCTGAAAAATCCTTTACGTGTCGCTTTAAAACAGATCTGCAGCATGACGAAGTCCATCATACCTGAACTGATGCTCTAGCGCATCTGTCTATCAGTATCAATCGTCTTTAATCATTTGATTGGCCCTTCGCACAGGTTCCTGTATAGTTCGTCTGCCTTGAAAACAGCAAGTAAATATGAACTGACAGGACTCTTTGTATGATAAATCAATTGACGGAAATAATTTCAGAAGAAGTAAGCTGCCAGCCTACTCAGGTTACTCAGACCATGGCCCTTCTTACTGCTGGTGGTACGGTCCCCTTCATTGCCCGATATCGTAAAGAGGTGACCGGCGAGCTTGATGAGGTCGCAATTCGCGCCATTGAGCAGCGGATGATCTATTATCGAGAACTTGAGGACCGCCGTCAGACGATTCTAAAGACGATTGAGGAACAGGGGAAACTGACCCCTGAGCTTAAAAAAAAGATTCTGAATACTCGGCAAAAGAACGAGCTGGAGGACCTTTACCTGCCGTACAAGACGAAACGGCGCACCAAGGCCTCTGTCGCGCGTGAGCGCGGGCTAGAGCCCTTGGCTGAGCAAATTCTAGCAACAATCGACTCTGCTCAGAGTTTGGATGAACTTGCAACGAACTATATTGATCCCGACATGGATCTACCCGATTGTGTAACGGTCCTGGCTAGCGCAGGTCATATTCTGGCCGAAGATTTTGCCGACCAGGCTGAGGGCCGTGCTTACGTGCGACGTAAAACCTGGGAACAGGGGATATTCTGTTCGACTGTAGCGCGTGGCAAAGAGACTCAGGTCAGTAAATTCGAAATGTATTACGACTTTCGTGAGCCCCTTAAAGATGTGCCTTCCCATCGCATGTTGGCGATGCGCCGTGGTGAAAAGGAGGAGGTACTGCGCCTCAAGATAGAGGCCCCGGAAGATGAACTTCTGGCCGGGTTGGTCAGTCTGTTGTTGCCTGCGGCAACTACCTATCGGCAATGGCTTATTGAGGTGGTGCGCGACAGCTACCAGCGCTTGATCGCCTCGGCAATAGAAGTTGAACTGCGGCTCGAAGCGAAAAAAAATGCCGATCAGGCCGCGATTCAGGTTTTTGCCGAGAATCTACGCCATTTGCTGCTTGCTGCTCCCGCTGGGAGTCAACGTGTGTTGGGGATCGATCCGGGCCTGCGCACCGGATCAAAGTTGGCGATTATTGATGGAACTGGCCGTTTCCTGGCACATACCACTATCTACCCGCATACCGGTGGTAATCGGGCTGATTCTGCGGTTGCAGATTTCCTGCAATTGGTAAGGCAACATCAGGTCGACATGGTTGCCGTCGGAAATGGTACGGCCGGCCGCGAGATGGAGCAATTCGCACGCAAGGCTTTGAAAGATGTTGGAATCAAGCTGCCAGTCGTTATGGTCAGTGAATCCGGGGCAAGTATTTATTCGGCTTCGGATATTGCACGCGAGGAATTTCCAGATCTTGACCTGACTGTGCGTGGTGCAATTTCAATTGCGCGCCGCCTGCAAGATCCGCTCGCCGAACTGGTTAAGGCTGAACCGAAGAGCATCGGAGTAGGTCAATATCAGCATGATGTGTCGCAAACACTTCTAAAAAAAGCATTGGATGAGGTGGTGGAATCCTGTGTCAACTTCGTCGGTGTTGAACTTAATACCGCCTCCTGGGCGTTGCTCAGTTTTGTTTCAGGATTGAGCGAAACCCAGGCGCGCGCCATTGTGACTCGGCGTGACGAAAAGGGCCCGTTTCGTAACCGTTCCGAGCTATTGGATGTCCCGCGTTTTGGTGCGCGAACTTTTGAATTGGCGGCAGGTTTCTTACGTATTCGTGGTGCACAGAATCCATTGGATAACTGTGCGGTGCACCCCGAGCGTTATGCGCTGATCGAACGGATGGCCGCAGACTCCGGCCTTGCTCTGGCGGAATTTATCGCAGACCGGCAGGGGGTGGAGCGGATCAAGTTGAATCGTTATGTCGATAAAGAGGTTGGCTTGCCGACCCTCCTGGATATTCAGCAGGAACTTTTGAAGCCGGGGCGTGACCCGCGTGAAACCTTTATGCTGAACAGTTTTCGTGAAGATGTGACCGAGATGAGCGACCTCAAGGAGGGGATGCGTCTGAATGGTCTTGTGACCAATGTCGCCGCTTTTGGCGCCTTTGTCGATATTGGCGTCCATCAAGATGGCCTGGTTCACGTCAGCCAGCTGGCCGATCGTTTTGTGCATGACCCTGCTACCATCGTCAAGGTTGGGCAGCAGGTTCAGGTGCGGGTCGTGTCGCTCGATCTGCAGCGCAAACGTATTGGGCTGAGTATGCGCTCAGCTGACGAGGCCGCCGCGTCCGACGTCGATACCGGCAACAGAAAATCAGTGCCGACTCCGCCCCGGAAAAAGACCTCGGAACAGACATCTCCTAAAATAACAACCGATCTCGGAGCGGCTTTTTCGCGCGCTGGTTTTAAAGTGAAAGGAAAATAGCAAGTGACACAACAAAGGGTCGATCTGCACCTGCATACCACCTGTTCTGATGGACATTATAGCCCGCAGGAACTGGTCGAACTTGCGGTGAACGCAGGGATGAAGGCGATCGCTATTGCAGACCATGATAATGTTGATGGTATTGATACCGCGATGAAGTCTGGCACGGAATTGGGCATTGAAGTTATTTCGGCAGTTGAATTGTCGAGTCAATGGCAGGATTATCAAGATATTCACTTGCTTGGGTATGGATTTGATCACCATCATGCTGAACTAACCCGGCAGCTGAGTGTTTTCCGTGAGTTTCGAGCCGGACGGAATCAACAGATTGTTGAGAAAGTGAACCGTCAACTCGAAGGTGAGGGGCGGGGCCCATTAGATTTTCTCGCAATCGAAAAGAGCGCTGGTGGCACCCTTGGTCGCCCTCACATTGCGCTGGCTTTGCGAGCCGCAGGTTATGTGCAAAGTCATGATGAAGCCTTCGATCGCTACCTGGTGCCCAACGATGTTACTAAGCGTTTTTTTCCAATAGATGAAGCGATTGCACTAATTCACAGTGCTGGCGGCATAGCTGTCCTTGCGCACCCTCCTTATGTAACGCGCAACCATACCGAGTTGGAAGGCTTGATTGAGAAATTTGTTGTCATGGGTCTTGACGGCCTTGAAGCTTATAATAATGGAGTCAATCAGGATGGAGTCTATTGGTTGATCAGTCTGGCCCGTCGTCATCAATTGATCGTGACAGGCGGTTCAGATTTTCATGGTAATGAAGGTTCTGCCATCACTATCGGTTCTGGTGTCGGCCGTTTAAGTATTCCTTACAGTTGTGTTGATGAAATTCGTTCGACACTCCACCTGCGAAAAATGAAGATTGATGCTTGATCTTTAAACTGGTGTTTTAAGAATTGGACCGCTTGTGTAGTTTTTTTATCTGTTTTTTGTTAGATTCTTGATAGAGGATATTTGTTACCGCTACAAGCTACATTTATTGTCGGAGGATTAAGTCATGAACGATCAGCAACGGATTGATACGGCAATCAATGAAGCACGGACTGGGAGTTCTTTAATCGCATTGATTGATCTCGAAGGTTTGGTGCGAAAGAATCCTACTCCTCCGGTTTTGGCATGGTTAGGTTACTGTCTGGCCAAGGAGAAGAGTGATTTCTCTAGAGCTCTGGTTTTATGTTCCAGTGCTGTTGATAACGCACCGGATGATGCTGATCTCTATCTTGCTCTGGGGCGTATTTACCAGTTGTCCGGTAGGCGTTATCAGGCTTTGTCTTCCTTGAGAAAAGGGTTGAAGATGGGACGTCATGAGCTCATCGTCAAAGAGCTTAATTCAATGGGTATGCGTAAAGAGCCGGTCTTTGGGGCTCTTGACCGTGCGCATGTCCTTAATGTTATGGCAGGTCGGGTTATGACTCATTTCAATTTTCGTTAAAACAAAGGGTTCATTGCTTCAACGAGTTATTTATTTACCCTTAGCGATGTTTCCAGCAAGCCTTGCGTTTTTCTAAAAATGCCGCCATCCCTTCTTTTTGATCTTCAGTAGCAAAACAAAGCCCGAACAGATCCGCTTCGTAGTCAACCGCCCTGTTCAGGGGCATGTCGAGCCCATTGTCGACTGCTTTTCGGATGAGTTGCACTGCGGCCTGAGGCTTGGCTGCAATCTTATTGGCCATTTCGGTGGCCGCCTCCAGTAAGCGATCTGCTGCAACGACCTGTTCAACCAGCCCGATCTGTAAGGCTTCAGCTGCTGTCACAATCTCACCCGTGAGCATCATCTGCTTGGCCTTGCCACGACCGACCAGGCGCGGCAGACGCTGGGTGCCACCCCATCCCGGAATAATACCGAGATTGATCTCAGGTTGGCCGAGACTGGCGCTGTCGGCTGCAATGCGGATATCACAAGCCATCGCCAGCTGACAGCCGCCCCCCAACGCATAGCCGTTGATGGCCGCGATAACTGTTTTCGGAAAAGACTCGATACGTGCGAGTAATTGCTGAGCTTGACGTGCGACCCGGGAAGCCTCTATGGGACCGAGCGGCTGCATCACGGAAATATCGCCGCCGGCTACGAAAGACTTTTCACCCGAACCGGTTAACACAATGGCATGGACCTGGTCGTTGTCAGCCAGCTGGCTAAGAGCCCGATCTAACTCCTCTAAGGTTTGAGGATTTAAGGCATTCAGGGTCGCAGGGCGATTAATCGTAATTAGCGCAACCCGGTCTTTGATGCTTAACAATATGTTTTCGTATGTCATTGCGCCCTCTCGATCAGAGTGATTTGTCTCTGTGGTTTATTGGCTGTTCAGCCTTTATGTTTTTTAAGTTTTCGTGTCGGAGTCGCTGCCCAGGGGTCATTTGGCCAGGGGTGTTTCGGGTAGCGGCCTTTCATCTCTTTTTGGACTTCAGGGTAGACCTGATCCCAGAAGCTGCGCAGGTCGCTGGTGACCGCAAGTGATCGCCCGGCTGGGGAGAGCAGTTGCAGTTTGAGCGGAACCTGGCCCTGACAGATGCTGGGTGTTTCGGCCAGGCCAAAGAGTTGTTGGAGTTTTACCGGCAAGACGGGACCTTCAGCTTGATAGTCGATTTTCATCATCTCGCCACTGGGAACTTCCATGCGCAAGGGTGCCAGTTGTCCTAGTTGCCTGTTCTGCTGCCAGTCCAACAGGCTTTGCAGAGCAGGGAGCAGGTCAAGTTTCTTCAGTTGGACCGCCGTTTTGATACCATGCAGGAATGGTGCAAGCCAGTTCTCTGGATGTTTTAATAACTTTGTTCGGCTGAGGTCTGGCCAGGGCGCACCAAAAACTTTGTGTAGCAGGTTGATTCGACTTAGGAACTGTTCGGTCTCTTGCGACCAGTTGAGTAACGTATCGCCATTGGTGCAGATGGTTTCGCAGAGAATATCCAGGACTTGTTCCGGTTGTGGTTTTTGGTTTTCACTACAGAGTTCAATCGCACCGAGACGTTTTATCCTGCGTGAAATGATGCGCTGATTCGGCCCATCCCAAAAAACTTCATTTTGCCATTCTGTTACATCGATCTGTTTTTTGAGCCAGACATTGCTAAGCGCAAGAGCCTGTCTGATCATAACCGCACTCGTGTCATTCTGGCTGATATCTGTAACCGCCAACCAGCTGGCATTTCTTAAGGGACTGCGGATGCTGAGCTGGGTTCCTCGACCGTTGACCAGAAGATAGTCTCCGTTGATCTGCTTTGAACAGGCGATTCTGTCTGGATAGGCGTGAGCTACGAGTGTAGCAAGCAGTTCGTTCTTAAGTTCACCGGCTCGGGGAGGACTGACGTTGTATATTCCGGCCAGTTGCTTAAACGCCCGTACGGGAGGATGATTCAGGCTCCGTTGGTTCATGATCTCCGTGGAAAAGTGGAGTAAATCCGCGCTGAAATCCTCACTTTTGTTCGATGATGAACCTGCTATGTCGCCGAGAAAGGCACAGAGTAGACAGCCGACAGGCAGGACATTGAGTCGTTCCGCCTCTAGTAAAAGACTGGCAAAGCGTGGATGGACGGGGAGCCTGGTTGCACGACGACCGTCGCCGGTGAGTCTGCCGCGTCGATCGATCAGGCCGAGTTGAATCAAGAGTTGATTCGCTGCGGTCAGGGCGCCTACTGGTGGTGGATCAAGCCAATCGAGTTGAGTTGTATCTTGTAGTCCCCAAGCGCAAAGATCGAGCGCCAATGGTGTCAGATCCGCACTGCGAATTTCGGGAGGAGTTTGCGGGAGGAGAGTTGCTTGAGTCCCTTCACTCCAGAGACGATAGCAGACACCAGGGCCTTGACGTCCGGCTCGACCAGCGCGTTGTGTGCTGCTGGCCTGTGAAATTCGTGTTGTTGCCAGCCGGGTGAGACCACTACCGGGGTCGAAGCAGGGTTGACGGCAGAGTCCACTGTCAACCACGGTGTCAATACCATCTATGGTCAGGCTGGTTTCGGCGATATTGGTGGTTAGTATCAGTTTACGTTTGTCCGATTTCTGCAGAGCCAATTGCTGCTCGGCAGGTTTTAGACGGCCATGCAAGGGGTAGATTTGAAGTTGTGTCAGCAGGTGTGAAAGTTGACTTTTGACTTGCTCAATTTCGCGAACACCGGGCAAAAAAGCCAGGATGTCGCCTTCGGTCTCCTCTGCTGCTCTAACGATCGCAGCAGTCATTGGTGTGGTGCAGTTTGTTGCGATATCACCACCCATATGGATGATCTTCGTTGGCCAGCTTCGGCCCTCAGACCGCAATCGCTCTGCACCAAGCAGGTTGATCAGCGGCTCACTATCAAGAGTGGCCGACATGATGAGTATTTTAAGATCATCGCGAAGCCCCTTGCGTAGATCGTTAGTCAATGCCAGCGCAATGTCGCTATGGATGTTGCGCTCGTGAAATTCATCGAAGATAACCAGACCGACACCAGTGAGTTCCGGATCTGATTGCAGACGGCGGGTCAGGATTCCTTCGGTGATAACTTCTATACGGGTTTTTGGGGAGGTTCGGTGTTCGTAGCGGATGCTGTAGCCGACGGTTTGTCCGACCTTTTCGTTCCGTTGTCGGGCCATGAACTCTGCAGCGCTCCGGGCCGCCAGTCGCCGCGGTTCGAGCATTAAAATTTTTTGTCCGTTCAGCCAATCCGTATCAAGTAGAGCGAGAGGAACACGCGTAGTCTTACCTGCTCCGGGAGGAGCTTCCAGGACCAGAACTGGGTGCTGTGCCATTTTTTGTTTCAGTTGGGGCAGGATACTTTCTATTGGTAAAATCATCTGTCAGGCGTTACGGATGATTTCGACCAGCAGCCGGGAAATCTTGACCATATCCTCAACCAGCACCTCCTCCTCGACCGAGTGAACCTTATTCATGCCGGTACCGAGGATAACGCACTGGATGCCATTAGCGTTTAAAATGTTAGCGTCAGATCCTCCTCCCGCCGCTTTGATCTCTAACGGGAAGTCGATGGCCTCTGCCGCAGCGCTGATCAGTTGCAAGATCTCTGCTTGCTTATCGACGTGCATCGACGGGTACTCTTCGTTTAGCTCCAGCGCCATTGATGCCTTGATTTCTGAGCCATCAACGGTTATTCGCGCTTTTTCAACTTCGTCCTCGATCAACCCGATGATCTGTCGGGTTATTTCTCGTAATTTCTCTGGATTATGGCTCCGAACCTCACCCTCAAGAATAGTTTGTCGTGGGATGATATTCGTTGCCTGTCCCCCTTTGATGACACCGATATTGGCGGTTGTTTCTTCATCAATGCGGCCCAATTTCATGCGGCTGATCGCACGAGCGGCTATTTGGATAGAAGAGATGCCGTTTTCCGGGATGACTCCGGCGTGGGCCTCCTGACCGATGATTTCAACTGTAAAGCGGTTGGCGGCGGGTGCTTTGTGTATGACGTACGAGATACCAGTGGTATCAAGAGCGATACCACGCTTTGCGCTGATCAGGGAAAAATCCAGATGTTTGGCGCCTAGCAGGCCGACCTCTTCGCAGACAGTGATCGCTACCTCCAGTGGGACGTGTTCTATCTCCTGCTCACGTAGAACCTCTAGTGCTTCGATGATTTCGGTAATGCCAGCTTTGTCATCAGCACCCAGAATCGTGTTGCCAGCACTTCTGAATACACCACCAGTGAGAACCGGCTCGATCCCTTCAGCAGGACCCACCGTGTCCATGTGTACCGACAGCAGCAATGGCTGCCCCGACTTGCTACCAGGGAAGCGAAAGATCAGGTTGTTGCTTTGACTGCCTATCTGCTTGCTGGCAGTATCTTCTGTTAACGTCGCACCCAACTTTACAAAACGTTGCCGCAGATAGTTTGCAATTTCAGCTTCTTTGAACGACGGGCTGTCGATGGCGGCCTGCTGTGCAAACTCATTGCTGATTCTCTTAGAGTTAATCATGGTTTCTCCACCTGAGTTTATAAAACGTCAAAGTTAGAACTGGTATCTTAGCTCTTTAACGGGGTTCCGACAAGGGGAGTTGGGCTGGACAAAATAGCTATTTTACTGTTACAGTGCCTGATTGTAATGTTGTGAACGGCCTGAAAATATGGCCCTGTGATTCGGTATATTACGGCATGATCAAAAAAATTCGTTATGATTACCAACCCCCTCGCTCAGCGCGGCGTACTCCGACTCGTCGTGGTACCCGCCGTTTTTTCCCTGTGGTTATTATCCTTGTTGCTTTGACTGTTGGTGGTCTGATCCTCTTTGGCCCCTCAGGTCGCGACCTTCAGGCCCGTACTGCTCCGCTTGAAATCAGCACAGCTCAACCGAAAATCAGGATCCCGGTACGTAACCGCGTTGACGCCGTTATCTCCGTTGGAGAAACCATCACATCGTTATTGGGCAGTTATTTCTCTCCTCAAGAAATTTACAACCTTGGCCAGCAGAGTAAAAAGGTTTTTCCGCTGACCCGTATTTGTGCTGGCCAGCCTTATCAGATTTGCACTTCAGATGATAAGTTTGAAAGTTTTATTTATGAGATTGATCAGGACGAGCAACTGATCATCCGGCGTGAAGATGAGCAACTGCTGGTCGAACGTGTGCCGATTGAATATGAAATTCGCACCGAGGTTGTTCGTGGTTTGGTTGAAAGCAGCCTGTTTGAGGCCGTGTCTAAGGCCGGAGAAACTTCAGAGTTAGCGACGGCATTGGCGGATATTTTTGCATGGGATATCGATTTCGTGCGTGATTTGCGGACTGGGGATACCTTTTCTGCATTAGTTGAAAAACGCTTTCGTGAGGGTCAGCCAGCCGGATATAGTCGAGTTCTTGCCGCAGAATTTCGTAATAATGGTGTCTTATATCGTGCTTTTGCATATCAGGATGGAGACCGAGCTGTCAGCTACTATGATGTGACAGGACGCAGTGTTCGCAAAGCCTTTTTGAAGGCACCCCTCTCTTTTTCGAGAATTTCCTCTGGTTTTTCTTTTAAACGGTTTCACCCGATTACTAAAACCTGGAAGTCGCACCCGGCGATCGATTATGCCGCGTCAAGGGGAACACCGATTAAAACTGTTGGGGACGGCAAAATTACCCGTATTGGTTATACTAAGGGCAATGGAAACTTTATCGAAGTTCGCCATAACGGCACGTACAAAACAATCTATCTGCATATGTCTAAATTTGCTTCAGGTATGAAAAAGGGCAAGCGACTTTCACAGGGGCAAGTGATCGGGTACGTTGGTTCTACGGGGCTAGCGACTGGCCCACACCTCTGCTTTCGTATGTATCGTAATGGTTCTCCCGTAAACCCCTACAAGGTTAAGGCCCCTGCTGCCAAACCGATCAGCAAAGAGAATATGGCTGAGTTTAAACAACTCACTCGTTCTCTGGTTGCTCAACTTGAAGGGCGAGAGGAGACTCGCGTTGCATCCGCTGGAGCACCAGGCGAAATTGGCCAAAATCGAAGGAATTGATGATCGAACGCCGATACTCACAAATACCCACTTAGAAACTTTTTGCCGCGATTACTTTCTGTCGCGGTTTAATCTCAGGTTCCTTTCAAGAAGCGGGAAAGATGACTGATAGCTCTCCACAGACAGGGGCCTCCGACCTTTCCACCGCTGCAGTTATCCAGCTGTCTAAGATTGCTCGCCAACTCTTTCGTTTAAAACAATATCCTCAAGCACGAGAACTTTACCGTCAAGGTCTTGCCGTTGATCCGAACAACCCTTATCTGCTCTCTGGTTTAGGGGATGTTTGTCGCCAAAATGGAGATTTGGATGATGCAATTCAAGCCTATCAGGGATTATTGACCATAGAACCGGGGAATCTGTTTGCTCTGCGTGGCCTTGGAGATACCTTCAGGGATAAAGGTTTGTTGACCGCTGCGATCCCACACTGGATCCAATATCTGAAGTTACGATCTGGTGATGTACATGTCATGACTCGGCTTGCAGATGCTTTGAAGTCTTTGGAGCGATATTCACAAGCCGAGAATCTTTATCAAAAAATACTTCAGATAAACAGTATGGATTCTTTTGCGCTGGCGGGTTTAGCTGACCTTTTGTATCAGGTCGGGCGTGATCATGAAGCGATTGCGTGTTATGAGAAGATTCTGACTCTGCGGCACGATGTCCTGCGGATATTGACAATTGTCGGCAAGCTTTGCTGGCGGGTGTCGGATTTTAAAAAGGCTGAACAGTTCTTTTTGAAAGCTCTCGATATCGATCCAGATAACCCTTATGCCCTTTATGGCCTTGGCAACTGTTACCGCTGGCAGCGTGATTATACCAAGGCGGTCGAGGTTTGGCAGCGTGTACTGAACCACAGTGAAGGCACCATCGCACTCTATTCAAGACTTGGAGATGCTTTTACTCATCTCGGTGATTTGTCCTCAGCAGAACAGGCCTATCGTCAGGTGCTTGATCAAGGCTATGACCGTTTCGCTCAGATCGGATTGGTCAAGTTGCTCTGCGATCAGGAAAAATACGATCAGGCGATCAAGGAATTTAATACTCTGCTCAGTGCTGAAAAAGATCCCTGGACGCAACTCGATGAGTTGAGTAGACGTTTCGTACGGACCGGTCGGCGTAAAGGGATGATCAAGTTCTATCACCAGTTGCTTAATTCAACTGTGCCCAACTGCATTGAACCTGAACGGCTCAGGGATCTGTTGAAAAAACTTGAAAACTAGTTTAATCCTCATATGACAGGACAACAGGTATGAATTACCTGGCCCATCTCTACTTTTCAGATCCTGATCCATTGGCCTGGGCTGGCAGCTTGATGGGCGATTTCGTCAAGGGCACCCTTGGTAATGAATTTCCCCCACAACTTCTGAAACACATCAAATTACATCGGCGGATAGACAGTTATACTCGCGACAGTGTTCCTTTTCAGGACAGTCGGCGGCGGATTGATCCACGCTTTCGTCATGGGCGTAGCGTGATGGTCGATGTTTTTTACGATCACCTGCTTGCAGCCCACTGGGATGACTATCACGCACAGCCTTTGGAGGAATTCAGCCTGCAGGTATACGCCGGGTTAGAAGACGTATTTGAATTGCTTTCTCCCGGTCTGCAGCGGATTCTGCCGCGCATGGCCGAACGCAACTGGTTGCTCTCCTATCAGGAAGAACCTGTGATACAGCGGGTCTTGCAGCGTCTTGAAGAGCGGATAGGACATCGGCTACCGCTGGCTGAGGGGTATGGTGAATTATCTCGTCTGCGACCGGATTCGGAGACTGACTTTTGTCTTTTCATATCCCAAGCTACAAGGTTCGTTCGAGCGCAAAGGATCTTGCTCGATGATCACAATCATGATGACTCTTCATCGAATTGAAATGGTGCGATGTCTGACAATTCCGATCGAAAAATTAAGAGTGAAGAGTCGAACTGATCAGAGCTCCGCGGGCAAAGGCCAGTCTTTTTCGTAGCCGTCAGGATAGAAATTTTCTTTTGTCCGATTGAAATAACCGAATTGAATGTGCGGAACTTCCTCCTTTATCCGGTCGAGCATCTTCTTCATGCCGATGCCGCGTCCATCTACACCCATTTTTTGCCAGTATAGCAGGGGATCAATGGCGAGGTTGCGCATCTGGATCAGGTCGATGTTCGTGGTGTCAATTAATTTCAGCAGGGCGTCAATTTCATCCTCTCTATCACTGATCCCAGGAAAAACCAGGTAATTCAGCATGGTAAAGAGGCCGTTGTCTTTTGCTCGGTGGATCGAATCAACAACATTTGCAAGAGTATAGCCGCGGGGGCGGTAGTAAGCGTTGTAAAATTTTTCCTGAACCGAGTTGAGTGAGACCCGAATCGAATCGATTCCCGCTGCGGATAAATTGTCGATTTCATCAGGAAGCGAGGCGTTCGAGTTGAAGTTAATCGTGCCGCGATCGGTCTCAGTGCGCATTTGGCGAACAGCGCTACAGATGGTGTCAGCTTGCAGGATCGGATCACCTTCGCAGCCCTGACCGAAAGAGACAATGGCATTTTCGGCTGTTTTGAGGTGCGGGATAGCGACCTCACACAACTCCTGTGGGGTCGGTACGAAAGTCAGCCGTTCCTGACTCGAGGGGCAACACTCATTCTCGCCTTGTTCAGAGATACAGCCTATGCAGGCGGCGTTGCAGGTTGGAGAGCAGGGGAGAGGGGCTTCCCAACGTCCGAAGAAGAGATTTTTGGCGGCGAAACAGTGGTAGTCAAGAGCACAGCGGGAGAGCTGTTCAATGAGTCGGTTCTCAGGTTGTGCCGAAACCCTTGCGCGCACCAGCGGCTCAAGCAGGCGGTCATCAAAGTGCTCAGATTGCCACTGTAGGTTGCGGTCGACGCGGGTCGCTGCGACGTAGAAGCGTTCTTCTTCAATACACCATCCGACGGCAGTATAGGACCAAAGAGTCAGGTCGACTTGTTTGGCTTTATAGTCTGCGGCTGGCAACAGGGTGCGCATAAAGGCCGGAGTAACAAAGGCTGATACTGCCTGTGCGCTGCCACCTCCCCAGCTATGTGGTAACTCAGTGATCGTGCGTTCTTTACCGGTCTTAAAATCATAACCAATCGGTGGGGTACCGGGTATGGTGAAGAATCGACTGCCTTCAGGTAGCGGGATCAGTTCATCTGCCTGCGGCCGGCAGATACTCATACCGTTCATGCCGGCAAGCAGCAGATCGGGATGTTCGAAGATCTCACCATTTTCATCAGCGACCAACGCCAGAATTGTTCTTTTCTTTGTCATTGTGAAACCCCTTATTTAAAGCGCAGCGGACAATAGCACATCTTTACTTTTGACGACAATCGCACAAAACTGCTACGAGTCGCCCCAAACATGTTGTATCCTTGCCCGCATGCGAACACTTTTGACGACTCTCCATAGTAAATATATCCACCCGAGCCTGGCACTCCCTTGTCTGGCCGCCTACAGCGGTCATGATTGTGGAGAGTTGCTGATTGATGAATACACTATTCATCAACCTAAAGAGAACCTTTTAGCCCGCATTCTCGCCTGTGATCCCGATGTTATCTGTTTTTCTGTCTACATCTGGAATCGTCAGTTAAGCCTCGAGTTGGCAGTTGCGTTGAAGAGGGCTGTTCCACATGTGCGGATCGTAATGGGGGGACCAGAAGTCAGTTTCGAAGAGGTCAGTTTTTTTGAGGGCTGTCCGCTTGATGCGCTTATTTGCGGTGAGGGCGAAATACCGCTTCGCCACCTGTTAAAGGCCTGGCAGGAAGAACGGGAGCCGTCCTCCTGCCTCGGTCTGCAATTGCCGGGGATGACTTCTGTTGAAGCCGGGCAAAGTCTGCTCGATTCGCTCGATGATTTACCTTCACCCTTTGCCGCCGGCTTGGTAGCTCTGTGCCGTGGTTACGTCTATTACGAAAGCAGTCGTGGCTGTCCCTACAGCTGCAGTTTCTGTATGAGTGCCCTTGACGAAAGGGTACGTTCCTTCTCGATGGGCCGGATTCATCAGGATCTTGGTTTGTTGATGCAAGAGGAGGTCGCGCAAATCAAATTCGTCGACCGTACGTTTAATTATCACGCCGAGCGCAGTCGCGAAATTATTAAATATATTTTGAAAAATAATCGCTGCAGTCGTTTTCACTTCGAGGTTGGTGCTGACCTGCTCGATGAAACGACATTGCAACTGCTTGAGTCGGTGCCTGCGGGGATGTTTCAATTCGAAATAGGAGTACAAACCACAAGTCTGGAAACCCTTGGTCGAATCGGGCGCAAAACATCTCTCGAGAAACTGGAAGAAAATGTACGGCGCTTGCTGCGCGCGGGAAATATTGATCTGCATCTTGATTTGATCGCGGGCCTTCCGGGTGAATCGAATGAGGATTTTTTTGATTCGCTGCGCAGGGTTTTTAAGCTGGAACCACAACAGTTACAGGTGGAGTTAGTCAAACTTCTTCCCGGCGCTCCTTTGCGCCAACAAGCAGAGAGTCATGGCCTTCACTTTGACCCATCGCCGCCTTACACAGTGCTGCGTACACCGCAGCTCGCCTTTCGCGAGCTTGAGCAGATCCGGGGTGTCGGACGTCTGATTGATCTGTTGAATAATAGTGGAAGGTTTAGACATTTTTTGAAGGTCGTGGATTCGGTTTTTTCTGATCGAGTCGAATTTTACCGGCAGTTGCAGGATTGGTGGCAGCTGTCTGGGCTGTTTGATGAGCCCAGCAGTTTGCGGCAACAGTTTGACTCTTTGAATTCTTTTGCCGAAAGTTCCACCGAATGTCTACGCTTGCGTGAGGCGCTTGCCCGTGATTTTGCTCTGGCAGGACGTGTCGTGCCAGGGAAAGTCCCTGTTTTTTTCAATTGTGAACTGACCTCGGATGAGCAACAACAGGTCAAGCTGAAGGTGAAGCAAGAGCTTGATCGGTTAGAGACTGGCGAAAAGTTACAGCACTTCGCGGCTGTTTTTGAGACGCTGTCAAGAACAGCTTCGCGAAGTTTGATCCTCTTTCTTTATCGTAGCTGCAGTGGACGGAGCCCGACCGTTGAAGAAAAATTCCTTTAATCAGACTCTATTCGCTCAATCGGATTATCAAGCCACTCAGATAGCGTGGGTCGATCTCGGATTCTTCTAGTTGGCAAAATTCTTCATGCCAGATCTCCAGACAGTAGTCACCAAAAATACTGGCTCCGGGCAGTTGATCCTCTAGCTGATTCCGGACCTGTTTAATAAGTTGTGGGTTGAGTTTGGCATCATGCACCAGCAGTCGATGCAGGGTGGATAGCTCACAAACGGCTAAGGGCTGCGGCGTGAAATCTCCGCCTAGAAGCTGGTTCGCCAGCGCCGTTAAAAACAGATCAGAGAGAGTCAGGTCTGTTTCTGTTTCAATATTACAACCGGCCAGATCAAAGGACTGTGACGGATCAAGGTCGAGCGAGAGCAGATCGCTGTATATCCTCTGTTGTAGTTCAATCTGTTGCAGGATCGATTCGATGTAGCTCAGCTGTTTGAGAGTCTGGATCTCTTCAGGTTGTTGTGGGTCGCCAACACGGATGCCACAAAAGAGCTCGGGTGGATTCTGCTGCAGAGAATCTACAAAGCGGCGGTAAGGTCCGTCGAGAAGTTTCCCCGCCGGTGTTGTGAGCAGTGCCTTGCCGCGTTCCGCAAGTGTTTTTACCAGCGAATGGCCGACCTGGAAAATTTGTTGTAAATAGCTGTCTCTGAATAGCTTAGTGGCACGAGCGACATCATGGTTTGCAAGGTGCTCCAACCCTAAGTTTAAGCTGGCATAGAGCTGGGAGAGTGACGTGGTGACAGATTCTTGATCGCCTATGTTGACGAGATCTGCAGCCATTTTTCGATTCGCCAGTAAGCAGAGTTCGGTCGCCAGATTGTGGTCAATCCCCGCTCCTAAAACTTCGGCCAGTATGCCACCCGGTTGTGCCAGGCGCAGAAGTGGCAGCGGATTCTGTATCTCCTCAGATTCAATATCAAACTGCTTACCAGTCGCAGGGCTGAATGTCGCTGGATCAACCGTCGCATAAATAATACGAGCCTCAGCTGGTGACATGAAGCCGAAGTCGGAGAGTCGCTTATTGCGGGACTGGTAAACTTCTTCTTCGAGGACTGAATCAAGTTCGGCGCGTACTAGCTCAAGAAGTTGTATCCAGGCTTGTTCGTCCTCCAGCTGTAACGCCTTTAATAGACCACCAACAATTTTGGCCGTATCATCATCGCGATATTCGATGTCGTAAAGACCTTCCAGCCGATTGGCGTTGCCGATGTCGTCATCAGTGTCGTACGCCTCTGGTCCAGCGACAACCCTGATGAAGGACTTTAGTATGAGGGCAACGAGCTCTGGCTCCATCTCAGCGATAGTCTGACTGACCTTGATTGGGCCGGTTTCTAGTAACAGACTCAACCACTCCAGAGTCGTTTTTGGATCGAGATGATCCTCTTCCCAGCAATCAAGATCGATCAGAGTTGTGATTTGTTCAGTCGAAGCCATAAGGAGGAGTTCTGGGGCGAACTCGAGACCGATTTCACTTATCGTTAAGTAGATCTCTTGCGGGTGAAGCAGCGGAGTCAGTTTGGCGCCGTCGGTGGCATTAAGCAGCATCTCGTACTTTGCTTTACCACGACTGTTTTGGATTGTTTCCAATCGCTCAGATTGGGACATTCGATTCAATTCGGCTGCGCTGATGCGCGGTGGCTCTGAACTGAAAAAATTTATAAGGCTCGATTTTTTTGTCATGTGTGACCTTTTTATGTCTCGTGAGAACCTAACAGATAAACCAATATATCAGCAAACCGAGAACCATAGTTCAGCAATAAAATATACGCAAGTCAATAAGGTTTTTTAGCCCCATTTCTACCCAATAATCAATCGTGGCAACTAAGTCGAATATTAAATACATCAGGACCTGCCACCCGAGAGAGTCTGTGTTAATAAACAATAAAAAGAGTATATTTCGATGACTGTGGTTGTTATTATCAGCAATTACTGTCGCCGCTTGGATCGGGGGCATCTCTGTGTCGTCAGGTCTTGGCTGAGGCGGCCGATGTAATTTCTATCGTGAGGGGTTGTGGCAGCTCGTCTACATTACAGATCGATTCGTAGCCAGTTCTCTCTGATTATCATTTCAGCCTGTTTTGCTGTGCTTTTGTTCGTCAGCTTACTTTTTGCCGGGATTGAATATACCTCTTTCCGACAAACAACTGCTGAAGATCTGGAGACACTGGCGGCTATTCTCGGTAAAAATCTGATAGAGCCATTACTGAACAAAGAAAAGAATAGGCATAAAACAGAGGCCCAGGAAATTCTGGCGTCACTCACTAAAAAGCCCGCCCTGCATGCTGCGTATCTTTTCAATAAAAAAAATGAACCGATAGCATACTATATTGATTCTGAGGCTATTCCTTTTGTGCAGAATAGTATCGAGCAGGATTTTTCGGGGGACTTCCCTGACGAATGGAAACAAGGCGAAGTTACGAGTATCCATTTTGGACTCAAGCATTTAAGCCTTTACTCGCCGATCTATTATCTGGATACAAAGATTGGTGGCCTATATTTGTTGGCAACCCTCTCGGAGATAGAACAGCGGCTGGTCGGTCTTTTGTTGGTGGTTCTTCTCGCGGGTGGCATTGCCGTTGGATTTGCATGGCTCCTTTCTGGCTGGATGCAAAGACCGATATCCATGCCAATATTACATCTTGCGGAAACCATGCATAAAATTTCTGCTGGAAATATTTACCATTTACGTGCGCAAAAACAATCGGATGATGAGGTCGGCCAATTGGTTGATGGCTTTAATGATATGTTGAGCCAGATAGAGATACGCGATCTGAAGATTGAAACGCATCAAAAATATCTTGAGCAAACGGTTCGGGAGAGAACCGCAGAATTGACCAGAACGGTTATTGACCTCGATCTCTCCCGGGAGCAAGCCGAGTCTGCCAATCAGGCTAAATCTATATTTCTCGCCAATATGACCCATGAACTGAGAACCCCTCTGGTTGGCGTGTTGGGGATGAATGAGCTGTTGATTGAAACCAGCCTTGGTTCCCAACAGCGAGCACTTGCAGAATCAGTGCAACGTTCAGGTCGAGAACTTCTGGAGTTGATCAACGATATCCTCGACTTTTCAAAAATTGAAGGTGGTCACCTGAAACTGGAGCTGACTAAAGTTGATCTCCTGAAGTTGATAGAAGAAACGGTTAGACTGCTGGCTGCCAGGGCGTACGACAAAGGGATCGAGTTACTATGCAATGTCGACCCTAACGCCGCATGGGAGGTCGAGGCCGATGCTCAGCGTTTGAAACAAATCATTATAAACCTGCTTAGTAATGCTATTAAATTTACCTCGAGTGGACATGTCGCTCTTAAGTTGTCACGTAGCACAAATAATCATTTTCTTTTTGAGGTTTGTGACACCGGAATCGGTATTGACAAAGAAAAGCAAACTTCAATTTTTGAAGTATTTTCTCAGGTTGATGAAACAACATCCCGTCTTTTCGGCGGTACCGGACTCGGGCTTTCTATTGTCCGCGATTTAACCATAATGATGCAGGGGAATGTGCATCTTGAAAGCGAGCCGGGGCTGGGCTCTACTTTTCAGGTTGAGCTTCCCTTGAAACAAGAGAAACCATTTTTTGCTAAATTGTCAGACAGCAGTCGAGGGCGTTCAGTCATTCTGTTTGAGTCTTATCCCCCGGCTCGTGATTCTTTATTGCAGCGATTGAATGATCTTGGCTTTACTGCCGAGGCGGTATCGACCCAGGATGAGTTTTTGCAGCGCTTGAGAAACGTTGAACGTGATGGTGAGTGCTTCGATATGGTGATCTTGCCTGACTGCGGGTGTGAGGGGAGTGAAGAGCTAACTTTGCTGGCGAAAAATTGTTGCAGGACTGTAGTTTGTCAGCAGAGAAACATGACTGAATCTGCACAAAGCTCTGATGTAATTGAAATTCCGAAACCACTCCTTTGGAGTAACCTGTTGCAGGCCGACCTTGTCCAGGAAAATGAACAGGAATCGTTGCCTTATCCAGCTATAAAGCTTGAGAACATCCCACTTTCACAGACAGACAATCCTGCGGTCAAAGGTAAGATTTTGATCGTTGATGACAATACCTCAACCCGTGAGCTGATTGGTTTTTCACTGGTTGATTCCGGCTGGCAGTGCGATGAAGCCTGCAATGCTGAAGAGGCTCTGGTAGCTGTCGGTAACGAACTGTATCTGTTAATTCTGATGGATATTAACATGCCTGGCACTGATGGTCTGGAAGTGACCAGGATGATGCGGCAACAGGGGGTGAAAACCCCCATCTATGCATTGACTGCTCATGGTGATGCCAAAGTGTTTGAGCTGTGCCACCAGGCTGGAATGCAAGGCTCTTTGCGTAAGCCCTTTCGACAGAAAGAACTCTTTGCGTTACTTGATGCGAATACAACCCTGAATAGTAAGAAACAGCCACATCAGTCGGAAAGGTGGAGCCTTTAGCATGAACTTTGTTACTCGGCCCCTTTTTTGGCTAGCCGTATACATATTTACTCTGGTGTGCTTTGGGCTGATTTACATCAACTCTTTGGGGATGGCGGACCCTCTGTATTTGACGGCGGTGACGACTTCATCAGCCGATGAGGTAGTCACCGCTTCGGTCCAGGGCCTTGGCTTGAATAATCTCCCCGCTTATCTGACTCTGGATACATCAAACCGTCGAGCTGTCGTTGGTAATGTCCCCGTTGCTAGATCTGCTGCAGATATAGAAATTGTCGGCGATCAGGCCTACGTTGTAAGTCTTTGAGGCGGGGTAAGCATATTTGATCTGACCTTCCCCCTGAAGCCGGAAATGCTTGATCGGTGGTTTACATACGGTCGCGGATGGCGGAGTAGCACAGATGGAAAGAACTTATACTATAGCTCTTTTAAAAATGGGCTTCTAATTTACCCAGTGTCCGGGAGCGGGAGACCACATACAATTTTTGAAAGTGCTCTTGCTACGGTCAGTCGTGGCCAGCATGTCTTTATTGCCTCTGGCAAGGCAGGCCTCTCAATTTATGAGTATGTCGAAGAGGATGGGCTTCCACAGAAGAGTAGACTTTTGAGTCATCTGTCGTTGCCCGGTTATTCAAAGGATCTAGCTCTTTCGGGTAGTTCTCTCATCGTCGCAAGTATGTCTGGAGGCCTGCATCTCATTGATATTAATAACGTTGAAAATCCCAAGATACTACAAACAATCTCTGATCAGAAAGTCTACGAGAAGGTCTGGTGGGTAGATAATATTCTCTATGCATCAGATCGGTACAAACAACTGGATCTTTTTCAGATGACTGAGGGACATTTAAAGTCCTGTGGCAGTCTTCCCTTGGTTGGTCGATTAAAGGACTTTTTACAGGACAGAGAACGTCTGTATATCGCAGAGAGTGGTTTTGGGGTTAGTGTTTTGGATGTCAGTGACCCCGAACGCCCCAAAAGGACCGGATATGTCGGGACCCCTGGCGAGGCCGTGGGACTTGCTCTTTATGGGCACTTTCTTTACGTCGCAAGCAGTTCTCAAGGTGTACAGATTATCGATACGGAGCTCTTTGCGCCGTTCAATGTCTTGGCTTCTCTTGCTACTTCGGGCTCTGTTCGTTGTCTTGTGCTGGACGAGCGGTGGATCTATGCCGCTAATAATCACGGTAGCTTTCAGGTTGTCGACAGGAGTGATGAGAATAACTTAAAACTCATCGCAACTCATCCAATCCAGGCTCCAGCTTCTTCAATTGCAAAGGCAGGAAACCTTGTTTTTGTGGCACTTCACGACAAGATCCTGGTTGTTTTTGATGTGAGTGAACCCTTGATGCCTAAGCAGGTCAGTCAACTGAAGTTGAATGTTCGCATCTCCGATTTGGCTGTGCGGGGCACTGCACTTTTCGTTAGCTCCTATGATGGAAAATTATTAAAAATTGATATTTCAGACCCTGTCCAACCACAGGTCGAAGAATCGCTCGACTTGCCCGGTAGGTTAAGGAGTATTTCCTTGGCGGGGGATTACATTTACATTGCGGCGCAAAATGCGGGGTTACTCGTAGCACGTTTTTCCACGGGTCAGCCAGGGCGATTGGTTGGCAGTTTAACCAGACCCTGGCCGATGAGCGATTTTTCACAGGCATTTGGGGTTGCGGTAAGTGGTCGTTATGCCTATTTGATTCAGGGCGAAGACGGAGTGCAGGTTGTAGATATTAGTGACCCGGAAAAACCTGTGGAAGTTGAGTTTATACCACTTCCAGCACGAGGACTCTCCATCGACACGTCGGATAGCTTTGTCGTAGTCTCAACCCGGTGGGACGGATATTATTTTTTAGATATAAGTCGACCTGAAAAGCCATTTTTGGCGGCCAATATTTATCTGCCGCGTGGCAGTAAAGAATTCAAGATAGAGGGTAATCGACTTTATGCAGTTGGCCGAACGAATGGAATTAGTGTGGTCCCGCTGCCAATTAAAAGCATTGGGACCAACGGATCTCCTGATCTCGAAATAACATTCAAGCGGCCACAGCATCCTGGTTGGTATGATCTTAATGTAAGTAGTGGGAAAAAAATTGTTAGTGCCGCATCTGTTTTGAAGGTTGAATAGGTCAGAAGTCGCAGCTTGCTCCCAACCAGAACTGACGACCAAGTTCGTAGTCGGTATCACTGGAACCCAGATGGGTCTGGTGGCCGAAAACGTTATAGATATCGAGAGTTAAGGTGAGACTTAAGTTTTTTCTCTGCAACACATCCAGTCCAAGTTTCCAATCAAAAATAAGAGCCTGATCGTTGGAAACGTCTTCGTATATATCGATTTCAGTTGCATCGGGCAATAGGTGTGTATCCCCGGTTTTTTCGGTCGACTTATAAGAACTACGATAGG
Organism: Deltaproteobacteria bacterium; assembly: GCA_024280485.1. Taxonomy (GTDB): domain Bacteria; phylum Desulfobacterota; class Desulfuromonadia; order Desulfuromonadales; family Geopsychrobacteraceae; genus Geopsychrobacter. Next base: position 40,895 of record JAJRQB010000019.1, read on the forward strand.
TTGTCGTATTGCTGAAAGTGAGTCTGGGAGAGATTTCTGTGGTGAAGATGGCCGCTGCACGGAAAGGGCGGTTGTAGTCGCTGAGCAGCATTTCATAGCGGGTGCTAATTTTTCCCTTGTACCAGATCAGTTCATCAAATTCACTATCACTGTCGGTATAGCTAGAACTGTTGCTCGTAGATTTCTGCCAGGTTGCAGTCATAGATAATGTGCTCTTATCCCAGTCACGGATCCAACCAATGTTGGCCTGTTGGTGGTGGCTGCGGCCGGCATTGGACCATTCGCTGTACTTGATCTTTGAAATAGGATCAGTCTCGTAATGGCGGGTGACGATTAGATCACGCCCCTGACGATCAATATATTCAAGCTCGAGCAAACCGCTGAACAGCTTCTGTTTTAGTCCAACTGTGATTTCATCCGAATATGGGGTGTCGAGTTCAGAAACGCGGCTGGTAGGAATTGTACTGCGTGGGATTTTGGACCAGGGCTCTGGATGATTGTTGAGGTCGAGGGTCCTTGAGCGACGCCAGGTGCTATAGGGCGTCTTCTGTTCCGCAAGGCGGATTGTGAGAAGGCTGCGCCCGTAATAACGATTAACTCCGGCAATTAATGTCGTCGCGCCGTTGCCGAACAGATCATAAGCGGTAGCCATGCGTGGTGACAGATTGACATTTTCAAGGTAATCGTCCCAGCTGCCGCGTAGACCCGGTCGAAGGGTTAAACCTTTGAAGACAATGTTGTCTTCAACATAGAGTGCAAGTTGTGTTAAATGGGCGTCGGCGTTGTCTTTGGGATATACGTTTTTAGCCCAAAGGAACTGTTCACCATCGATGCAGTCACTGGTGTCACCGTTACAGTCAACGTTTGGATTGGCAGAAGCTACAGAAAAATTAATGGTTTCAGTCAATCTGTCATAGTTGGTTTCTGCGTATTCCGCGTCGAGTCCGGTGTTGATATTGTGTGTGCTGCGATTCATTCTGAAAGCGTTGAATTGATGATTTAGGTTGCCAGCCAAACTCTGTTGATCTTTGTCAATATCACCGTAGCCACCTTCTGCACTGAAGTTTTTCGGTCCCCAATCTTTTATGCCTGTGTTTCGCCAATTGTACCTGTTGTCAGGACTACGGCGGCTGTTGCTGCTGGTCTTCAGACTTAGCGTAAAATCACTTTCACCAAGATTGCTACTGTGTTCAAGCTTACCATTCAGCGTGCCACCGCCGCCTTCTATGCTGTAGCCGCTATCCTTGGTATTTTTTAGGAAGTAATCACCTTCATATGGAGCGTAGAGGCCGGATAGGGTCAGGGTCGTTTCATCGTTGATGTTGTTTTTATATTTGACGAAATAGTTTTCGGACATTCTGTGCTGTGGTTCGCTGATGCCAAGATTGTTTAGTGGAATATCGGAATCGAGTATCGAATAGGCGAAAACCATGCCGGATTGGTCGTTGATTGGGGTGTGAAGGGTAGCCGTTATGTTTTGCTTGAAAAAATGTGGCTGGTGTTTTTCGCTGACAGAGTTGTCGAAAACATCCTGATTTGACGAGTCTATATGAAATTCTGTCCAGTTGGAATGGCTTGCGCGATAGCTTATGGTGCCACCTAAGGTATCGGCGGGGTCGATAGTTTTGATATCGATAACCCCGCCGGTGAAGCCACCATAACGCGCCGAGATATTGCTGCGTAATGCCGTGATTTCTTGCACTAGGTTATTGAGCAGGAAAATTTCTTGCGGGTGTCCAGGGACGTCATTGATGTGACTCGGAGTCTGAAGTTGTGGATTCAACAGGCTATTGTTGCCGATCCCGTCAATTTGAAAATTATTATCATAGGGACGACCGCCGGAGATTGAAACTGCAGAAGGTGCGATCTCTCCTGCAGTGTTGGAGGAATCGGCGTCTTCAGGCATTTGGACACCGGGCATCAGCCTGAGAAGGTCGCTGGTATTGTTGTTGCGGGTGGGGATTTGCTTGATCTGTTGCTGGTCAAACGTCGAGGCGCCGGTTAGTGGATCGAGCCGTGTTGCTTCAATCGTAACCGTCGGTAGAATTGGTATGTTGATTTCTGTTTCAGCGGTGCCATTAGGATCGGCAGCAAGGACTGTCAGTGGCGACAGAAGCAAAAAGATTAGGGTGAGAGCTTTGCGGTTGAGGAGGAAACGGGATAACATGGCTCTCGCTACATAATGAGTTATTGTTGAGCCCCCCGCTTACATGAGACCTTAACCGGAAAACATTGTTTCGATCAAGCAAAAGACTATTTAGCTAGAGAGTTGTCGCTGTTTTGGCAGAAAAAGAGTGAAATCAGGGAATGAATTGGCGTTTTTTATTAGTTATTGTGATTTCATTGGGTATCCATCTGACTTTACTGGTCATTCGATTTCAATCGAATGGTAGTGGTGTGGTGGGTGAGCCTAATCTCGTCGGCTTGGTTTCTGGCACTCTAGCGAAGTTTACTCCCGCCGATACCAGCGATGATAGCGTTCATCCGAAAAAACAAAGGTTAGAACCTCAGCAGCTTCAACTTTTGAGCCCGGTTCGAAATATACCTTCTCCTCTTCATCCATCACTTTTGAGAACCTTAATTGCAGCTCATGCAGAGATCATGCCGGCTGAGATGCTCGAGAGTAAAATCGTAGAAATTGTGGCCATGGAACCCGTATCCCCAGAACCATTAAGTACGATAGCGATGTCGAATGTCGAGGTGTCGAACAGCCTTCTGCCAGAGAAAATAAGTGCTGGTCTTGTGGTTAGTTTGGAGGCGGGCGACGAGGGTCGGGGGCTTCAAACCGAAGGCGTTGCTAACCAGATTGTCCCCCTGGCCTATGCAGTGCCCCGCTATGCCGACAATCCGAGACCTCAGTACCCTGAGGTTGCACGTCGTAAAGGCTGGAGTGGGGAGGTGCGCTTGTTGGTTTTAGTAGATGAGGTTGGCGATGTAGGTCGAATCTCTATAGACCGTTCTTCAGGCTATTCTGCACTTGATCGGGCGGCCCGAAGAGCAGTGCGTCTTTGGCGGTTTGTGCCTGCAGCAGAAGGTGGACGCAAGGTCGCCAGTGAGGTTGTTGTCCCCATCGACTTCCGCCTTCCTGCTAGTGACCATTCTGCAATCCCGTAATCACAATAAAACTCTGTCAAAATATAGAGTTAGTCGTTAACTATAATAGAAATTGTTTGACCTTCTAACCCCAATCCCCTAGATTGTTAAGAATTTCTTTAGATCTTCTCGGCTTCTGTGCCGGGTTATATTAAAAGACCGGAGATTCACAAATGAGCACAGAAACACCAAGGGTATTGATCGTCGATGATTCCCCAACTGTTCGCCGTCTTGGGGAGTTGATTCTCAGCCAGCAGGGGTATTCAGTTCATACTGCTGAGGATGGTGAGCAAGGGCTTGAGGTTGCGCGGCGGGTTAAGCCTGATGCAATTCTAGTCGATTTTGTTATGCCGAAAATGAACGGTCATACCTTTTGTACTTTGCTTCGCCAGGACGATGAGATGAAGAATGTTCCATTGATCCTTATCTCATCCAAGGGTGAAGCGGTCGGTGAAGCCTTTGAGAAGGAGTTTGGAGTCGTTCACTATTTTTCCAAACCTTTTGAGCCGGATGATCTTGTCAATAAGTTGGAAGAGGTTCTTGGTAGCGCAAAGGGCGGCGAATCTGACGCGGGTACTGCGGAGGAGCAAGCCGGTACTGCTCCAGCTGTCATTGAGAATATTGTAGACAAGGTTTTACGTCAGTACTTCCAGAAAGATTTTCCTCTGTTGATGCGTAATGTCCTTTCTGACACATTGAGTGATGCCGGTTTGGTGGCAAAGAGCGGAATGGTCCTCTCTGGGGATCTTTCGCAAATCATGCTGCCTGACATCATTAATTTTGCCTACAATTCAAGGCTTTCAGGTCGCCTTACCGTTTTTTCACGTGAAGTTTTTGGCGAAATCTACATCGAAGAAGGAAACTTTATTTTTGCCACTTCGAGTCGCAAAGGCAGTAGAAATATATTTTTGACAGATTTGCTCATCAAGGATGGTCGCTTGACGGCGAACAGTGAAGTGCTAAACGACTGTGTCGCCGAGGCGCGTTCACGCAACATTCCGATTGGTCGTATTTTGGTCGAACGTAATTTTCTGACCAATGATGAGCTGATGGATTATTTGCAGCAGCACGCACAGGATGCTTTTGGTTCAACCCTGGATGTAAAAGAGGGGAACTTTTTTCTTGAGCAGGATGTCTTGCCGACCAACCTGCAAGACCTGACAATCCGGGTGCCATTGATCAATGTCCTGATGGAAGGCCTCAGCCATCTGGATGAAAAGCATCTTGCAGCTTCTGAATTTAAAGATGAAAAAATGGTTCTGGTGCGCTTGATTACCAACGAAGACGCTCTCGATACAGTTAATCTTAAGCCGCGCGAGCTTGAGCTCTTCGGTTTGATAGACGGTAAAAAATCTTTACGAGAGATTATCGATCTTAGTTTGCTTGAACCTCTGGAAACTAAACGAATCTGTTACGCATTGCGTAAGGTTGGTCTTTTGCGCGTCAAGGGCCACTAGGAGGCGGTTAGATATCTCATGAACGATATGCGCCAAAAGCTGTTGCCGGTTTTTCTCGAAGAGGCCGGAAGAAAAGTTTTGCAACTTGATGACTTTCTCTCTGCTGTCGGCGGGGAAGGTAAATCTCTTGCAGATCTTGAAGCTGCCTTTCGCGCAGCTCATACGCTAAAAGGAACTGCTGCTCTGGTTCAGGCTGAGGCCGTACGTTCACTTAGTGCACGAATGGAAGGGCTTCTGGAGGGTTATTTTGAGAAAAATTGCTTCCCGTCAGATGTCGAATATGAGGCAATGCAGTTTGCACTGGGCCATCTTAAGAAACTAATTGATGCCGTTGCGACTCGACAGGTCGAACCCTCAGGATTGCTGGCAGAGGCCGAACTGGTTTTAAAACTGGCAATGAATCTGCCTGGTCGCAAAAGGTTGGTAGAGTTATTGACCCCGGAAGCTTCGGAAGATCCTTTTGCTACTGATCCCGAGCTGGACGCCGGCGTAGACGAACTCTCCCTTTCAACCGAAACAGTCACGATAGAAGATCCCTTCTCCGATGACCCGCAACTTGAGCAAGATCTGACCGACCTATCCGATCCTTCTCCTGTCGCTGAACCTGCCGAGATAGCGACTCCTTTGTCTGTTTCGGTCTTTGAGGAAACCTCTGCTTCTTCTTCCTTGGAGCCCTCCCTGGCATTTTTTGACGTCAATGATCCTTTTGCTGATGATCCTGCCCTGGAATACGTGCAGGAACAAGTTACTGCCGAATTGGATGATTCTGAATCTGTGCCGTCTGCCTTGGCCAACGATCCATTATCAAATATAAACCCTGTTGATGAGGCGTCTGAAGTGTCAGCTCCTGAGCTGAAGCAGGAAGATAGCTTTATCGATAGGATGCGTAAGAGGATTGAAAAAGAGAGCCCATTGCAGACAGCAGAACGGTTAGCCAAAACTCTATTGTCTCAGGATGAAGGTGACACAGTAGCACGCCAGTATTCTTGCTGTCGTTTTCGTGTCGCGACTAAAGATTATTATCTGCTGATAGAAAATATGGTTGAGATCTCTGATGTGCCAAACATCATATATTTGCCCCTGGCTCCTAAAGTCGTAAAAGGGTTAATTAATCTCCGTGGACAAGTTTTACCGGTTATTGACCTTGGCATGCAGGAAGGTGGAACTTCAAAATATGTCGCTGTCCGTAAGTTGGTAGTTGCTGAGGCGGGGGGTGAAAAACTTGCCTTTTTGACTGATGGTATTCCCGATCTTGCTGAAGACATTTATGGAGAAAAGGTTGATGTTCTGAATTTTATTGACCAGTTTCGAGCAGGGGCCTCCTGATGGGAAATCTTCAAGACAGTGTTTTTTCATTTTTTGTCGAAGAGGCCGCTGAGCATATCAGTGTTCTCGAGGCTGGTCTTCTAGAGATGGAGATCGTTGGTTCTGCTGGCAGCGAGGACATGGAATCTCTCTTCCGCGCTGCACACACTCTTAAGGGATCAGCAAGCCTTGTTAAAATGAATTCTGTGGGAGCTATCGCCCACCACATGGAAGACATTTTTGAGGCCGTACGTGATGGTAAGCTTGTCGTTAACCCCGTACATATAGATGCCCTGCTTTTTTCACTTGACCAGATCAGGGATTTGATCCGTTTTAAGGTCGAGGGACGAAATGAGCCAGATGGCGTCGTAGCACAGGCGCTCAATCGTCTGAACGCTGCCGAAAAATTTAAAGAGAAGCAAGTCGAAATACAGCAGTCTTCGTGTGAAAAAATACAAACACAAGTTGTTGCGCCTGTAACAGATAGTAGTGTTCCGGTAGCGGCTGAACTGGCTGGTTTTGTTGGCTCAGAGCGACGTGGACTTGGCCGTCGTGTTGAAGAGACAACGGCTGGGATACGGGTTGGTGCTGAGAAAATTGAATCTTTGATGGGGTTGATCGGTGAGATTACGGTCACAAAGAATCACCTGGTCGATCAGTATGATCAGGTTGAGCGGATGCGCGAAGAGATCGAATTTGTTGGGCAGCGCCTGTTGCGTGAGGTTACCCAATTTGCTGATCGCTATGATTACACTATGCCGACTCAGACTGCGCAGCAGAATCAGACCGAAATCGGTGATTTTCAAGAGTTGGAGTTTGATCGTTACGATGACCTGAATCTCTTTAGTCGTAAACTGCGAGAAATTACCAATGATGTTGGCGAGGGCTTGCGTGGCCTTAGTGACTTTTTTAGCAACTTTGGACGAGATGTCTCTTCGCTCGATCGGATGACTGACGAAATCAAAGAGAGAATCTCTGAAATCAGGACCGTTCCTGCAGGGACACTTTTCCAGCGTTTCAATCGCTCAGTGCGTGATATGGCACGTGGTCTCGATATGGATGTTGAACTCTTTGTTCTGGGCGGGGAAACTTCGATAGACCGTGTAGTCTATGATGGTTTGTTTGATCCGCTACTGCATATTGTACGTAACTCCTTTGCGCACGGCATCGAATCTGCCGCTGAACGCAAGAGACTCGGAAAACCAAAAAAAGCGTCTATCTGGATGGCTGCCGAACGGCGTGGGAACACAGTTGAAATCTCGGTTAAAGATGATGGTCGTGGAATAGATCTCGTCGGAGTTCGTAAACGCGCGATAGAAAAAGGGTTTATAACCACTGAGGACAGGCTTAGTGAGCGTGAGTTGATCCAGATGATCTTTCGGCCTGGCTTTAGTACGACCGCTGAGGTAGATGCCACTTCGGGACGTGGGGTCGGAATGAACGTTGTAATGGACCGGCTAGCATCACTTAACGGTACAATCGACGTCGAAACTACTAAGGGGGAGGGGAGTACCTTCCGTTTACGTCTGCCGTTGTCGTTGGTTATCGTTAATGTTATTCGTTTCGAGGTTGCCGGCCAGATGTTTGTTCTGCCTTCGGCCTTGGTTAATGAAATTCAGGACCTTGCATATGAGCATAAAAAAAGACTCAGGAGTGAAAGTACTGAAGAACCTCCGGAGCAGATTGATCTTCGCAAGCTTTTTAATCTCGCACCGGGTGAAGAACCATCTGGTTCTGGTATTCTGACTCAGTCTGAGGGGATTCCGATACTTCTGTTGGTTGATAAGGTTTTGGGTCAGGAAGATACGGTTATTAAGCCCTTCGGGTCGTTTTTACGTGAACTTCCCTATTTTTCAGGGACCAGTTTGGCTGGTGATGGCGGTATGCGTCTTGTTGTTAACCCGGCGCGGATGAAATATCATAAGGTTCAAGGGTTTGATGAGCCGGTTATTTCTGCTTCGGTACCGCTTGAAAACCTGGGCGCACCAAAGGTCTTGATTGTTGATGATTCGTTGAGTGTGCGTAAATATGCCAGCATGCTTTTAGCTGGTAAAGGTTTGAAGATTTTTACGGCGGCCGACGGGTTAGAGGCCCTCGCGCTACTTGAAAATGAGGAAGTTGACTCGATTATTACTGACCTTGAGATGCCTCATATGCACGGATATGAGCTTTTAGCAGTACTGCAACGTCGTCCCGATTGGCAGGTGCCGATTGCTGTTCTCTCCTCACGCGCTGGCGAACAACATCAGCAAAAGGCGATTCAACTTGGAGCAACTGATTATCTGGTTAAGCCTTTTGATGAGGATAACTTGGTTGACGTGATCAAGAAGCACCTAGCGATTAATGGGAAAAGCTTGTAACTTGAAGTTTGTTTTTTTGGGATTTAAAAAGCCCCGATCCTATTTTGGATCGGGGCTTTTTAATAAACTTGAATTTAATTGGTGGTCAACTGGTCTCGATTTCATTTATAGCAACTGGTTCGTCATTGCTCAATACGAACTGGGAAAGTGAGTCAAGAAGTTTTTCGGAAACGCCGTTCAGGCCTTCAGAGATCTGTGACGCCTCAGTGACCAGAGAGGAAGTCTGAGCGGTGATATCAGCCATCTTGCGGATAGCATTAACCATGTTGTCAGATTCCTGATGCTGATTTTGAGAGAGTCCCGTGATCTCGTTGACGAGCTGTTTCGATTGCTGAGTTGCTCTTTCGATCTCCTCAAGAGCGGTGCCGGTCTCTTGCGCCAGACGAGTCTGTTGTTCAACGGTTGAAGTTTCTTCCTCAAGGGCCGAGGTGACGTCGTTTGCTTCAGACTGGATTGCTTTGATGATACCACCGATCTCTCGGGTCGCCTCAGATGATTCATCTGCCAAGCGTTTGATCTCATCTGAGATGACCAGGAAACCGCGACCTTGCTCACCTGCACGCGAGGCCTCAATAGAGGCATTCATCGCCAGAATAGTAGTTCTGGTCGCAACATCGGAGATTAACTGTGAAATTGTACCGATCTCAAGCAGACGCTCAGAAAGAGATTTCATCTTTTTGTTGATGACCTGAACGGTTACACGAATAAGCTGCATCCCCTCTATATTCTTAGCAATCTGGGCGCTGCCCAGACTTGTCGCCTCGTCAACTTTATCGGAGCTCGTTTGAGCCAGGGCCGCTTTGTCTGCAATTTCTGAGGCTGAATCAGCTGTGGTTCCTGCAGCATCTGTTGCTTCAGTAACGAACTGGAGCTGTGATTCAGTACCAGATTTCATGCGCATGAAGATATCATTGAGATGGCGTGATTCGTCACCAACCTCACGTGCATCACGAGTAGTTTCGGTGAGCAGATCAGCGAGACTCTCTATCATCAGGTTGTACGCATCAGCAATAGAGCCAAATGCATCTTCAGTGACTGGTGCGCGAACTGTCAGATCGCCATCAGAAGCGTCGGAAACAACTTCGAGAAAGTTGATAACGTTCTCTTCGGTTTTCTGTCGCTGTTCATCTGTTTGGATGTAGTTTTTAAGACGACCAATCGTTTCATTGAAGACCCGCGCAATTTCAGCAAACTCATCCCGAGATGGAGCTTGAATCTCAACAATCTCACCTTTGCCAACAGATTCTATCCCACGCATCAAGATATTTAAAGGGACAGTGATTCGATTAGAAACAAATAGGCCCGCAATTATACCGAAGAGTGCAGCACCCAGACCGACAGCGATAATTATAGTATTCAGTTGACCGCTGAAATGAGCGTTTTCAGCTTTTTGTGTTTCAAGTTTGGCGAGAATGTTCTCGCGCATAGTTTTTGATTTGAGCTCCAGATTGCGTACATTGGCCTTGTAGGCACCATATTCCTTTGAGACATCCAGGAATGAGCTTCCGGCCAGTAGTTTGTCAGCCAATGGTGTTAGGCTTTTTTGGACCGCAAAGAAATCTTCCTCCAGGCGGGTGAGCATCGCCTCCATCTCAACCCGATCGGGGTTGCTACCAAAACCTTCAACCATCTCTTCGTCATGCATCGATTCAATGGTTTTAGCAACGAGCCCAAAGGTTTTGTTCAGGTTTGCGAAGTAGTCCTGTTGTTGTTTAGCGAATTTCTCGCTTTTGCCGAGGCTTGAAAAGAGAAAGAATTCTTTTTCATAGCGTCTGGCTCTGGCAACGTTATGAGCAATTTCGTCAGCCTTGGTCAGCTCTGGAATCAGATTCTGGTGCATCTCATTCAGAGAGTTGTTTGCTTGAGTGAAGCCGTAATAGGCGACAGCGCCAACACCGATTGAGACTAAAACCAGCAGCATGACCATCGCAAGCAATTTGGTGCGGATTTTCCAACCCTTGGTTTGAGTGGACATTTTACCTCTTCTCCTGAGTAGGCAACCTGTATTAAGGACTTATGTAGCAAATAGATTAATTAATAATGCCAGACATCATAGTTGCACCTCTTAATAATTTCAATCATTTAATCTGGCTCGAGAGACCAGTCTGGGAGACTCGCACATCCTAGCCTGTGGATTTAAATTTTGGCTGGTTTCATGTTGTGCCATCGGTTATTTCTTTTCTTGTAATTGGGATATGAATGTAAAACTATTAAGGAGCGTAGTATTGGCTCAGTCCGGGGGTTGTCAATGCTTATCGTGATGAATATTTCTTGGTGGCTCTAGGTTATTTCTTGTTTACAAAGTTCACTGGACCATGCTAGATACATCCCCTGTTGAAGATCTTTGAATACAGGCAAAGTCAGTTGTTCGAACGATCGTGCGCCAGTAGCTCAGCTGGATAGAGCACCCGACTTCTAATCGGGCGGTCGCAGGTTCGAATCCTGCCTGGCGCGCCACATGATAAATTATGTTTTTTGCTGTTGACAACCTACTGCATGTTACTTAGGATGTCCGAGCTTTTTATGGTGGGTGTAGCTCAGTTGGTAGAGCACTGGATTGTGGCTCCAGATGTCGCGGGTTCAAGCCCCGTCACTCACCCCATAATTACGAAAATGCTCATCTTTTGACCCGGATACCTTCGTACGCGAAAGGTGGGAGTAAAAGGTGAGCATTAATCTATCTGCGAGAGTGGCGGAATTGGTAGACGCGCTGGTCTTAGGAACCAGTATCTTACGATGTGGGGGTTCGAGTCCCCCCTCTCGCACCACTTATACCTGTTGAATCAACTAATGGTATGTCGAATGAAATTAGCTCGGTTTTCTGTGGAGACCGGGCTATGGGTTTATTCCCGGAATTAAAAGGACTTGATCATGAATATCACTGTTGAAGATTTAAGTACCATCAAGAAGAAACTTGTTGTTGAAATTGCAGCCGAGCAGGTCTCCCAGGAGATTGAGAAGGCCTATGCGAAAATTGCCAAAACCGTTACGGTCAAGGGATTTCGTAAAGGGAAGGTTCCGCGCCGTCTCCTTGAACAACAATATGCTCCACGTATGGAGAATGATGTTGTCGGTAGCCTGATCAAGGACAGTCTTTATAAGGCGATGATTGAGAATAAGGTCAATCCCGTCTCGCAGCCAGAGATTGTCGAGTCGGCTAAGCTGGAAGTGGGAAAGTCTTTTGTTTACGAAGCTGAAGTAGAGATTCGCCCCGAAGTTGTGGCTAAGGATTATACTGGACTGAAGCTGGAAAAAGAGAAATTTGAATTCGATGAGAAGGTTGTGGCTGATCGCTTAAATCAACTTTCGGAATCACGCAGTAGCCTTGAGGTGACTAGCCGTAAAAAAACTCGTGATGGTGATACAGTTATTATCGACTTTGATGGTTTTATTGAGGGTTCTGCTTTTGAGAATGGTTCTGCAAAGGATCACCAGTTGGAACTTGGAACCGGTAGCTTTATCCCCGGATTTGAAGAGCAGCTTATTGGCATGAAGCGTGATGAAGAGCGTGAAGTTGAGGTCAGCTTCCCTGAAAAATATGGCGCTAAAGAGCTTGCTGGTAAACCAGCAAAATTCAAAGTTGTACTGAAGGAGATTAAAGAGAAGGTAGCTCCTAAATTGAATGATGATTTGGCTAAAGAGGTTGGTTTTGACAGTCTCGAGTTGCTAAATGTCCGTATTCGTGAAGACAGCATTCGGGAACAGACTGATCGAGTCGGAAATCAGACGCAAGAGCAGATGATGGATCTACTGGTTGAGGCGAACAGTTTTGAGGTGCCTGAAGGTATGATTCAGAGTCAGCTAGATCATCTTAAACAGAATTTTACACAGCGACTCCAATCGCAGGGGATGACTCTTGAGATGCTCGGCATGAATGACGAGGGTTTTGCTGCCGCTTATCGTGATATGGCCGTTAAGCAAGTTCGTGGTGAGTTGATCCTTGACTCGATCGCAGATCAGGAAAAACTCAAGGTCGAAGATGCTGAAATAGATGTGAAAATCGAAGAACTGGCTAAACAGTCGAATGCAGAGGTTGAGCAGACGAAGACGTACTTTGCTAATCCGCAAGCAAAAGAAGGTCTGGTTGGTCAGATTTTACAAGATAAAGTGATCGCTTTTGTTATCGATAAAGCTGTCGTGACTGAAGTTGAGCCAAAGCAAGAAGAAGCTGCTGTTGATACAGAAACACCGGAAGAGAAGGAGAGCTGAGCTTATGAGTTTGGTCCCGATGGTTGTAGAAGATACTGGTCGTGGTGAGCGTGCTTACGATATCTATTCACGCCTGCTCAAAGACCGTATTATTTTTATTGGGGAGGGCATTGAAGACCACATGGCCAACCTGATCATTGCTCAATTGCTTTTTCTCGAATCGGAAGATCCTGATCGGGATATTCACCTCTATATTAACTCTCCGGGAGGAGTCGTGACGGCTGGCTTGGCTATCTATGATACCATGCAGTATTTGAAGTCACCTGTTTCGACAATCTGCGTAGGACAGGCATCCAGCATGGGGGCTGTTTTGTTAGCAGCCGGAGCACCTGGTAAGCGCTTTGCATTGCCCAACGCACGGATCATGATTCACCAACCGCTGGGCGGATTTCAGGGTCAGGCTACTGATATCGGTATCCACGCCAAAGAGATTTTACGCATGCGTGAGAGTTTGAACCAATTATTGGCAAACCATACCGGCCAGAAGTTTGAGAAGATTAGTGAGGATACTGAGCGCGATTTCTTCATGGATAGTCAAGCCGCTTGCGACTATGGTATTATTGATTCCATTGTTGAACGAAAATCCTGAAATTTAATCAGGGGAGGATACTTACGTGAGTAGAAAAGATGGTCAGCTATCTAATCTGACCTTCTCTTTTTGTGGGAAAACACAGGAAGAGGTCAAAAAGCTAATCGCTGGCCCTACAGTCTATATCTGTGACGAGTGTATTGAGCTATGCAACGATATAATTGCCGAAGAATCGCGTCTTGATAAGGATTCGGGTGATAAACCGGCTAAACTGCCTACTCCCGCTGAGATTCGGGCGACTCTCGATGAATACGTTGTTGGTCAGGAACATGCCAAGAAGATTCTTGCGGTAGCCGTTTACAACCATTATAAGCGGATTGACAGTATCAATCGTAATGATGGAGTTGAAATCCAAAAGAGTAATATCCTGCTGCTTGGACCGACTGGTAGCGGCAAGACACTTTTGGCTCAAACTATGGCGAGGGTGCTTGATGTTCCTTTTGCGATAGCTGATGCGACCAATTTAACCGAAGCTGGTTATGTTGGGGAGGATGTTGAAAATATTATTCTCAGCTTATTGCAGGCTGCAGACTATGATATAGAGAAGGCTCAGCGCGGTATTATCTATATCGACGAAGTCGATAAGATCGCACGTAAGTCTGAATCTCCCTCAATTACACGTGATGTTTCTGGTGAAGGTGTGCAGCAGGCACTGCTGAAAATCATTGAGGGAACGACAGCCAGCGTGCCGCCAAAGGGCGGTCGTAAGCATCCACAACAAGAGTTTCTCAAGGTGGACACGACGAATATTCTCTTTATCTGCGGAGGGGCTTTTTCTGGTCTGGAAAAAGTTATTAGTAAGCGGATCGGGACAAAGGGGATGGGCTTTGGAGCTGAGATTAAATCGACTAAGGAAGAAGATCTTGGTGAGTTGTTGAAACAGACCCAACCTAGAGACCTGTTGAAATACGGCCTGATACCCGAATTTGTTGGACGATTGCCTGTTGTTTCAACTCTCACAGAATTGGATGAAGAAGCGCTTATCAAGATTCTGAGTGAGCCCAAGAATGCGTTGGTTAAACAGTACCAGCGTCTATTTGAGATGGAAAATGTGACTTTAAGTTTCACGGATGGTGCTTTGGTTGCCATCGCACGAGAAGCCTTGGAGCGTAAGACTGGTGCTCGTGGCTTACGTTCTATCCTTGAAAATGCAATGTTGGATATTATGTATGATATCCCCTCGCAAGATCAGGTCAAAGAAGTCCTTATCAACGAAGAAGTTATAGCTGGCGGTAAAACTCCAGTAGTTCTCTACGATGTTGCTGAAAGCGCCTGAAGTACAGAGGCTGGTTTCTTTTTACATGTGATGTATCTTTGAAGCGCGGATCCTTTTATTGAGGGCCCGCGCTTCTTTTCCATTTCAACAACAGGTGAGTCTACCTATGAATCATTCAGATGAACTAAATCAGTCTGCGCCCCTTATCCAGGATCTGCCGCTTTTACCTCTCCGGGATATTGTGATTTTCCCACATATGGTCGCACCGCTGTTTGTTGGTCGGCCACAGTCGATTGCAGCGCTTGAGGCTGCGGAGAAAACTGATAAGCAGATTTTTCTAGCAACTCAGCTTGATCCTCAAACCGAAGCTCCTGGTCGTGATGAACTCTACAGCCTTGGCGTACGTGGCAAAATTGTACAGATGCTCAAATTGCCTGATGGTACGGTCAAGGTCCTGGTAGAGGGTGTTGTCAGGGCACGTCTGAGCGAAATAACAGAAGAGAATAGTCTTCTGCTGGCTTCGACTGAAGAGTTAGCCGATGTGAAGACATCGACAATTGAGGCTGGCGCTGTAATGCGAGCAGTGCGTAACTCATTTGATAACTATGTTGGGATGAGTAAGAAGATACCGGCTGAAGTCAGTTCGACGTCCGCTTCCATCGATGACCCATCGATATTTGCTGATACGGTAGCTGCCCACTTGCAAATTCCAATTCCAGATCGACAGGAAATACTAGAGCAGTTGGATGTTGCGCTTCGGCTCGAAAAACTTTTGGAGTTGCTGGAGCAGGAAATTGAAATTTTGCAGATTGAGGGTCGCATCCGCAGTCGAGTCAAGACTCAGATGGAGCGAAGTCAGAAGGAATATTATCTAAACGAACAGATGCGGGCCATCCAGAAGGAGCTGGGAGAGAAAGACGAGTTTAAGCAAGAGCTTGCTGAATTTGAAGAACAGATTGGAAAGAAGAAGATGTCTGCTGAGGCGACCGATAAGGCGCGTCAGGAGTTGCGTAAGCTTAAGTTGATGTCCCCGATGTCTGCTGAGGCGACAGTTGTCCGCAATTACATTGAATGGCTCCTTGCACTTCCCTGGAAAACCGGAACACGCGACCGTCATGATTTAAAAAAAGCTGAGACGGTTCTGGATGCTGATCATTATGGTCTGGAGAAGGTCAAAGAGCGTGTGTTGGAGTATCTCGCGGTACAGGCTTTGGTTAAGCAGATCAAGGGGCCTATCCTTTGTCTGGTTGGGCCTCCTGGTGTAGGTAAAACCTCTCTTGGGCGCTCAATAGCAACGGCTCTTGGTCGCAAGTTTCAGCGAATTTCTCTTGGTGGAGTCCGTGATGAGGCAGAAATTCGCGGGCATCGTCGCACTTACATCGGTGCGATGCCTGGTAAAATTGTTCAAGGGCTACGTAAAGTCGGTGTTAAAAACCCGGTTTTCATGCTCGACGAGATCGACAAGATGAGTACCGATTTTCGTGGAGACCCATCTTCTGCTCTCCTGGAAGTTTTAGACCCAGAGCAGAATCATACCTTTGGGGACCATTTCCTCGATATTGATTATGACCTTTCTCAGGTTCTGTTTATCGCTACGGCCAATAATATTCATGCCATTCCTCGGCCGCTTCATGACCGGTTAGAAATTATCCATATTGAAGGTTATACCGAAGAGGAAAAGCTAAATATTGCCAAGCGTTACCTGCTTCAAAAGCAGATAAGTGCCCATGGTCTCAAGGTGTCTCAGGTTAAGTTTTCTGATGGAGCATTACTTGAAATTATACGGCGCTACACAAAAGAATCGGGAGTGCGGGGTCTAGATCGGTCTTTGGCTTCTGTTTGTCGCAAGCTGGCTCGACGTAGTTTGTTGGATAAACGGGAAGCTTTCAGTGTCGGTGCAAAGCAAGTTGGGAAGTATCTTGGCGTGCCACCTTTTAATTATGGAGTTCAGGAAGAGGTAGATACTGTTGGGGTTGCTACCGGCTTGGCCTGGACAGAGGTCGGCGGTGAATTATTGAGTATAGAGGTCAGTCTGTTGCCTGGTAGTGGAAAATTGACTATCACAGGGAAGCTTGGCGAGGTTATGCAGGAATCCGCTCAGGCTGCTTTTAGCTATGTCCGTTCACGTTGGGAAGTCCTTGGACTTGAAAGGGACTTTCATACTCAGATAGATGTTCATATTCACGTTCCAGAAGGGGCAGTTCCAAAAGATGGACCTTCCGCAGGTATTACTATAGCGACGGCGCTGGCATCTGCTCTCACTGGTCGTGCGGTCAGACGCGATGTTGCCATGACGGGTGAGATAACACTGCGTGGAAGAGTTCTTGCGATTGGTGGATTGAAAGAAAAACTGTTAGCGGCAAGAAGGGCTGGTATCAAGACGATTCTGATTCCAGAGGAAAATCGTCGGAATTTAGTTGATATGCCAGACTCTTTGAGTAATGCGCTTATACTTCAACCAGTTGCCAGTATGGACAGGGTTCTGGAATTGGCACTTGTTAAACAAAAGAATGGAAAGTAACTATAACTGTCAGGTTTCGGGCATGGATTGTGGCAGTAAAAAAACGCGCCAGGCCGCAATAAATGGGGAAAAACAGCTTGACAGCTTTTTTACGAGTCTGCTATATCTTATCGCGTTTTGAGGCGAAATTATTATCCCTATTCTTTCAGGAGGTGTGTTGTGACTAAAGCAGAATTGGTCAATGCAATTGCGGAGAAAGCAGGACTGAGCAAGGCTGACGCCGAAGGTTCTCTTAAGGCCTTTGCCGAGTCCATTACGGATGCACTTAAGGCTGGCGAGAAAGTTGCGCTGGTTGGTTTCGGAACTTTCAGCGTCGGTGACCGTGCTGCTCGTACTGGTCAAAACCCACAGACAGGTGCTAAAATTCAAATCCCTGCTGCCAAGGTACCAAAGTTCAAGGCTGGCAAGGCTCTGAAAGAGGCTGTCAACTAAGACGCATAGCACAAATAAGAACTGAAGATAGGAAGCGAGAAGCTGTCCGTTGAGTTTGTTTTTTGGACACTCAAAGCTTCCTATTTTTAACTAAGGGGGTGTAGCTCAGTTGGTTAGAGCGCTAGCCTGTCACGCTAGAAGTCGCGAGTTCGAGTCTCGTCACTCCCGCCATTTTAAAAGAAAAATCAGGGCGAATAGCTCAGCTGGGAGAGCGCCTGCCTTACAAGCAGGATGTCGGGGGTTCGAGCCCCTCTTCGCCCACCAATTCAAGTAAGACCCTTAGGGGGTGTAGCTCAGTTGGTTAGAGCGCTAGCCTGTCACGCTAGAAGTCGCGAGTTCGAGTCTCGTCACTCCCGCCATTATTAATAAAAAAGAGCAACCCTTCCTTAGTGCTGGGTTGCTCTTTTTTGTTGGTTCGATTCTTGTAATAGAATGCAGCTTGACTGTGTGAGCCGCTATTCCTAATATGGCAAATTACTAAACCTTGTAAATGGAGTAATTGATGACTGTCCTGCGCGCCTTAACTCTGCTGCTGTTTTTCGTTCCCGTTCACCTTTGTGCTGCTACTGTAGATGATAACGTTCTAGCTCGTGTCGGTGATGTGCCGATTACTGCATTTGAACTGCAACGGCAGATTGACAGAGTCATGCCACTGCGTGTCAGCTTTCATGGTGGGGTTTCTGCTGAGAAGATAAATGAGATTAAGCAAGAAGCGATGGAGGATCTGATTGAGCGTGCCTACAAGGTTAAGTACGCCATCGACAATGAAATCTCAGTGCCGGCCTCGCTGCTTGATGATCAGATGAAAAAGGTTAGGGCACGTTTCAAGACAAAGAAAGAGTTTAAGGCGGCAGTTGGGGCAGAGACGGTTGCTGGTTTAAGGGCCGCTCTTTATAGGCGATATCTGGCTAAAAAGGCTGAAGAGGTTGCTGTTACATTAAAGGCTCAGGCTAGTGATGAAGAGATACGTAAATATTATGCTGAAAAAAAACATACTTTTTCGATGCCAAAACAGTTTCGCGCTAGTCATATCCTGATCAAGGTTGATCCTGCCTCCAATAAAGAAGAGCGTGAAATCCTCCATAAGAAGGCTGAGGAGATTCTGGCTCGGGCGCAGAAAGGTGAGGATTTTTTTGATCTAGCTTATTATAATTCAGATGATAGGACCAAATTTGTTGGTGGCGACCTCGGAATGTTCCATGAAGGCCAAACCGAAAAATCTTTTGAAGGTGCTTTGCTTAAAATGAAGGTTGGTGATGTTTCTGACCTAGTACAGACACGACATGGATTTCACATTATTAAGCTGACTCAAGTCAATGAACCGCGTCAGATGAGTTTTGAAGAAGTGCGATCAAAAATTAAATCAACACTGGAGAAAGAGCGTCGCGATCAGATTTACTCTGAATGGCTCGAATCTCTAAAGCAGAAATATAAGGTTGTGCGACTTGCTGAGTAAACTGACCCATCTATTTAAACTGTGCTTATTACTTGGTCTTTTTTTATTGGTATCTTGTGCGCCGACGATTGAACCACTTTCTATCTCTGATCCGGAGATAAAGGTGGTTTGGCCTAAAGCACCTGAGTCTCCGCGGATTAAGTTGCTGCGCAGATTAGGTGGTATCGATGATTTGGTAGATAAAACAAAACGGAAAAACCGTCTATTTCGCTGGTTGACCGGGGAAATGGCGGAACAAATGCCGTTGGTTGCGCCATATGGTATCGCAACAAATGGCTTGGGAACCTTATGGATTTCAGATCCTGGCGCTCACGTAGTCCATGTTTTCGATCTAGTTAGGCGAACAGGTAAGCTCTGGACGTTAGCCGGAGATCGATTCCTTAGCAGTCCAACCGGTATCTGCTATGATCCTGCAAGTCAGAAAGTCTATGTTGCAGATTCTTTACTGAAGAAAGTTTTTGTTTTCTCTGGGACAGGACAATATCAGGGTGAAATTATTGCAAACCCTCCTTTTGGCCGTCCTGGCGGGTTAGCCATTGATAAACAGGGGAACCTGTTGGTTGCTGATGTCATAAATGGGGTTATACGCCGTTTTTACTCTGCGGGCGATCAGCTATCTGATTTTGGAAGTCCAACCTCCGCCAACGGTTTATTTAACCGGCCTATCGGGTTGACGGTTGATTCTACAGGCTTGATTTATGTCATTGATTCTTTGAATTTCAAGATTGAGGTTTTGTCTCAAAGCGGTGAAGCGGTGGCAAGTATAGGAAAGCTGGGAGATCAGCCTGGTAGCTTATCACGGCCACGTGGAGTTGCAGTAGATAGCTTTGGTCATATTTACGTTGCCGATGCCGCTTTTGATAATATACAAATCTTTAATCTCAAGGGGCAACTTTTATTGGTTTTTGGCGACGGAAAGCTTGGCTTGTCAATGCCGGCGAGCCTTGTTATGGACAAGCAAGATCGAATCTATGCCGTAGATAGCTTTAATCATCAGATTCAGATTTATCAATTCCTCGGAGTTGATAATTGAGCTCTTGCGGTATTTTTATTGCATGAGTTTGAAGAGTCAAGTTCTGCAGACGAGTAATTATATCCCGCACGGGGAGATACATATATGAATTTCATGATGACCGTTCTACTCTTTTTGCTGGTGGCTGTTGGTAGCAATAGCTATGCGATACCTTTGACCGCACCAGGCAATAGGCATAATCTCTCGGCAGGTCAAACGTTCGTCAATATTCAAGCAACTTCCGATACGCGTATATGTGTATTTTGTCACACCCCACATGGTGGTACGCCACAATCCTCATTGTGGAACCGTAAAGATCCATCTATTACATTCCCCCTGTACTTAGGTGCACTGGCTATTAAATCAGTCGGTAGCGCCGAATATAGCGCTGCTGACTCAACAGCCTATCCGAATGGTGCCTCCCGCATGTGCCTCTCTTGCCATGATGGTGTGAGTGCCATAGGGGAGGTGATTACTGGGCTTGAACCATTAACTTCAAAAATTGACATGAATTTTGACACCTTGTTAGCTGCTACAAGTACAGCTGGAGTTGATCTTTCGATTTCACATCCTGTCTCATTTGTTTATACCCCTACGGTTGTTTCAGACATCAATACATTCCAATCTGCTACTGATTATCAATTTCCCTCGACGGTCCCTCTGGATAACCTAGGTCGAATGCAGTGTACGACTTGTCACGATCCGCATGATGATACTTCTTCTGGTGGTGGTTATTCTTTACCTTTCTGGCGGAATTATAGCGGTGTAGGTAATGAAACCGCTGATTACGATAGTACTTGCGACGATTGTCATGTTGGTGGTCCAGGGCCCTTTATCCTCCACGATATGTAGTTACAATCACCTAGGATTAATTGATGAATTTTTTTAACAGGTTCCAATGGCATTTGTTGTGGTTGATGATAGTTGGGTTGTTGGTTTGTGCCGCTCCTGCGCTTTCAGCTTCTGCAAAGAAGAGTAAATCGACAGGGTTGCACGGAAATACAACCCTGCTGCCTAAATCTTGTCGGGCCTGTCATCGTGGTATGCATATGTCGATCAGTGGTGAAGAGACCACTTGTCTGCGTGGTCACGGTAACAGTTCGGAACGCAACAAGATGGAAGTCGCCGGGTATGTAAATCCAAGTGCTGCACGTGATTATCGTGATATTGAAGCAGAGCTTAATAAGCCCTACAGTCACCCTTCCATAAATATTGACGGTGTGCATCGTCAAGGTGAAGTCTTGCCGGAAGAACTGGTTAATGCACGTCGTCAT
The DNA here is from genome assembly GCA_024280485.1 of Deltaproteobacteria bacterium. Classification (GTDB taxonomy): domain Bacteria; phylum Desulfobacterota; class Desulfuromonadia; order Desulfuromonadales; family Geopsychrobacteraceae; genus Geopsychrobacter. The sequence continues at coordinate 61,819 of JAJRQB010000019.1, forward strand.
TCTGAATGTGTCGATTGTCACGAGCCGCATCAGTTACAAAAAAATGCACCTTATCTCGGGATCAGCAAGCGTGGGATCGCTAATTTTAGTGCTGACGTCACTGTGGAATATGAGCTCTGTTACAAATGTCATGCGGACAGTGCGAATCTTCCTGCCAATTCCACCAGTAAGCGCGATGAATTTCGACGTACGAATCCTTCTTTCCACCCGATTGAAGGGGAGGGCGCTAACTCTTATGTGATCAGCCTTAAGGCTCCATACCGAGCACGTAAGGAGCAACCTGGCGATATCTCCACGATCAGTTGCAGTGATTGTCACGGAAGTGACAGTTATGGTGGCCCAAAAGGTCCGCACGGCTCAATTTATCGTGGTTTGTTGGTCGATAATTATGAGATGGAGTCTGGGCGTAGTGAAAATCAGCGTACTTATTCTCTCTGCTATCGTTGTCACGAACGCAGCAGTCTCCTCGGTAATGAGAGTTTCCCCTATCATGCTTTGCATATACAGGGAAATGGAACTCGAAATTTTGCCGGGACCAGCTGCTATAGCTGCCATGATGCTCACGGAAGCAGCTCCAATCAATTCTTGATCCGTTTCAATGAAGAAGTCGTAGAACCAAATATTGCAGGTGATTTGAAATTTAAAGCTGTCGGTGTTGCCAGTCGCCATGGCTCATGTGCGCTTAGCTGTCATGGTGTAGATCATGAACCTAAGAGCTATTAGTCTTTGTGGTGTTGTTCATTCAATTGAAGCATGAATTGATTAAATTAGATTTGTTGCAAATGTTGTACATCCTTATATTATTAGAGAGGGTTAGGAATTGTAGAGGTGAATTGAGTGTTTAGAATGCTAACTAAAATCTGCTAAGCCTCCACTAAAGAGGAGACATTTATGAATAGTTCAGATTCAGTCAGTATTGAGGCAGTCAGGGCTAAGGTTGTAAGTCTGATCATTCAATGTCCTATTGATGGAAATCCTGCCTCCTGTCAAATTCATGATAAGAGAAGTTTGTCTTTCTCCGAAAAGTTCGAATGGTTAAAGTCTTTACCTGACACTGAGTTACAAAACATGTATTCCATCCATTGTGAGTGTTTGAAAGCTAATGGTTATCAGGCCTAAGCTGACGTAATTCTTATTGCCCTTGAAGGGACATCGGCTCTAGGTGGGTTACACTGAGGTCTTTGGGGGGAGGGGACTAGCTTTGAGATACATTCTTTTAATCATGCTGCTCATTTATTCGAGCTCAGCCTGTTCCGCGTCTTCAGACCTTCCTTCACAAACCTCAAAGTTAGAGTTTCAAGATGTACAGTTCGGGGATTTTCCGTCAGTTGATATGATCTGCGTTAGAGGTCTGTACCCCGTTGGAGAGTTAGGGGTTGGTATCAGTCTAAATGCTTCAGTTCTTCCTGCATACAACCAACGCGTAGCAATTACTCATTACGCTGGAGTGAAAATCTCAACTCCCGAATTTAGTTATTTTGATTATAAAATGTTCATGGTCAGGTTCGCCTTAGAATGTTCGTGGCAGGGGCGACAAGAATGTATTGATATGGTTAGAGCTCGCCTTGATGCAGAGTATGGTCTAACTCCTGTTGTCATCGTACGAAACAGCAACCATCCAAACTCTCGTGAAGTTGAAGAGTATCAAACTGAATCAGGAAGCCTTATCCGTATTGATTGGCTCAAAGAGTATAAAAATATATCGTATCCAAGGGTAAGAATTATTGACGTGAACCTGATGAATAAGTTGAAAAAATCGCTTAACCCAGACTATACCCCCGCCAAAATAGAGTTTTTGAATTCTTCTGAATCAGAGAACTGATTATCCTGCCAAAGTTGATCATTGTTTGAATAATTAGACCAGCGCTGTTTAGAGAAGATTTTTGCTAACCGATGGCAATGATTGCTTTGGGCGCTTAGGGATGACCTCATGAGTTATTTGCTGCTAGACTGGGCGCTTACTGCAAGTCAAATAAATTTCGGAAAAACGTAACATTTGATTCGAAATAAGGAGAAAAACACTGTGCTTTTTGAACCAAGAATATCCCTTGAATGCCCCTATTGTGACGAATCGATCTATGAAACGTTAAGTTGGTTTAAAAAGGATTATTCGACTTGTCCAGCATGTGAACAAGGGTTAGCTTCTGGTCAGTTTTCCGTTCTCATCGCTAATCTGGAGAAGGAAATGGCTGCGAATATAGAAGAGATGGTGAATGGCCAGCCACCTACGAGTTGTTGTGGTAATAAGTCTTCCTGTTGTGCATGACCCTTTGGTTAGCTCACTCACACAATAAGACAGCGGGAGTAGCATGAAAAAAAAAGATCTACGTAGTGATACGGTTACCCATCCTTCCAAACTGATGCGTAAAGCTATGTCTTCAGCCGAAGTGGGTGACGATGTCTATGGTGAAGATCCCAATGTCAATCGGTTGCAGAGTTACACAGCAGAGCTGACCGGCAAAGAATCTGGTTTGTTTGTGCCGAGCGGAACCATGAGCAATCTTATTGCCCTGCTTAGTCACTGCCAACGTGGCGATGAATATATCGTTGGTCAGCAGGCCCATACCTACAAATATGAGGGGGGAGGAGCCGCAGTTCTGGGTAGTATTCAACCACAACCGCTTGAATTTGCGGCAGATGGTTCTTTGGATCTACAGCAGGTCAAGGCTGCGATCAAGCCATCAGACTGCCATTTTGCTCGGACACGTCTTCTTTGTCTTGAGAATACTCAGGGCGGTAAGGTTTTATCACTGGAATATCAGGCTGCAGCTGACCAGTTTGCTAAACAGAACAATTTGTCTCTGCATTTGGATGGCGCCAGAGTTTGCAACGCGGCGGTGGCTCAGTCGGTCTCGCTTCAGGAAATCTGTCAAAACTACGCGACAGTGTCGATCTGTCTTTCTAAGGGGTTGGGAGCCCCCGTCGGATCGGTGTTGGTTGGATCTAAAGATTTTATTGAAGAGGCTCATCACTGGCGGAAGATGTGTGGCGGTGGTATGCGTCAGGCTGGAATGTTGGCGGCAGCGGGTTTGTTCGCACTACAGAAGCAGTATGAACGACTGACAGAAGATCACATCAAGGCCCAAACTTTGGCAGAGGGTCTGCAGAAGATCGACCAACTAAGTATCGACAGGGATATGGTGCAGACCAATATGATCTTTATCGATTGTGCTGCAGGAATACAGGAGCCGCTCACAAATTTTTTGAAGCATAAAGGTATTTTGATCAGTGGGTACGGTCAACTTCGGTTGGTTACTCATCTGGATATTTCAGATTCATATATTCCCATTGTTATAAAGGCTTTTCAGAATTTTTTTCAGGAGTGACAGATCGCTACAGCACCTTTCTCTAGCCACTTATGCTTATAACAGTCGAAGGTTCTGATCGAAAGGAGTGAAAACATGAAAACCACTGCGATAGGGATTGTCGTTTTTTTGTCATTTTTTTTGGACCTGGCTCAGTCCTGGCTCAGGGTAGGCAGCAACTGGCAGGTGTTGAACTGCAAGCGATGGCTGATACCTTTCAGTATTCGCTTGAAAGCAACAAGACTAATGAATCTTCAGATTGGGTCAATCCCGACACTGCTCGTTCCGGTGCTGTGGTTCCGACGCGTACTTTTAGTAATTCCCAGAGGCAGACCTGCCGGGAATTCATAACCACAATCATTATTGCCGGCCAGGAGGAACAGGGTTTTGGCACGGCCTGCCGCCAAGCTGATGGAAGTTGGCTATTGGAAAATGATACGAATTCAACAAACCAGGCTCCGGTTACAACACATACGATAACCACAACTTACCTCGATCGTTCCCCCGAAGCGTATTATGTCTATCCTAGCGGTTTTTTTGGTCGATATCGCATCTATTTGAGTTTTGGACATGTCTATCGCAGTGGTCGCCTGCACCGAGGTAACCGCTATATGGATGGCCGAAAATTTCGCAGTAGAAATTCATTTGAGGTAAGGCGTCGGGTCAACGTCGGACCACAGATTTTATCCCGCTATCGTTTGCATGAAGAGCTGAGTTATCGTGACTGGGATCGGCGTAGCCGTGTAAAACATAAACAAAAGAGAAGTCATGATAGGCTGGATTATCGTGACAGGAATCGAGGTCATCGTGACAGGAATCGAGGTCATCGTGACAGGAATCGAAGTCATCGTGACAGGAATCGAAGTGGGAGAGATCATAATTGACTTAGAGTCAAATTTACAAAAATTCTAAGTTTAGCGACTGAAATTCGTGACTAAATTACTGATGCATACGTTTGGACTCACCGCTCATTTTACTGACTTGCATTGTCGGCATAGTTGGATGTATTAACTATGTTAAGCGGACTTGAGTTAGTCGAGAGTCAAACAATTATTTTGGAGTAAATTAATGGCAATACGAGAAATGGTCGTAATAGATGAAGAAAAATGTGATGGTTGTGGACTCTGTGTCCCTTCCTGTGCCGAAGGTGCTATCCAGATTATCGATGGCAAGGCGAAGCTGGTTTCCGATAACCTTTGTGATGGTCTGGGCGCCTGTTTGGGTGACTGTCCGCAAGGAGCTATCACTATTGAAAAGCGGGAAGCCGATGAGTTTGATGAAGAGGCGGTTGGAAAACGCTTGAAAGATCTTGGTCGGGCACCTGAGCCACCTCATTCTGCCCCCGTTCAAGCTGGTGGTTGCCCATCGGCCCAGGTTCAGAGTTTTGCTGGATGTCCATCCTCACAGGTCAAGTCGGTTACTCCTGCGGTAACGACGACTGGTGATGCCGCAGGTCAAAGACCTTCTGAACTGCGCCAGTGGCCGATACAGCTTAATTTGGTTCCACCGACCGCACCTTTTTTGCAAGGTGCCGACCTTTTACTGGCGGCTGATTGTGTTCCTTTTGCCTATGCAGATTTTCACAAGGACATGTTGAAGGACAATGCATTGCTGATTGCTTGTCCCAAATTGGATGACGGACAAGCCTATATCGAAAAGTTGAGCCAAATCTTCGCAGATGGTGGGATTAAGTCGCTGACTATTGCGATAATGGAAGTCCCTTGTTGTGCTGGCCTGACTGCAATTGTTCGTCAAGCTTTAACCCAAAGTGGTGCCAATATCCCATTGGAAATTGTCACTGTTGGTATCAACGGAAACATCAAGTAGGCTCTAGGGCTGTAGTTGGTGCCTATAGATAATTGACATTGCACTCTATGTTTATATTTTTCAAGGCGAGGGGGCACCAAACCTAAACCTTAGAACCCGACAGCTGGCTACCTCCGGCTGTCGGGTTTTTTATTTCATCATCCCAAATTTACTGTTTGTTGACTTTTATCAAGTAATAATCATTGTGATTGTGATTTACTTAGCGGATGAAAAAATTATTTATCCTGTTTTTTTTATTACTGTCGTCTTGTGCCTCCCAAATAGAAACTCTTCCAGTAGAGGGTATTGGGCAACTTACTGTCCACCCCCTTGCCAAGTCGTTCAATCTGGACTCTGCGGAGGTTTCAATTGATGGTCGTCTGGTTGCGTGGGGTGACAATTATCTAAACCTGTATGATGTGGCAAATCAGGACCATAAGCACCTGCTTATGACTCATCCTGATGCGCTTTGCTGGTCCCCTGATGGCACATTGTTGGCTGCCGTAGTTCCTGCTGAGGGTGAGTCACATCTCTATGTTTTTGATCAAAATGGTAGCGCTGTTTTTGATGCGCCGTTTTCCGGTCGAGTAGGGCGGTTGCAATGGCCATACGCTGGGATTTTAACGGCAGGAGTGGTCAAGCATAAAACCTATACATTCGGTACGCATATGACCGGCCAGTTACTCCAGTGGGACAAGCATTGGCAGGTCTCAAAGACCTTGTTGTACGAAACGACAATTACCCCAGCCACTGCTTTTCTTCTTGCTGACCGACTGCATGAAACCCTTGATTTTGATATTTCACCATTCGGTGATGAAGTCCTTTATACGCGATTGTTTGCGCCACCCGCTTTTGCCGCAGAACGTTATCTGGTGCTTCATAGCTTGTATACGACCGATGAAACAAGAATTGCATCTTTGCCACTTCTTGCAGGGAAGGGCCGTTTGGCCTATGACGGCGAATCCGTTCTTGTCGCCGCAGGGCTGGGAGTGGTTTCACAGCTTGATCTATGGAGCTCTGACCTCCTCCAGTCCAGGCCTGGAACACAGTTTGACTACGATGTTGTTTCGGGTTTGCTGCTGACGGGCCATCAACTTTTTAAGGATAAGCAGTTATTATTGGAACTGCCGCTACAAAGCCAGGCTAAACTCTCTTCAGGCGGTCAATTTCTACTGATTAGATGGCAAAAGCAGTTATATCTCCTCGCTGGTTATCCGGCCCATAAAATAAATAATCCGAGTGGACCCAAGATGTTAATAATACAAAAGCTTCGGCGTTTAAGAAGTCGAGGTCTGATCGAACAGAATGAGTATCAACAGAGTAGAGAAAGGTTGCTGCAATGAGATTACTGCCAATATTATTTTTATTGCTGTTCGTTACTCCGATTAGTGCCGAAGAGCGTGGTCGTGATTGTCTTGCCTGTCATCAGAAGGATTCAGCCAATCGTCAACTTTTGGCCAGCGACCATGCTGGTAAGCTAGGTTGTGCCGATTGTCATGGGGCCGATCATGTCGCAATAGATCAGGGTAAAAGCCACGTGAGTGTTGATGTTTGTGGCCGTTGCCATGCGCAGCAACTCGAAGAGCACCGCAAGAGCCGCCACGGTATGGGATTGCATGCAGGCTGGGGCTGTACCCGAAATGAGAAGGGTCGCGACAAACAGGAATGTACTTTTTGTCACCAGCAAGGAGACAGTCAACCGATTTCAACCGTGCAGTGTGCGCGCTTTATAACGCAGACTAGTGAGATGGGCCAGATCGGCTGTAATCGTTGTCACATGATCGAGAATTCCTGTGGCAGTTGTCATGGTAACCATTTGACCGCTGCCAAAATTGTGCAAGATCCAATGGTTTGCGCCAAGTGCCACATGGGCCCTGACCACCCTCAATGGGAAGCCTGGCAGACATCACAGCATGGGACCCTTTTTCAGAGTCTCGGTATGCCTGATGCGCCAGGTTGCCAGACTTGTCATATGCCGCAGGGAACACACAATGTTTCGGGCGGATTAACTGCTCCACCTAGTGGTAAGCCTTATGCGCAGCTAAAAGCTGAAGAGCAACGCACAAAAATGCTCGACCTTTGTCAGAATTGTCACGCGCGCAGCTTTGCCGCTCGCGATTTGTTAAATGCTGATGCCGTTCGATTGCAAACACTTAGCCTAGTTGACGAAGCGCGTAGAATTATCCGTGATCTGGATGATCGCGGCTTACTCGACCCTCAGCCGCGAAACAGGGTAGAACATCCACAGCGCGGGCCAGAACTCGTTCTTGATGGAGCAATGCTCTACGAGGATATTTCACACATTGAGAGTCTGTTTTTCCGCCTTAACAAATACGCAGCTGCGAAAACGTTCAAGGGGGCCTACCATCAAAACCCTGATTACACCCACTGGTATGGAAATGCCGAGGTGAAACTGCTGCTTAACGATATTAAAGGCGAGGCTAATCGTCTACGTGAACGTGGAGTTCCGGTAACGATTTCTCAAGAGGAACCGCAGTATGAAATGGCCCTTGAGGTTCTGCAACGCCGACATACCCGTGGCGAATTAAGTGCCGAGGACTATGCAGAAAAGAAGCGGCAGGTTCTCGAACTGATTCTTCAATAGTGATTATTTTTTAGAGATGAATAAAGAGACTAAAGATCTGCGCGTACTTGCACTGTTTACCAGCGTTTACTGCACCGAACATCATTCAGAGTGTGAACCAGTAGAAGTTGATCTTGGTCTCCCCAAAACAGCTGGCTACCGTTTTTGTTCCGAGTGTTCTGACTTACTGCTTTACGCAATTGAGCGTCGGCAGCGGTGTCCGCTTAAACCAAAACCGACCTGCAAACATTGTGAAGTTCACTGTTATCGATCTGGACATCGTGAGAAAGTCCGTGAAATCATGCGCTACTCAGGGAAAGCCTTGATAAAACGAGGCCGATTCGATCTCCTCTGGCACTATTTTGTCTGATTATTTTTGATGATGGACGCTGTGAATGATACGTGTTTTGTCTCGCGGGCAGATGTTGCTTCCGGGGCAGTGTCCTTCTGTACAGGGTTCGATATGAATGGTCACGTCAGCGCCGCGGATCTCATGTTCAATCCCTTTTTCAAGTTGGTCAGCAATGTCGTGCGCTTCTTTAACGCTCATATGGCTACAGACCTCAAGGTGGAAGTCCATTATTTTACGTGATCCGGCCCGTCGGGTCCTGAGATTGTGGTATCCCGCTAGTGGCAGGTTCTGGGCGGTGATTATCTCACGAATTTGATGTTTGATTTCATCTGGTAATTCGTGATCGAGCATGTCACGCAGGGCATGCTTTACGAGCTTGAAAGCTTCAGACAGGATGTAGGCTGCAACCAGGATTGACAGGGTTGGATCGAGCCAGGGGAGTTCAAACCAGCGGATCAGCAGTATGCCGCTCAATAGACCGAGATTGCTGAAAATATCCATGCGGAAATGGAGCGAATCTGCAGCGAGAGCCGATGAATCAGTTTTTACTGCAGCCCGTTTCAGGTAGCTGGATATCCCCCACGCCGCAAATGCACCAAAGGCGAGGATCCCGATCCCTTGATCAACCTTCAAACTCTGGGTCCCGCTGTAGAGTCGGGTTCCGGCTTCATAAACGATCCAACCACCGGTTGCCATAATAATCAGGGCTTGAAACAGGGTCGCCAGGGTCTCGAATTTGCCGTGCCCGAAGGGGTGACAATCGTCAGCGGGTTGTTCAGCATGACGAATGGCAACAAGATTAACCCCTGACATAACAATGTCGAGCAAGGAATCCACTGCTGAGGCCAGAACTGCCATTGAGCCACTGGTGAAAGCGACTACTACCTTGATGATTGCCAGCAGCACCGCAGCGGTTATCGAAATGGTTGCCGCGCGTATTTTGGGGTTCTTCAGAAACATCGTCTATTTTAGTGAACAGGCCTGATCCCAGGCACTGTACCCATTATCCTTTAACTGGTGAAAGTCTTCGATTCTGCCGATAAAGTAAGTGCCGTTCTGTGCAACTTCATCAATTGCCTTTACGTCTATTTTTTTGAAGAGGTTCAGACCCTCAAGGTAGCTATAGAATAGTGCCGTTCCATGTAGCATCGGGTCAAGTTCTACAGTGTTCGGCTCCAGGTTACTGATAATATACCAGTTTCCACCAAATTGACGCAGCTGGTCAGCCGTTGCGCTGAAGATGTTAAGCCTTTTCGCCCCAATCAGGAACTCACGCAGAAAATAATCTACTCCCGCAGCCAGTTGACCGGCTTCAAGGGCAGCAAATTGGTGTTCATCAAGCAGCCACCGGTGGAAGTATTTCAGTAACTGGGTGCAGTGCTGATCTGCTCTTATCTCTGTTTCGAGCGAATCGATGTTGTAGTTCTGCGAATTGATCAACTCAGAGAAGGGGGTGTCCGCTAGATTTTGTACCATTTAGAAGTTCTCCTAGATTGCTTAAGCATGCGCTGCGCATCATAAACAACTGTCTCTTAAACGGTCAAGCTGACAGACAGTTGGCGTAGTCTATTCCAATCCGAAGATGAGTCTGAAGGGTAGGTCTGAATCAGCCGGCAAGTAAACGTTCATCGATAGATTCAAAGAGTTGGTGCCTGGCCTCTTGCAGGCGCTTAGCTGCTTCATTATCGCTGATCGCATAAGCGA
>JAJRQB010000169.1 GCA_024280485.1 Deltaproteobacteria bacterium
GAGAATCCAGGTGCTTGGCACAGAACGTAAACTAGAAATCATTGAAGAGTACAAGCGTCATGAAGGCGATACTGGTTCACCGGAGGTGCAGATTGCACTCCTTTCCGAGCGGATCAGCTACCTGACAGACCATTTCAAGACACATAAGAAAGATCATCACTCACGCCGCGGCCTGCTTAAGATGGTTGGCCAGCGTCGGCGTCTGCTCGATTATTTGATCAAGCAAGACGTAGAGCGCTACCGTACGATCATAAAAGCTCTCGGTATCCGTCGCTAATAAGAGCAGCATGCTCACTCGTTGAGCATGCTGCTTTTTGTTTTACGCATAGCTCTGGAGGCTGTCCGGAGAGATTCCCTGCTGTTGCAGGGGATGTCTCAGGCCATCCTCCAAAAGCTTTTTTTTTATCCGCTAATTTTCACCGGACAGACGGCTGTTCGGCAGAAAAGGAGTACAAAATTATGGCCTATCATAAAGTAGAAATAGAGTTCAATGGTCAACCTCTGACGATCGAAACTGGCAAGGTAGCTCGTCAGGCTGACGGTGCAGTAATTGTCACTTATGGTGAAACTAAAGTTTTATGTACCGTCGTATCCGCAAGAAAAATGCGCGCCGGTCAGGACTTTTTCCCGCTGACTGTTAATTATGCCGAAAAATTTTATGCGACCGGTAAAATTCCAGGTTCTTTTTTCCGTCGTGAGCGTGGTACGACTGAGCGTGAGACCCTGATCTGTCGCTTGATCGACCGGCCGATGCGTCCACTTTTCCCAAAAGGGTATCTGTTCGAAACTCAGATCATGCCATCGGTTATCTCTGCTGATTGTGTAAACGATCCAGACACACTGGCAATGGTCGCAGCTTCAGCTTCGGTTGCTATCTCCGATATCCCCTTTGCGGGTCCGATTGCTGCGGTGCGTGTTGGACGTGTTGATGGCCAACTCGTAGCCAATCCGACTCTTGAGCAGATGGCACAGAGCGATGTTGAAATCGTCGTTTCAGGATCACGTGAAGCGGTGATGATGGTTGAAGGTGAATCCGAGTTCTTCAATGAGCAGGAGATGCTGGATGCGATCTTCTTCGGTCACGAAGCCCTACAACCGCTGATCGAGGTCCAGTCTGCACTGGCAAAACTTGTTGGCAACACCAAGCGTGAATTCATTGTGCCCGAGGTTGATGCTGAGCTGGCTTCCAAGGTCACCGAACTCGCTGAAGCCAAAGTTGCTGTAGCCGCAAAAATTAAAACCAAGCAAGAGCGTTATGCCGCGTTGGCTGATAACCGTGCTGCAGTTAAAGAACAACTCGCTGCTGAGTATGAAGGTCGCGAAGAAGAAATTTCTGCCATTCTCGGCTCGGTTGAGAAGCGGGTTATTCGTCAGATGGTAGCTAAAGATAAAATCCGGATTGATGGTCGTGACATGCAGACCATTCGTCCCATCAGCTGTGAGATCGGAGTTCTGCCACGTGCACATGGTAGTGCTCTATTTACCCGTGGCGAAACACAGGCGCTGGTTACCACGACTTTGGGAACCGGCACCGATGAGCAAAGGATGGATAATATCCAGGGGATGGATTTTAAAAAATTCATGCTGCACTACAACTTCCCTCCATTTTGTGTCGGTGAAACCAGTATGCGCCTCTTCCCGGGTCGTCGCGAAGTCGGACACGGAATGCTTGCTGAACGCAGTATTTCAAAAATTCTGCCAAAGCATGAGGATTTTCCTTACACTATCCGCATCGTCTCTGATGTTCTGGAGTCGAACGGGTCCTCTTCAATGGCTTCGGTCTGCGGCGCTTCATTGTCGCTGATGGATGCCGGTGTAAATGTTAAGGAACCGATTGCTGGCATTGCCATGGGCCTGATTAAAGAAGGTGACGATATCGCCATCTTGTCAGATATTCTTGGTGATGAAGATCATCTGGGTGATATGGACTTTAAAGTCACCGGCTCTGCTAGCGGCATTACTGCGCTGCAGATGGATATCAAGATTACTGGCGTCACTAAGGAAATCATGCAACGCGCACTGGATCAGGCTCGTGAGGGTCGTATTCACATTCTTGGTGAGATGGCTAAGGCGATCACTACTGCGCGTGGTGAACTGTCCCCTCATGCTCCACGTATCACCACGATTCATGTTAAGAAGGATCAGGTCCGTACGGTTATCGGCGCGGGCGGTAAAAATATTCGTGGAATTATCGATGCCACAGGTTGCGCTATCGATATTCAGGATGACGGCTCCATCAATATCGCCTCGAGCGATGGCGATGCTGCAAAATTGGCGATCAAGATGATTCGCGATCTGACTCAAGAAGCTGAAGTTGGCAAGCTCTACAATGGTACCGTACGTAAAATCATGGAATTCGGCGCTTTCGTCGAAATCTATCCTGGTACTGATGGCCTTGTTCACATCTCTGAACTGTCTAAAGAACGCGTGCGCACTGTCACCGAGGTTCTGAACGAAGGTGATAAGGTTCTGGTTAAATGTATCGGCGTCGATCGTCAGGGTAAAATCAAGCTTTCGCGTAAAGAAGCCTTGGATCAGAAACTGCCAGAAGAAGGTTGATCGGGCAGGTCACATGCAAAGAAAAACAACCCTGACCAACGGTATCCGAGTGGTCACCGAGTTTATGCCCGATGTTCACTCGGCGTCTGTCGGTTTTTGGGTTGAAAATGGTTCACGTCATGAAGCAGGCTCCTTAAACTGCATATCTCATTTTCTTGAGCATATGCTGTTTAAGGGGACCTCGCGTCGTACCGCCCTTGATATTGCCCGTGAGGCTGATTCTTTTGGGGGCACCCTCAATGCTTTTACCGCTCGAGAATATACTTGCTACTACGCCAAGGTATTGAGTCCTCGACTTTCTGAAGCGGTTGATCTGCTTTCTGATCTCATCCTCAACTCGACTCTCGACATTGCTGAGATAGAAAAGGAACGTCGCGTCATCCTGCAAGAGATCTCGATGGTCGAAGATACTCCAGAGGATCATGTCCACGACCTTTTCAGTGAGAAAATTTGGCATCGTCACCCCCTGGGACTTCCTGTCCTTGGCAAGAAGAACAGTGTTGAGTCAATAACACAGCGCGATTTGCAGCGACTTCTAAGCCAGCGCTACCTCGGACAGAATGTTATTGTCTCGGCTGCCGGTAACCTTGATCACGATCTGTTCTGTCGCGGCATTGAAAAGGCGTTCAGTTCCCTCTCCGTGGGTCAGACCCGTAGCCGTTGTGATCTGCCTCTCTATCAGCCGGGAACACATCTTCTACAAAAACCACTGGATCAGGTTCACCTTTGCCTCGGTTGCAAGGCGTTGCCTCAAACGCACGAGGACCGTTTCTCAATTCAGGTGCTCAATACTATTCTCGGTGCGAGCATGAGTTCGCGTCTCTTTCAGAAGATACGAGAGGAAAGAGGATTGGCCTATTCAATCTACAGCTATTTGAATTGCCATTCCGATGCGGGAACACTTGTCGTTTATTGTGGAATGTCTGGCGAGAGCCTGCCGCAGGTTTTTTCGTTGGTGATGAAAGAATTCCGTTCGCTGAAAAAAGGACAAATAAGGGCAGATGAAGTTGTCATGGCCCGAGAACAGATTAAGGGTAATCTTCTTTTGTCCCTTGAGGGATCAGATAACCGCATGTCTCGCATAGCGAGAAATGAGATCTATTTTGGTGATCAGCCTGAATTGAAGTCTATTATCGACAGTCTAGATCAGGTCGATGTTGCTTCTGTCGCTCGTGTTGCGCAAAATATCTTTGTTGCTGACTCAATGACGGTGCAGGCCGTTGGCAATGTCAGAGACTTTTCAGTTTCACTTGAAGACCTGAGCCTTTAGCAAAGGAGTTGTTATGTCAGAGAAACCCGATATCCAATTTAAAAAAATCAATCCTGATGCTGTTTTACCAGCCTATATGACTGAACTGGCCGCAGGGTTAGACATTTGTGCTCTCCCCACGAAACCTTTTTTCCTTGCCCCCGGTGAAAGAATTCTTGTGCCGACAGGCCTGTCTGTTGCGATTGAACCTGGTTTTGAGATACAGGTCAGGCCACGTTCAGGGTTGGCCTTGAAACACGGAATTACGCTGCTCAATTCTCCCGGTACAATTGATGCTGATTATCGGGGTGAAATCGGTATTATCGTGATTAACCATGGTCAGGAGGATTTTCCTATTTGCCCAGGTGATCGTATCGCTCAATTGGTGATTTCTCCGGTTGTTCAATGTCTGATTACTGAGGTTGAAGAGCTCTCTGAGACCCAGCGGGGATCAGGGGGGTTCGGCCATACCGGGCTCAATGGTGCCGGGCAATGAACGAGCCGGTTGCCCCTGAAGAACTACTCGATTTCCCCTGTCATTACACGTTCAAAGCTATCGGCGTCAATGGTAAGAGTTTTTCTACCGCGATCTCAGCTGCAGCTCGTCAGCATGCTCTGGTTCCTCAGGACGCGATACACCTCCGTCCTAGCGGCAAAGGGAATTACCAGTCAGTTTCACTCGTCGTCTGGCTGGAGAATTACCAGCAACTGACAGATATTTATGCCCGGATGAAAATAGTTACTGGTTTGAAAATGTTGTTATGATTTTGCAAGACCACTAAGCCTTTTAGGCTTATTATCTTCAGGAGGTTCGTATGCGTAATGTGATAAATCCAGATAACCCACAGTTACGACTTGTCAGACATGTCGTTGATTGTTTGAAACAAGGTGGGGTCGTGGTTTACCCGACCGACACAACATACGGACTTGGTTGTGATATTTTCAATCCCAAGGGGATTAAGAAGATCTATCAGATCAAGCAACGTGATCCGCGAAAGCCTTTCTCGTTCATTTGTAGTGATCTGGCTGAAGTGTCAAACTATGCCGAGGTGAGTAATTTTGCTTTCAAAATATTGAAACGCCACCTCCCCGGACCCTACACATTTATTCTTGAGGCCTCCAAGGTTGTTCCAGACTCGCTAACCACTCGTCAGAAGACGGTTGGCATCCGCATTCCAGATAATGCAATTTCAAGGCTTATTGTTCGGGAACTTGGTCACCCACTGGTGACAACCAGTGCGAATATTTCAGGCGAGGGTGTCATCCAGGATCCCGAAATGATCGATGAGCATATGGAGAGAATGGTCGATATGGTCGTTGATGGCGGTGTGTCCATGGGCACAGAATCTTCAGTTATCAGTCTGATCGGTGACCGGATTGAAGTCCTGCGTGAAGGAGCAGGAGACCTCTCCTGGATTGATTGATTCGATGGTCTGTCCAACAAAGAACACCACTACATTGCAGGTTGTTTTTTATCAGCGCGTTGAAGCGCTTGACTGCGACTGGCGCGATGAAAGTGACTGGAGCACTGTCGAGTCCTTGCTTGTAAGGCTTAAAGGTGAATTCAGAGGTTTTAACGTGCTGATCGTGCAGAGCTTTGAGCAGACTAAGATTGTTGTGCGGGGATACGCAGATATCCTCAATTCCATTCGACTGCGCTATCCAACGGGCGGTTTTTCGAATACCTGCCTGGGACATGTCATCGGCTGTAGTGCAAATCGTGATATTGTCGAAGACCTCAAGCGTGGCATCGATCGGGTTCTTTTTGCACCTGAAACTATAGAGCCGCAGGGGAGTGACAAGGTTGTCTGTCATAATTGTGGTTGTGGTTGTTGATTTTGTTAAGGATCACAAAAAAAGCGGGCTGACTCAATATTGAGCCAATCCGCTTTTTTTTGATGATTTTTAAATTACCGTGTAAATGTCAGCTTACGTTCAAGGTCCATCGAATGTGAGAGCCGTTTAGCCTGTTCGATGGTGATGATATCTTTCTGGCAGAGTTGTATCAAGTGCTGATCCATCGACTGCATATGGTATTGAGCACGGCCCTTCTCGATATGCTGCTCAATTTCATCAAATTGACCCTCCTTGATACAGTGCTGGATTGTCGTTGTTGAACGCATGACTTCTATGACCGGTAAGACCCGCTCGCCCTTCTTATCTTTAATCAATCGCAGAGAGATCGTTGCAACCAAAATATCGGCCAGTCGCTGCCGGATGTTATCCTGTGATTCAGACGGATAATAGCTGAGTATTCGATTGATCGTTGAGGCTGCACTTTGGGTATGCAAGGTAGAAAAGACCAGATGGCCGGTCTCAGCCGCTTTAATGCAGGCATCTATTGTTTCCAGGTCGCGCATTTCTCCGACCATGATAACATCGGGGTCCATTCTGAGGGCTGCGCGCAAGGCAGTGGTGAAATTTTCAGTATCAATACCGATTTCGCGTTGGATAATACAGCTTTTCTCTGAAGAGAAGAGGAACTCTACCGGGTCTTCAATCGTCAGAATGTTGTAGCTGAAGTTTTGGTTGATATGTTGAATCATTGCAGCAAGGGTGGTTGATTTGCCATTTCCGGTAGGACCGGTCACCAGAACCAGACCATTTGGAGCCTTAACAATCTCTCCGAGCACAGCAGGCAAACTCAGTTCTTTGAAATTGCCGATTTCAGGCGGAATGACACGCATGACAATGCCAATATACCCACGTTGCTTGAAGAGGCTAACCCTGAATCGACCACCATTGTCCAGCGAATAAGAGGCGTCAAGTTCAGTTAAATCCTCTGGCAACGGGCGGTTGTTCTTTTCCATGATTTTACGTGCAATAAATTCGGTATCTTGACCACTCAAAACGGGTAATTTTGAGCGGATAAGTTGCCCGCGGCCGCGAAAAAAAGGAGGGTTGTCGACCTCGAAATGAACGTCTGAAACGCGCTTTTCAAAGGCAATTTGCAGAATTTGATTGAGAGTTCGTGCATCCATGGACATTTCCTCCGGTTACGGCAATAGCAAAATATGATTACAACGTAGTTTATTTCTGGTTTCTTAGAACTTTATCAAGTGCCATTCCAGCTAGCCAGGACAAGTTTTTTAAATATTCGGTATCGATTTTCTTCTCTTTAGTCTGTCCGAAATCAGCATAAATCAAGGCCAGTGTCCTCCCTGCGGCAACAAGGGGCAAAAGCATAATTTTTGATTTATCTGGTGCGCTGATCTCACCAAAAATCGATTCCCGTATGGTTTTATCTTCGACGGATGAGTAGAAAATTTCACCAGTTTCTATTGTTTTAGCTAGTAAGCTTTCACCAATTACTTCAATTTTGAAACGTAATGGATCTGATGGGCCTTCTGCTTTGTCTGATTCAATGCCGAAGGATTTCTCGGCAACCAATTCATTGTTGCGCAGGATTAACGTCATACTGCGATCAAAAAATTGACTGGTCTGTTCAAGCAAGAAATAAGCAATTTCAGCAGCAGATTTCATATCACGTAGATCACTAAGCAGGTTTGTTTTAATCTGTGAATCTGTAGTCCGGTGACGGCACAAATTATGGATGATACAAGGGAAACTTTCGAGAAATTGGATGAAATCTGTAATAAAAGAATCTCTTCGATTTTCAGCAATAGATCGAGGGATAATAGTGCTTGCGCCGGTCGTCAGAGATTGCAGTGAATAGATATAATCGATCGGAGAGGCGATCTGAACTGATTGTAATTGCGGGAAGAGATTTGCCGTACGTTGGCGAACCCCTGTAATTTCTTCTTTAGTGAAGCCTTCCTGCGTCGCAATAGGACAATCGTAAACCAGGATAGGAACTAGCGAACGGTCAAGGCTCTGCGTGATTTTAGTTTCCAGGTCCTGGGGTGTCGATGCGGTAAAGACCATAATGCCTTCATATTTACAAGCACTCATCAGCCCATGCTGGACCAGTTCGTCTGCACCATAGAAAATTATTGTTTGGTTTTGCTCTTGGTCCACATGCGCCTGGTGGTCGACAATATTTGTTTTATCCGTGAGGTAGTTGACGAGTTCCTCGCGTTGTGACGCTGGAAATTCCGGGAGCATGTCACGGACCTTTTGACGGTGAATCTCAGAAGGATCAAATGCTTCCAGGCTGGTAAAAGTTTCCTGCACCTGCAGGTCAATTTGATCGATTGAGTCGAGACCAAGTATGTCGGCAGAAAGATCAAGGACTGGGGCTTCATCTGGTAACTGTGTGTCTGATGATTCAGATGCTGCTTGATAACCGTCATTCGATAGCGACATCTCTGAGACACTGACTCCCGCCGCGCGTTTTTCATCATAAATTCTTAGTGCGTCTAACAGAACCATCTGAGTGTCGAAGTTCAACTCCTGTTGGAGTTTTTCAGGAATATATTTATACTCATCGTTAATTTCAACAACATCAACGTCGAGAGTAAAAGTTCCTTTTTGCCAACTGACCATTTCGACAATAGTCATTTCGATCAGGCATTCAAGCCCTTTGTAGGCAACCTCTTTGTCGAGAGTCTGCTTCTCAATCAACATTCCGATTAGCGGTTTACGTTGATCTCCAGCGGCCTGTTGTTCAGCGAGGACCTGTTGTAGAGTCTCTTCGCTGATTGTTTCCATTTCAACTAGTATTTTGCCGATACGAACCGAGCCGTTATAGTGGTTGGCGCTGACAATAAAGCCATTGTTAAATACAATCTGGCTCTGGCCCTTGTCACTCGTGACGCAAAGTGTTCCCGACTTGCGGGTCGAATGGAGGAGTTGTATTACGTCGACGATGGCGAGATCTTCTAGGTTGCCGGCAAAGGACATTGATTCACATTCTCCGTTGGAATATTCAGAGAGGATAAATATTACATTCAACATTGGGTGATTGCTATAGTATCGGTATTAAACTAAAAAAACGTTAAGTATTCAAGGATTCTTATGTAAAAGGATCCATTGCGCTGATCGACACTAGCCACTTGACCGGAAGTCCACTCACGATTATCTTCGCCAGTTGACTTTACGACGAGATGTCGATATCCAAACACCGGTTTGCTCAAGCAAATTCACCTAGCCGTTGCAAAGAGAAGCCCCATATGAACTTATCGAAACTGATCTCTGTTTTAGGCCTCGTTTTCGGGTTACTCCTTTTGTTTGCAGGTATTGCCTTTATTTTCATCTATTTTAAGGACGCCATTTTTATGAGATTTGAAGAAGCGGATCAATCTCTCATCTTCTGGTACCTACCTTTTTTGTTTGTCGGACTTGGTAGCTTGATCTGTGGGATTGTCATCGATCATTCAAGCCTGAGCAGACTTAACATAAGCCTATTTACCACTAAAAAAATAAGCGGAGAATATGAAGTATGAATACAAAACTTGGTTATCCCAACGCTACCAATAATAAAACCATACAAACTTGAAATTCTAAATTTTAAACTCTACCTTCCATATAACATATGCTTATAATTGCCATCTTCTCTTCTGTTTACTGTAATAAATCCTTAAGAAAGCGTAGTTGTTCCCGGGGTCAGTTTAAGTCACAACGTTGGAATGAAGCGACTTTTGATTTGTCGATACTCTTTTGAGTTGAGAAGGTTGGACATTGGTATGGATTATATGCCGGAGGACTGAATCGCCCCTAGAATCCTAGACACCCTGACACAGGGGGGAACGGCCACTCCATTCCCAAGCCTGGTATCTTCAAATGGGATCGCTGCATTTCCTCTTTAATTAAAAAAAGTTGACAGCTTTTGTCGGAAATCTTAGGATGCGACGATAGATTTTGCTCACTAATGAGCTTTAATTACTACCGGAGGGGCGTCAGTAAAGTAATTATCGAATATGTGAATCATGTTTCGCTAAATACTTTTCTATTTTCCCCCTCCAATTAAACCAATAAATAATTACATAGCAACACCACCGAATGGGTAAACTCCGGGTAACCGGAGGGCACAAAGCTACCTGTCCTGTCTTCAGGATAGAGGAGCTATCGAAGTGGCTGGGAATGGTTTCCCAGGTCGATTCGTATGTGTGCGGTCTACCCGATTTGTGGTAGGCCGTTTTTTATTTTATCAGAGGAGTGGGTGCATGACGTTTAAGGGAATGAAGTCCGGGAGGGCATGGCTGCTTGCTATCAAGCAAGA
This sequence comes from Deltaproteobacteria bacterium, assembly GCA_024280485.1. GTDB lineage: Bacteria > Desulfobacterota > Desulfuromonadia > Desulfuromonadales > Geopsychrobacteraceae > Geopsychrobacter. The sequence goes on from JAJRQB010000169.1 coordinate 9,930, forward strand.
GGTGACCCGAGGAGGCCTACAGCTTGTAGCCCTTTGTCTATTAGTCCTGTTGCCCCTACTTATAGCAGTGCCGGTGACAGCGTCCGAGGCGGTTACGATTTTCGGGCCACAACGTTACGAATTGTTGAGGAGTGGTCGCAATCTCTCAACCGCCAAATTTCTAAGATGCGAACCTTCGAACTCCGCCTTGCTGCAAGTTACCAACGGCAGTGACAAGGTGACCCGGGTCCGCTCCGCGCGAATTCTTGTCAATGGCGAAAAGGTTGCTGGCGAATATAATTTCAAACAACGGGTCGCCAGTTTCGAAAAAGCCCTGAGCGTTGATAAGCAAAACGAGCTACAGATCGATCTGAAAGGGGGGCATCACGGCTACCTCGACCGCATCGAAGATCTGCAATCAAGCCTGGATGCAGCTGGCCAAGACTTTAGTGAACTGGAAGCTCTTCTTGCAGAAATAGAAGCTGCCGTGTGGAGCGGTGAAAAAATAGCTCTCAAGCAACTGCAGGGCCGCTTACACCGGTTTGTTGAGCGCGAGGACTCCAGGGGCGACAAGCACCGTGATCATGATGACGACGAGGATGATCATAAGGCTAAAGGTCTGACATGGTCTAAGTCATCCCAATATCAGCAACGCCTGACAACGGCTCGGCAAGTTCTTGCCAAACTGCGCACGCAGATGTCCGCTGTGACTGAAGATCTGGATACTGACAAGGATGATAACCGGGTCTACGAGAAATCCAAACAAAAGCACTCGGGAGAAAACCGGGATCAATCGCACAAGGAAGATCGGCATGACGGGGATCACCGGAACTCAGGGAAGGATGGCGACGACTCCCACGATGGCGACGACTCCCACGATGGCGACGACTCCCACGATGGCGACGACTCCCACGATGGCGACGACTCCCACGATGGCGACGACTCCCACGATGGCGACGACTCCCACGATGGCGACGACTCC
>JAJRQB010000170.1 GCA_024280485.1 Deltaproteobacteria bacterium
ACTGTCGAAGGTATAATCCCAGACATGCTCTGCAATCATTGTCCGAGTAAGAACCTGATTCGGGCTACGCATAAAGTATTCAAGTAACGCATATTCCTTGGCCGTCAGATCGATCTCTTTCCCTTCGCGCCAAACCTTGTGTGTCACCGGGTCAAGTCTCATTTCACCAAAATAAAGCTCAGCACCACGATCCTGAGAGCCGCGACGGATCAAGGCACGTACCCGAGCAACCAGTTCTGCAAAGGCAAATGGTTTAGTCAGATAATCATCGCTCCCAATATCGAGACCTGAGACTATGTCATCAACAGTATCCCTGGCAGTCAGACAGAGAATCGGTGTTTTCACCTGCTTGGAGCGTAGTTCACGGATGGCGGTCAGACCGTCTTTTTTGGGCAACATGACGTCCATAAGAATCAGATCATATGCAGTATTCTCTGCCATATAGACCCCCTCTTCACCGTCATACGCGACATCGACTCCAAATTCTTCTTCTTCCAGTCCTCGCTTAATAAAGCTGGCAACCTTCTTTTCATCTTCTACAACTAAAATTCTCATAACTCTAACTCCTGTGGGGATGATCTGGAGAGATTACCAACTGATCCAGACCATCAGATTCGGTTAAGTTTCAGTTTGTGTATAATTTCGTTTGCAGTCTCTTCAATCGCTTTTGTTGAAACATCTATAATTGTCCAGCGTTGCTTGCGAAAAAGTCTCCGCGCGGCACGAATTTCTTCTTCGATTCGCTCATAATCAGCATACTCAGTACGTGGATTCTGCCCCATATTTATCAACCGCGCGGCACGCATCTCATGCAACCGCTGTGGTTCTATAATTAAGCCCGCGACTCTGGACGGATCAACCTTAAGCAACTCTGGTGGAGGATCGATACCTGCAACAATCGGTACGTTGGCAACCTTCCAACCTCGATGCGCAAGATAGATCGAAACCGGTGTCTTGCTTGATCGCGACACCCCCGCTAAAACAATATCAGCCTTGTGTAGGTTTCGCCACTCCTGCCCATCATCATGTTTAACCGTAAACTCAACCGCGTCGATTCGACGAAAATACTCCTCGTCCATCCCGTGCAACAATCCAGGCATCTCCTGAGGAGAATGCCCTAACTGCTCGGCGAGTCGCCGTAACAGTGGAGTCAACAAGTCATGGCACGCCAGTCCAAGAGCATCACATTCCTCGTAGGCCAATTGAGCCAATTCACTGTTGACCAAAGTAAATACAACCAGTGCCTGAGATGCCAGTGCTTGATCAAGAATCTCGTAAATCTGATTTTTACTGCGCACATTGCTAAATCGTCGCAGAATAGCAGGCTTTTCATGGAATTGACTCAAAGCGGCCTGAACCATACTCTCAGCCGTTTCACCCGTTGAATCAGAAAGGAGAAAAACCTCCCAGGGCGAAACCATAAGCAATCCTCATGAAAGGACTGTATTACTCTAGCAGAGAGAAACCGCCTTCGCAAGCAATCCTAATAATTTATTAATGATTAAAACCGAACCCATGTCGACCATATAGTGTATTTTTTAGCGTAAACGCGACCTTATTCTCATTGGCCGAGCCTCAGAATTGAGCCAGAAAAACTGCGTGTTGTCAACTATCAATCTCAAGTTTTTCTCATTGTCCAAAAATAAAAAGCATTGCCGGCTGCAAAGAACTGTCAGAAAACTATTCTGTCAACTTCAACCTCTACTCTAGAGTTGCCTTTAACTCCCCCCAGATGATATTAAAAAGCTATGAAAAATGACGAATGGATTCTTTTCGAAATTACAGTCCCCGCTCCAGCAGTTGACCTTGTTTGCGATGAACTCTCGGGTTTAGGTTGTGCTGGAACGCTGGTCGAAAAACGTGAGCTGGACACATTCACTGTCCCAGACGATGAATTTGATCCTGCGGCTGATCTGCAATTACAAGCTTACTTTCCAGCAGAATCTGAGTTACTACAGCTTCGGATTAAAATTGAACAGATCCTCGAAGGTTTCCGCCCTATTTTTCCTGAGCGTAATTTTCATCTTGGAGCAAAGCAACAAGTTCGTCAGGAAGATTGGGCCGATGGCTGGAAGCAGCACTTTTCAACGATGCGGATCGGCCGGCGGCTGATCATCAGACCAAGCTGGGAAAAATACATTCCAAGCCCAGACGAAAAAGTTCTCGAACTCGATCCAGGCATGGCATTTGGCACCGGCAGTCATGGCACCACCCTGCTCTGCCTTGAGGCCATTGTTGAACTCTTTGATCGTGGAGAGGCACCACGAAGCTTGCTTGATGTCGGCACAGGGTCTGGCATTCTTGCGATGGCCGCTGCCGCACTTGGATCAAAAAATATTCTAGCCTGCGACATCGATCCCCTCGCCTGCGAAGTAGCAACTGAAAACTGTCGCAAAAATAATCTAGCTCAAGCGATCCAAATCACAAACGATCCACTCGAACAACTTCCCGGCTGCTACGATGTCGTCGTCGCCAATATCCTGGCCGAAGAGAATCTTCGTCTGGCCGACCAGTTGGTTGCTCACTTGGCTCCAGGTGGTTACCTTTTCCTCTCGGGAATACTCAAGGAAAAGGAGGAGATGGTCTGTAACGGCTTTGCGCGCCAGCCTCTCGACCTGCTAAATATTACCCAGCAGGATGAATGGATCTGTCTCATTTGGCGGCGCAGCTGAAGCATGCGACGTTTCTATGCCCCAAACTTTCCGGAGACTATTGGCTCAATAATCGAGCTTCCCGCCGACATCATACGCCACCAGTCAACGGTATTGCGCCAACAGCACGGAAGCCGCTTTGAACTTTTCGATGGCAATGGCTCAGTGGCGGTCTGCGTCCTGGAGCCCGGTGGAAAAATGGCCCGCGTCGAGAAACTCTCTCAGCTTGACCCGCCTCTGCTACAAATAGAACTGATCCAAGGGTTAGCTAAGGGCGACAAGCTGGATATGATCTTACAAAAAGGGACTGAGCTCGGATTGTCGCGATTTGTTCTCACCCCAAGCGAGCGCACAATTGTCAAGATTTCAGAATCCAAGAAAATATCCCGTATAGAGCGCTGGCAGAAGATTCTTTTTGAGGCCTGTCGTCAATGCGGCCAGCCCTTTGCCCCTGAAATCAGAATCAGCGATAATCTGAACGCCGCACTAAAGAGTGCAACAGGAGAACTCAAGCTAATGCTTTGGGAGGAGGCCAGTGACCCGCTCCCACAACTTCTACCTGACAAGCCACCCTCATCAATTAGCCTACTCGTCGGCCCTGAAGGCGGTTTTTCCGCTGCAGAGGCGACTCAGGCACTAGCCGCTGGCTTTAAGAGGGTACGCCTCGGCCCAAGAATTTTACGTACCGAAACCGCCGGACTTGCCATCCTGTCGATTTTACAATATGTTTATGGGGATTTTGCCTCAAATGTGAGTGGATCTTCATCCAGGAAAAAGGGGAAGGACTTGTCATGAAATGTCCAAAGTGCGGATATAACAGCTTCGATTATCTCGACAGCTGCAAGAAATGCAGTAAGGACCTGACCGAGCACAAGGCCCGCTTCAACATTCAAAGCATCCTGCTCTCCGAGATGCCAACAGAAACTGTATCAACCGTCGCCGAAGAGATTGTAGCAACGGCAACCGCTGATGTTGCTATTGACGATTTTGGCGGTGGCGGCGCAGCAGCCGGGGTTGATGATTTCGGCTTCGACTTCATGGGAGACAGCGACGACGACGAGAACCTCGCCTTCGATGAACTCTTTGAAGAAGTCTCTTCAGAGGATGACATCGAAGAGGCTCTCCCCTCTCCTAAAGCAGAGACAGAACCCGTCCCCCTCGATCAGCAACTAGCTGACGAAAATATTTCCGTCAAAAAAGAAACAGTCACTGACGACTTCTCCTTTGACGAAACAGAACCGGACCTTCCTGTAGCTAAACCGGTCGAAACCACATCTGATAGCCCGGCTGAATTCGGATTTGATGCCGATGATGATCCTGCGGCTGACATCTTCGCCGAAACTGAAGAGGATTTTTCCCTCGATGGAATTGATTTTGAGGATCCCGACAAAAGCTAAAAGATCTCATTGAGAATGACCAAATACAAAAGGGTGCCACTGCAAACATGTAATGGCACCCTTTTGCTATCACGCATCCAGAAGATATCAGCCCATCCGCAAACGGACGAAACTGGCCCGGTCGACCGCATTTAAAAATTCGTTTTCCTGCAACTCTTCCCCAAGCGTAGAGACTGGTCGCACCCCATAATCGTGCCCCGGATATACGTTAAGGCTTTTCTCTAACTTTTTAAGCCGTTGCAGGCTGTCATACAACAGATTAACATCACTCCCCGGCAAATCGGCCCGCCCACAGCGCCCAACAAACAGAGTATCTCCAGTAATCAGCCCCGCTCCAGTCTGTAATACAACCGACCCCGGCGTGTGCCCTGGCGTATGCATCACTCGAATACAACTTTCTCCGACGGACACCTCAGTCCCTTCGAACAATTGCTGATCAGCATCCGGCAGGTCGAGTGGATGCCCCCAATGCGGCACACTGGCCGCAGCCAGAATTTCACCATTGCCCGCAATATGATCATGATGGCCATGGGTATTGAGTAAGCCGACAATTTCAAGCTGATTTTCTTGGGCCACCCCGAGCACAGCCTGAGGCGCTAAAGACGGGTCAACCACCACCGCCTTACGCGTCTGTGCGCAGAACACAAGATAGGCAAAATTATCCATCTGCCCGGCTTCTACCTGCAACACCTCCAGCGCTACCACGCTTGCGGCTCTTCATGACCAATTCGGCAAATCTCACCTTCAATAATTTTGAACCTGTCTCCAGTTGTCTTTACAAGCCACTCATCCCCTTCGTCTGGGGGTTGCGGAAACTCGCGGCTACCCAAAAACAGATCATCACCTTCGATCATGCCCCACCATTCCAGAGCTCCGGTTTGCCAGATTTTTGTTTTTAGATTGTAAGCCATTCGCTAAAATCTCCCTTTCATCCTTGCGCTATTGCTTTGTAGTTGTCGCAGAACGCAACACCCGTCTATAGTAGCAGAGGATTTTCACTCACGACAACAGTCAAGGAGCCTTGTCCATGCGATTTACAAAAATGCACGGCGCTGGTAACGATTATGTCTATATCGACGGGTTCAAAGAGCAGATAACTCAGCCGGCTCAACTTGCGATCGCTGTCAGCGACCGTCATTTTGGGATTGGCTCAGATGGACTGATTCTGATCCTGCCATCAGATAAGGCCGACCTGCGGATGCAGATGTTCAACGCCGATGGCTCAGAAGCCGAAATGTGTGGCAATGGCATCCGCTGCGTCTCCAAGTATGCCTGGGACCATGGATTGGTCGATCGACTCGAAATACGGATAGAAACAGCCGCCGGACTCATGCCGGTGCAAATGTTCTGTGACGGCAACAACCGAGTTGAAAAAGTTCGCGTCAATATGGGACAGCCGCGCCTGCGCCGCGGTGATCTGCCAATGACTGGCGACCCAAACGCTGAAGCACTGGAAATTACGCTGCAAGCGGGCAGTCAAACCTTCAAAGCCTGGTGCCTGTCAATGGGTAACCCTCACTGCGTTATTTTCGTCGACGACTGCGAAAATTTTCCGGTCACCGAGATCGGGCCACTGATTGAAACCCATCCACTCTTCCCACGCCGTACAAATGTTGAATTTGTCAGCATCATCTCTGATAGTGAACTGCGCCAACGTACCTGGGAGCGGGGTGCCGGGGAAACCCTGGCCTGTGGCACCGGCGCCTCAGCCGTAACCGTGGCAGCTGCTTTGAGCGGGCGTACCGGACGAAAAATCACAAACCGACTGAGTGGCGGACTGCTTGAACTCGAATGGGCAGAAGATAACTGCATTTACCTGACCGGTCCAGCGGTCGAGGTCTTCAGTGGCAATTACCCGTCGGAGTCGACATGAAAGCCTTGCTCTTCGACCTCGACAATACCCTCTACCCGGCAGAGAAAAACCTGTTTGCCCTGATTGACGTACGCATCAACCGCTATATGCAAGAAGTGGTCGGCATCGCCGAGGAGCAGGTCGACACATTGCGGCGCCAGTACTGGCAAGAGTACGGAGCAACTCTGCAGGGATTAATCCGTCATTACAGTACCGATGCCGAAGAATATCTAGAATATGTTCATCGCTTCGATATCGGCCAGCGGCTCGCGCCTGACATCGAGTTAATCGAGATGCTCAAAAATATCGACAAACCCTGCTTCATCTTCACTAACGGCTCACGCCAGCATGCCGAACAGGTCACGACAGCCTTAGGGATTCGTCAGTATTTTGATGAAATATTTGACATCCGCATTGCAGACTACCAGCCGAAGCCGAGCCCCTTACCGTACCAGCAAGTTCTGAATCGACTAGGCTTGCAGGGTAAAGATTGCGCTATGATCGAAGACTCACTAGCCAATCTGAAAACCGCCAAAGATTTCGGCATGACCACGCTCCTGGTTGGTCCTGAACAGACAGGCAGCTTTGTCGACGCGAATTTTGCGCGTCCGGCTGAGATCGGCCCCTGGCTCAAATCGCGCGGCACGCAGAACTCAAAATCATGAAGACACAACAGCTGTTCGGATGCCACGTTTCCATCGCCGGAGGTATAGACAAAAGTATCGCCCGTGCCGAAAGCCTTCAGCTTGGCGCCATGCAGATCTTCAGTAAAAATGCCAGTCGCTGGCAATCTCCCCCCCTTGATCAAGAAGCGGTCGAACGTTTCAAAGACGCACGCAGCATATCCCCTATCGGCTATATTGCCGTCCACGATAGTTACCTGATCAACCTCGCCAGCCCCGAACTACAGAGCTGGCAGCGCTCAGTCGACGCCTTTAGTGATGAAATTGAGCGCTGCATGACACTTGGCATTGATGACTTGGTGATGCATCCCGGTGCCCACCTTGGAAGCGGCGAAGCTGCAGGGTTAATACAGATCATCAAAGCCATTGACCAGGCTCGGGAGCGGGTTGGCGACGGAGTGCGCATCCTGCTTGAGACCACTGCTGGACAAGGGACAAATCTTGGTTGGCGCTTTGAACATCTGGCGGAGATCATTGCTGGCTGTCGAAAAGGGAATCTGGCTGTTTGTTTCGACAGTTGCCACGTCTTTGCCGCAGGATACGACCTGCGCAGCCTGGACGCTGTCAATACTGTCCTTGAAGAGTTCGAGAAACAGATAGGCCTGGACAAACTGGCCCTGTTTCATCTCAACGACAGCAAAAAAGGTTGCGGCTCACGAGTCGATCGTCACCAGCTTATCGGACAAGGTGAAATTGGTGAGCAGGGCTTCCACGCCCTGCTGCGTGACCCACGTCTGACAGCCATTCCAAAGATCATTGAAACTCCGAGCGGACCCGAACACCGTGATGACCTGCTCACGCTGGCTCTGCTGCGAAAAATGAGTGGGGAGAATACTGAAGTATGAGAGCCGTGATCCAGCGTGTCAGCCGAGCCAGGGTTCATGTCAATGACCAGCAGATTGCCCAGATCGCTGAAGGGTTGCTTATCCTGCTAGGGATCGAAAAACAGGACAGCATGGCTGATGCCGAATATTTGGCAGTAAAATCGGCCGGTTTAAGAATCTTTAAAGATGATACAGATAAGATGAATCTATCTCTGCTCGACACCGGCGGGGCGGCCCTGATTGTCTCACAATTTACCCTGCTTGGAGACTGCCGCAAAGGACGACGGCCTGGTTTTTCTCAGGCGGCACTGCCCGCCCAGGCAATTCCACTCTACCAGCACTTCATTGAACAGCTTCGACAATTGGGAATTCAGGTCGAGACAGGTCAGTTTCAGGCAGACATGCAGGTTGAATTAATCAATGATGGTCCAGTCACCCTGCTCCTCGACAGCCAAAAACATTCGTAAGACTGTTGCCGATAGAAAACTCAGCGGCTAAAATGAAGTAGGAGTCTAATTCTGCAGGCTTAAATTCTGAGAAGGAACAGACCAGATGAAATATTTCATTTTAACTCTCAGCATCCTGGTGGCCTCACTTTTAAACACCTCGGCGGCTGAGAACTATTCATGTCGAGATAGCAAGGGCCGCCTCCATGTCGCTGACAATCTGATGAGCTTACCGGAAGAGTGCCTCCATAAGGCTGATATCAGCGAGGCGGATGACTCTGGTAAGGTCAATTATGTTCCCCCCGTACCGCTTGACCCTCAAATCAAAAACGATTTCAACCAAGAAGTAAATCAGCAGAGTCGAAAAGCCAAACAGCGTAAACGTGAGGCAGGGCGTCTTGTGTCTCGTGCAGAGAGCTTGGCCAACTCCTTTGAGAATGCGGTCATAAAGCGTAAAGAAGCTTTGCGGAACAAACAGTATGGCTACCGAACTACAATTGTCCAGGCAGCTCAGGAAATGCAACACGCCAGAAGTAAAAAAGAAGCCCTACTCGGTGAATTGCCAAAAGCACGTCTTTCCTCTGCACAGAGAGAACAAATAGAAATGCAATTGAAACGAATTCAAAACTGACCTGAGACACCAGACACAATAAAGCCCTCGAATTGAGATAATCCGAGGGCTTTATTTGTATCTGGGACCCAAACTGTCTAGAGCGCCTTCTCGAGTAACCCTTCAAGCTGGTTACGCGGAACCGCCCCAACCAACTGATCTACGACCTGGCCATCCTTGAACAGGATCAGAGTCGGAATACCACGAACCCCAAACTGTCCTGGTGTCGCCTGATTTTCGTCGACGTTAACCTTGCCGATTTTAATCCGCCCATCGTAAGTCGTGGCCAACTCATCTATCACCGGAGCAATAGCTTTGCAGGGAGCGCACCAAGTCGCCCAAAAATCGACCAGTACTGGTTCAGAGGACTGGAGCACCTCTGCGTCAAAGTTATCATCGGTAAATTCGAGCACTTTATCTCCTGCCATTGACCTATCTCCTTTTATCAGCGCGCGGATGAATTCAATATTACGAATGTCCCTCACTATAAAGGATCCAACAAAAAAATCAAGATTTGTGAAGCCATTCAGCTTTCTTGACAGTCTTTCATCTCCCCCCTATCATTGGGAAGAATTTGGAGAAGAGAGGATAAAAAGAATATGCAAGAACGACTTTCAAACAGCTGTCACCAAATCAACTCAATGGTTGCCGAACTCGCTGCCACGCAGGGAGAAACTCTGATGAAAATCAGCCATCAAATAGCTGAGATATTCACCCGCGGAGGACAGTTGATCCTCGCTGGCAATGGTCCTCTACAAGCGATCGCACAACAGACTGCGACTGCTTTCTCGCATCGCCTTGGCTTCGAACGACCACCACTTCCAGCGGTCTCCCTTGGCACTGACCCCATACTTACTGCCGCCCTGCTCGCCGATCAACAGCCTCAAGAAATCCTGGCGCGCGAATATCGGATTTATAGCGAACGCGAACATATGCTGTTGATCTTCTGTAGTGAAAACCCCTCTCCGCAGATTAGTCACCTGATCGATCAGATTGAAGATTCCCGATCACTGGTCCTGATTGGTCCCCTCAACAAAGCAGGGGTCCAAAAAGAAGGGCACCCGACACTAAGTCTCGAGCTTCAGGGGGAATCTCCAGCAAGACTAGCCGAACTTGGTTTGATTTGTGGCCACCTGATCTGCGAGCTTGTCGAAGGGGAATTATTTGGCGTCTGATTATGAAAATCCAGGCGATTCTAAAATCGGTTCAGCCACTGGATACACGGTCGAGCTATGCCTGAAAAATCAATTAGTCGTGATAATCGGTGCTGGCCGTACTGCGAGGCGAAAAATACCAAACCTGCTCGCAGCCGGTGCAAAAATTAACATTATCGACCCCGCGCTCTTGCCTGATCTCCCATTGCACCCGCAACTGACACATTACAAACGCGACTACCGGCCGACAGACCTAAGTTCAGCACGATTGATTTTTGCCGCAACCAACGATTCACTGGTTAATACACGCGTTGCCGAAGATGCCGCCACAATTGGAATTCTTTGCTGTCGGGTCGATAGCGCAGAGAACTCTGACTTCATCACTCCGGCACGGCTACTGCGTCCACCTCTCTCTTTTTCGGTATCTACGGGAGGAGAGAGCCCAGCCATGGCTTCAGTTTTGCGCGATTTATTAGCCGAAATAATCCCCCCTATTTGGCAAACAGCAACCGAATTAGCCGCAGCTATTCGACGAAAGGTATTGACTGAACAGCAACAGATTCCATACAATCAACAGGTTTTGCTATTGTTAATCGAACAAGGGCTGTTTGAGTATCTTGAGCAATCCGACAAGGCTGGCATTGACCGGCTACTTCTCAAACATTTCGGCGCGGGTGTTTCACTGAAAGACCTGCAGTTTTCTCTTCCCGAAGGGACGTCATGAGCGCTCACATCATCCTCTTCAAAATCGTTCTGATCTGCTATCTGGTCGCAACCATTCTCTACCTGATACAGGTCGTCGGGCGTAAAGAGAACTTAGGGAAGACCGCGCGCTGGGTTCTGCTCGCAGGTGCCATCATACAATTCATTACGTTTATTACTCGATTTATCCAACTCGGGCACACGCCAGTCACCACCTTGCACGAATCACTCTCTTTCTTCGCATGGTGCATGGTGGCCTTCTATCTTTTTTTCGACCTACGCTACCGCTTATCGGTCATGGGGGCCTTCTCCAGCGGCCTCGCTGTTATCACCATGCTTGGCAGTGGTATTGCGCCCAACGCTGTTGAACCGCTCAACCCGGCACTCAACTCATGGTGGTTTCCGTTACATGTCACCTTCGCATTTTTAGGTAACGCAGCCTTTGCCTTGGCCTTCGGCGCCGGGATCATGTACCTGTTGCAAGATCGAATGCTCAAAAGCAAACGTTTCTCAACCCTCTACTATCGACTGCCATCTCTCGACACCCTCGACAACATTAATTATCGTGCGCTCTCCTTTGGTTTTCCACTCATGACTTTGGGGATCATCACCGGTGCCGCCTGGGCTGAGTCGGTCTGGGGAACTTACTGGAGTTGGGACCCGAAAGAGACGTGGGCGCTAATGACCTGGTTTGTTTATGCCGCCTTACTCCATGGGCGGATGAGTATCGGTTGGCGCGGCCGCCGAGCAGCTATCTTTGCCATCATCGGCTTTGCCTGCCTGCTCTTCACATTCCTGGGTGCAAACTTGTTTCTCAACGGTATGCATACTTTCGATGCCCTGATCGGCAAACCTTAGGAGACTGGCGGACTATCCATGAGCTGGCTGCAAATCAGGCTATTCGGCCCATATCTTAGCTCCTTTTCGACCCATAGCAACGGATATGGACCTTCAAACGAGCCAACATATGCTCTCAAAGATCCAGATTTTCGCTTCAGCCCGGAAAATCCGACAGACTATTGGACAGACTTTAAATTCGGATATCGAATATGAATATACTGGTCGTGGGGCTTAGCCATAAAACAGCCCCGGTAGAAATTAGAGAAAAGGTCGCCTTCTCGCCAACGGCGATGGCAGATCCCCTGCGTAAAATGCTAGCACTAGAGTCAGTCAGTGAAGCACTCATTGTCTCGACTTGCAACCGGGTTGAACTCTATGCCACCAGCCGTGATCCTGAGCGAGCCATTGCACAGTTGCGGCATTTTCTGGCCGAATTCCATGGGCTAGATTTTGATAAAATCGATGAACACCTCTATGACCTGCGCGGTGAAGATGCCATCCGTCACGTCTTGCGAGTCTCCTCCAGTCTCGATTCGATGATCATTGGCGAACCACAGATCCTCGGCCAGATCAAAACAGCCTACGGTTACGCCAGCGAGTTCAAAACCGCCGGTCTGATCCTCAATCGTTTTATGCACAAAGCCTTTTCAGTTGCCAAACGGGTTCGGACTGAAACCGCGATTGCCAGCAATGCGGTCTCGGTCTCTTTTGCCGCTGTTGAACTTGCGCGCAAGATCTTTGACAAACTCGAAAACAAAACGGTCATGCTTATCGGTGCCGGTGAAATGTGCGAACTGGCCGCTCGCCACTTCATCAATAATGGCATCGCCGAAGTCCTGGTCACCAACCGTACTTTCTCCCGCGCAGAGAAACTGGCGGCTGAATTCAACGGCCGCGCTGTTGCTTTCGATAACTTTCAAGACCAGTTGCATCAGGCCGACATTGTCCTTTCGTCGACAGGCGCGCCCGGCTATGTATTGGAAGCGAAAAAACTCACCGAAGTCATCAAGCTGCGACGCAACAAACCGATGTTTATCATCGACATTGCTGTCCCACGCGACATTGAACCCAAGGTGAATAAGATCGACAACGTCTATCTCTACGATGTCGATGACCTTCAGGGTGTTGTACAAGCCAATATGAAAGAGCGTAAAAAGGAAGCCGACAAAGCCGAAACGATTATTGAAGAAGAGATCCTTCAGTTTTACCGCTGGTTATCGACCCTTGAAGTCAAACCGACGATTGTCTCTTTACGCAAAAAACTGGAAGATCTACGCCAGACTGAAGTACAGAAAACTCTCTCAAATCTATCAGCAGACGACAAAACTGCAAAATCGATTGATGCCCTGACACGTGCTATTATCAACAAGATCCTGCATCAACCGACATCAATCCTCAAAGACGCCCAGAACAGTGAAAACGGCAATATCTATATTGATGCCGTCCGTACCCTTTTCGATCTGCCAGCGCCGGTTGCCGAGAACCCAGACCCAACCGACAACCCCGGCTCGAAAAATTAAAGGAGCAACCCCCATGGCAAAACAACTTCTGCGTATCGGAACCCGTGCCAGCGCCCTCGCACTATGGCAGGCCAACTGGGTTAAAGATGAGCTTGAAAAACGCTATCCAGATCTTGAAGTCACTCTGACAAAAATCAAAACCCAGGGAGACAAGATCCTCGATGTCCCTCTGGCCATGGTTGGCGGCAAAGGACTTTTCGTTAAAGAGATTCAGGAAGCCATGCTACGCAATGAAATCGACGTTGCCGTTCATTCGATGAAGGATGTCCCGACTTTCTTCCCCGAAGGGACCGGCCTGCGCTGCATCACCGAGCGTGAAGACCCGCGCGATATTCTAGTTCTCAATGAGGGCTGTAAAAGTCTCGATGACATCCCCCAAGGCGGTCGCATCGGCACAAGCTCTCTACGCCGCAAAGCTCAACTACTCAGCCTGCGCCCCGACTTGCAGATGCTCGATATCCGCGGCAACGTGCAGACCCGAATCAGCAAGCTTAAGGATGATAATCTGGACGCTGTCGTACTGGCTGCCGCCGGCATGCACCGTCTTGGCTTCGGTGATCAAATTGGTGTTTATCTTGACCCAAAAACCTGCCTTCCGGCTATCGGACAAGGAGCATTGGGACTGGAAAGTCGCCTGGCTGATGACGAAATCAATGCTCTGATCGATTTCTTCAACCACCCTGAAACAGCCGCAGCAGTCATCGCCGAGCGTGCGGTCCTTGCGACACTGGAAGGTGGCTGTCAGGTCCCGATCGCAGCCTTCGGTACCATAGAGGGTGATCAACTCGAACTGACCGCTCTTGTTTCGAGTTGCGACGGTCAACAAATCATCAAAAAGACTGTAACCTGTGCCATCGCCGATGCCGAAGCGACCGGTGTCGCTCTCGCTAAGCAGATGCTTGCAGCAGGTGCAGGTCCGATCCTTAATGAAGTCTATGGCTGCAAAACTTTCAGTGATGACGGGGGCGACAAGGGTTGAAGCCCGGCAAGGTTTATCTGATTGGCGCCGGACCGGGGGATCCTGGCCTTTTAACTATTAAAGGCCGCGACTGCTTGGCACTGGCTGATGTCATCATCTACGATTATCTGGCCAACCCGGTATTGCTTGGCTATGCAAAACCAGATGCTGAGCGAATTTATGTCGGCAAGAGCCGGGGCCATCACAGTCTTCCACAAGAAGAGATCAACCAGCTTCTCGCCGACAAGGCTGCGGCTGGTTTGAATGTCGCGCGCCTTAAAGGTGGCGACCCCTATGTCTTCGGACGAGGTGGCGAAGAAGCCAGTCTGCTGCACAAACAAAATATTCCCTTCGAAGTTGTCCCCGGTGTCACCGCCGGGTTTGCTGCGGCCGCTTACGCTGGGATCCCGCTGACTCACCGTGACATCACCACCAGTCTTGCCCTGCTGACCGGTCACGAGCGCCCCGAGCGCAAACTATCGAGCCTCGACTGGGAGAAACTGGCGACCGGCCTCGGCACCCTGATTTTTTACATGGGGATGACCAACCTGAAGAAGATCAGCGCAAAGCTGATTGAGCATGGCCGCTCAGCCGACACTCCAGTTGCGGTCGTGCAGTGGGCGACCCTGCCACGTCAAAAAACCCTGACCGGGCGGCTCGATGAGATAGCTGCCCTGGTCGCTGCCGCAAAGATTGAACCTCCAGCGGTGATTATCATTGGTGAGGTGGTGCGCTACCGCGAAGAATTACGCTGGTACGACAACCTGCCGCTCTTCGGCCGCCGTTTCCTGATCACCCGCCCCTACGCCCAGGCCACCAGCTTTGTCGCTCTCTTGCAAGCTCAAGGGGCTGAGACGATCTGTATTCCGACCATCGAGATCGCACCCCCCACCGACTGGCAACCCTGTGACGAGGCCTTGCTGCAGCTCGGGAGTTATGATGGTCTTATTTTGACCTCGGCCAACGCTGTGGATGCTTTCTTCGAGCGGATGAATATCAAGGGCCTCGACCTGCGGGCACTGTCTGGCGTCGAGATCATTGCTGTCGGTCCCAAGACTGCCAAGGCGATCGAAAAACGTGGCCTTAAACCAGATTTTGTTCCGAATAACTACCGGGCCGAAGGGGTTGTTAATGAGCTCCTGAGTCGTGGAGTCAGCAGCAAATGCTATCTCTACCCTCGGACCGAAATTGCACGAACACTGATTCCTGACAGCCTGAGCAAAGCTGGCGCTCAGGTCGATTCTCCCATCGTCTACCGGACCCTCGCTCCCGAAGGGAAGCAGGAGATGATCCGTCACCTGCTGGATGCCAATGAACTCGATGCGATCTGCTTCAGTTCCTCTTCAACATTCGACAACCTGCACGCCATGTTCGGTGAAGAATTGCAGCAACTAAAAAAAGAGACCGCCTTCTTCTCGATTGGTCCCTTGACCTCAGAAACCATCCGTAAACATGATTTCGAAGTTGCTCTCGAACCAGAGAATTCGACTCTTGACGATCTGGTCACAGCAATGATTGAATATTATTCTGAAGAGTAGATTCTTCGTTCAACCCTTCTCCCTGAGGGAGAAGGTGGCCGAAGGCCGGATGAGGGGGAAAGCTCGGCGAAGAGACCTAAAACAAACGTCAGGTGAGGCGGCATCATCCCCCTCACCCTAGCCCTCTCCTTTAGGCCCTGTGGGTCCTCAGGGAGAGGGGATTGACAGACTCGCAATTTCAACCTTCTGAGAAGGAGCAAACACATGTATTTCCCCGCTTATCGAGCCCGCCGCATGCGCCGTAACGCCACCATGAGAAACATGGTACGCGAAACTCATCTACACGTCGAAGACATGATCTACCCGATGTTCTCCGCTTTTGGCGAGAAGATAAAAAAAGAGATCCCCTCGATGCCTGGCATCTACCAGCAGTCGATTGAGCATATCGTCGCCGAGGCCAAAGAAGTCCATGCTCTCGGTATTCCGGCGGTGATCCTGTTCGGTATCCCCGAGGCCAAGGACCCTGTTGGCCTGGATGCCTACTGCGAACATGGCATCATCCAGAACACGGTACGTGCCATCAAAGAAGCGGTACCAGAACTGACCGTCATCACCGATGTCTGCATGTGTGAATACACCGACCATGGTCACTGTGGTGTGATTAAAGATGGTGATGTCGACAACGATGAGACCCTCAAACTGCTGGCCGCTGAAGCTCTCAGTCACGCTCAGGCCGGGGCCGATATCATCGCGCCGTCCGACATGATGGACGGCCGAATTGAGGCGATCCGCGACATCCTCGACGAAAATGGTTTTGAGCATATTCCGATCATGAGCTACGCGGTCAAATACGCCAGCGCTTACTACGGTCCCTTCCGCGAAGCCGCCGACTCGACACCACAATTCGGCGACCGCCGTTCCTACCAGATGGATCCGGCCAACCGCCGCGAAGCACTCCGTGAAGCCCAACTCGACGTACAGGAGTGTGCCGATTTCTTAATGGTCAAGCCGGCACTTGCCTATCTCGACATCATTCGGGACTTGCGCGACAACTTTGATTTGCCTCTGGTCTGCTACAACGTTTCAGGCGAATACAGCATGGTTAAAGCGGCCGCCGCCAATGACTGGATCGACGAGGACCGCCTCATCTTGGAAACCCTGCTCAGTATGAAGCGCGCCGGTGCCGATCTGATCATCACCTACCACGCTAAAGAAGCAGCCAAGCTTTTGAAACACCAGAAGTAAGAGAGACGAGGCTAGCAGCGCGAACGAGCAAAGGGCTTCGGTTGTCGCGCTTCGCGTCTCGCACCTCGGTTCTGCTCTAGATGGTATAATGTCTCCAGTCGGTCAGCACAGCACTGACAGGCTGGAGGCAACCATGACCGAAGAGAAATTAACCCGCAGCGAGTCGATTACGATCCTTGTTCATTACTACCGCGCTGAAGTTCAGCGCAGTCTCGCTTGGCGCGAGCGCCTTGATCGCACCACCAACTGGGCGGTTGCCGGCACCGCAGCCTTTCTCGGTTTCGGCTTTAGTCATCCAGAGATTCCCCATCTTTTCTTTCTGTTCGGCCTGACCATTCTCTATCTGCTGCTATTTATTGAAGCGCGGCGCTTTCGCTTTTATGACGCCTACGAATATCGAGTTCGGCTGATGAACCAGAACATGATCTACTCGGTCTTGAGCCAGGGGACACTTCCTGCCGATCCCCTCGGCGAAGAAGGGATCTTCTGGCGCGCCGAACTTGCATCAGACTTGCGCTTTCCGCAATATAAAATGTCGCTGGTCGATGCCATCAACAAACGGCTGCGCGCCAACTATATCTACCTTTTTCTGGTTATGACCGCCGGCTGGGTTCTCAAGTTGGCCAGCCATCCGCAGAGCGTTGAAAACTGGCAAGACTTCCTCACACATGCCCGCGTGGGCCCAATTCCGGGGGAGTTGACCTTGCTCTTTCTACTGGCTTTTCAGCTGCACCTGTTTTACCTTGCCAGACGTATCGGCCACCCAAGCGGCGGCCGCGAGATTATCCACCCCCACCATTAGTGAGACTATGCCCGAATACAACATAGACACCCTTGCCAACGGCCTGCGACTGGTCACTGTCGAGATGCCCCACCTGCATAATGCAGAACTGATCTGCTACTTCGGCACTGGCGGCCGCTATGAGTCTGAAGAAGTCGCTGGAATTTCTCATTTTCTGGAACATATGCTGTTTCGCGGCGCAGGACAGTACCCCAACAGCAGTGCCATTGAGCGCGCATTCGAGGCGATTGGTGGCGCGGTCAACGCTTCAACCGATGCCGAAAGCACCTGTTATCACACTCGTATTCACCCCACACATGCCACAACTGGAATTAAAATTTTTGCCGAGATGCTCCGCAACCCATTGTTCAATGATCTTGAGATCGAACGACGCATCATCATCGAAGAAGCCCGTGAAGACTTCAACGAACAGGGGGCTCAAACCAATCCTGACAACCTGATGGCAACCCTGCTCTGGCCAGACCAACCATTAGGCATGCCGCTGATCGGCAGCAATCACTCCCTTCAGAAAATCGACCTTGTTTCACTGCAAAATTTTCATCAACAAAACTATGTGCCTCAAAACACGGTCATCGCATGTAGCGGGGCAATAGAAAGAGACAGTGTGCTTGCTGCGGTGAAGGAATTTTTCGGCGATTGGCAAGGAGGAGAATCCTTCCAGGCGATTGAGGCCCTCCCCCACAATCCAGGCCCGCACCAACAGTGGACCTTCGATTCCGATTCACAAATCAGTCTGCAGCTCGCTTTTCCAATGGCGGGTCGCAGCGACACTCGTCCACTTCAATACAGTCTGATACGCCGCCTTCTCAGCTGGGGCGGAAGCGCGCTTTTACCGCAAAGACTCCGTGAAGAGTGCGGCCTGACCTACGCCGTCGAGGCGAACTGCTCAATGTTGTCAGACACCGGTTACTTCAGTATCGATCTTGCCATAGCGCCAAAAAACCTTGTCCCCGCACTAAAAGAGACCCTTGACGTACTGAAGCGGCTGCGCGAAAAACCGCCCGAAACGGCAGCCCTAGAAGCCGCACGGACCAGCTATCTGTATGACATTGAATTTTCGCTCGATCAGCCTGAAGCAATGACCGTGCGTTACGGCTGGGGCCTGCAAGCCAATTGCCTCCGCACCCTTGAACAAGATCGCGCCGAAGTCAAAGCCATTGAATCTGCACAAATCCAGAAGCGTTGTTGTGAGCTGTTCACAACGGCTCAACTGCACCTTGTTGTCGTCGGTCCCTGGGAAAAGGAGCAACGCCCGCTTGTAGATCAGTTGCTACAAGAGTTCGAAACGTCTTAATATTAGAAATATTATATTTTTCAACAACATCAATTATGCTGTCATCACTTCAGGTCAAGCTAGCAGGCTGTCGGGCTTTCCATGAACCGGCTGCAAATTTGTTAATTTGGTCCAGATTCCCGCTCCTTTTTGCCCCATAGCTATGGCTATGAGCCTGCAAACGAGCGAAAACCTGGCCACTAACGCTCAAATTTTCGCTTCGGTTCGTCAAGTCCGACAGACTGCTGGCGGCTTTAACTTTAAAGAGGTCAGTAACAAATTCTCATAGGGGGAGAGGCTTTAAGATCCAGAAGGATATACATGTTGTCCCAGTCCGATAAAATTCTAAAAGATTTAATCATCATCACCGCAATCCTGGTGGTTTCATTCCTACTGTTCAGCACTTTCGACGTGCTAGAGTTAATCGTCGATTTTTCTCAGCGCCATGAAGAGTACGAAATTGATGAACTTCTATCGACCTTTGTCGTTCTCAGCATCTGTTTGTCGTTATTTTCCTGGCGAAGAATCAAGGAGGCTGACTGCGCTCGGCTGAACATTGAACAAAAAAATGTCGAACTGATGCAGGCCTTTGCTGAGATCAAAACCTTACAGGGGATTCTTCCAGTCTGCAGTTACTGCAACAAAATTCGGGATGATCAGGGGGATTGGAATGATCTGCAATCGTATATCAACGATAACCTTGATGCAGAATTCAGTCACGGCGCCTGTCCCGACTGCTTTGATATCCGCATGCAAGAACTGAAGGAATCCAAGGGAGAGGTGCAAACCCTCAAGTAAATGCCGTCTGGCCTCGCTAAATTCTCACTGTTTTATAGAGAAAGTTTTTAAAACGATAAAACTGCTTCTGCTCGGTCGCAGGATTACAGGCAATTAAAATTTTCGCCAGCTTCGGCATACTGACTGCCCCCCGCCGCCTCATCTGCTCAACCACTTCAACCACTCCTTCACGCGTCAACTCTTTGTTCGAATAGGGCTGATAAACCTCACTCCAGAAATCACCCTGACCACCAAGTATCCGCTGAACAATGGCCGTAGCCGCCTGCTGATTGAGCTGTTCAAGACTCGGTTTCTCGACATCGACCGGTGCCTCCGTTTGCTGCAGAATGGCCTGGCCGATATCAGGTCCACCGATACGCAAACCACTGTAAAGCATGGCACGCAGCAGGATACTGCGTAATTCTCGCATATTGCCGGTGTAATGGTGCCTGGACAATACTTCTTTCGCAGCAGTGTTCAGCACCGGGATGCGTCCAGCCGCAACCTCTTCAGGACGGTACACCTGAGCAAGTCGGCCGAGAAAGTGAACTGCAAGGTCAGGGATATCTTCACGTCGCTCGTTGAGGCTTGGGACCTGAATGATCAGCTCCGACAGCCGGTGGTAGAGATCTTCGCGAAAGAGACCCTCGGCAATCAGTTGACGCAGGTCACGGTTAGTACCGGCAACCACCAGAACCTGTGCATGCCTGGTAGTATTTTCCCCCAGACGGACAAACTCTCCACTGTCAAGAAAACGCAATAGCTGCACCTGTGTTTTGGGGTCAGCATCGCCAATCTCATCAAGAAAAACGACCCCACCATCAGCCTCTTCAAGAATACCGCGACGATCGACATGCGCACCGGTAAAGGCACCCCGTTTATGACCAAACAACTCCGAGTAGGTCAGCTCGCCGCTGTATGCAGCTATATTTGTTTTTTTAAGAGGGAGCGAGCTACCGGGATAACGCTCACGAAAAAGTTCATTCAATCGTGAGTAAAAGTTATTAAAAAGAAATTCCTTGCCAGCTCCAGTGCGGCCGGTAATCAAAACCGAGGGGAGGCCAAGAATATCTGCCTGCTCGGGAGCGCGCTGTGTCTTCCAGAGCGAGAGTCGCTGGCAAAGTGGCGGTGCCAGAACCTGGATAGTCTCGATGATCTGTTGCGCCTTAGGCGAATTGCCGATGATATTTCCCAACCGGTACGACGAAACACTCGGATCACGATAATCGACATCCTTGCTCAAGCGGTCGATCTCACCGGTCAGTCGTTCAATCTGTTGCAAACTTAATAGATGGCGACTGATCATCCGTTCGATAATCTGCAGAATCCGTCGGTGTTCACCGGTAAAATAGTTGGGCCGCAGGCTGTCGACACAGATCACCGCCAGCACCTCGCCGGCGTAAATGACCGGTACCGCCAGCTCACTTCGTACCGCCTCGGTCACCTCGGAATAGAACCCGCCACGCGCCATCTCTTCGCGGGTATTATCGATCACGGCAGGGCGCCCGGTCGACGCGGCCAGACCGGTGAGACTCCGTTGGTCCGCGGGCAACTCCTCACCACCGATGCGGATCGGTGGAATATATTTTTTCAACCAGTCCTTACTCTTGGCACCGATCAGGTTCCCTTCGCCATCTTCGACAAGTAACCAGCGCTCGCCTTCAAATTCGCGAACCAGCCCAATGCTGCCGGTATCGGCACCGATCAACCGCGTCGCCTTGGAGAGCACGCGATGCAGGAAAGCCTGAGGTCCGTCCGAAGGCTGCTGCAACAGATCGCTGATCTCGGAAAGAATCTGCACCTCGAGGTGTTCATCACCGATTTGCTGCACCACCTGTTGCGCCATCTCAGCATGCGCCTCAAGCAGGCCGCGCTCGAAAGGGGTAAACTGGTATTTTTCCTTGGTGTAGTAGTTAACCAGGCAGATCACCCGCCGGGTACGACTGTCGAAGCGTGGTACCATATAGAGCGAGCGCAAACCCAACTCCTCGGTCAGATACTGCTTTTGCAGCGACTGATCTGCCAAATCAGGGATATACAACGGTGAGAGTAGGCTGTCATCAGCGATCACCCCCGCCCGGTCGATAAAGCGGGATAATAGCGATTCGCCAGGGCTCAGGTTGATGCGCTGCTCCTGCTCATATAAGCGTCTCGCCTCGGGCTCTTTCGAATAGGAGGCCAGGATCTCCAGCGTCCTCTCGCCGTCGATATCCGAAGGGGTCGGCACCAGCACCGATGCCAGTGCCACCCGATCGATCAAACGGGCCGCCGAGCGCACCATGAAACGCGCCGCCTCACGTTTTTTCGCTTTATCAACATGATGCGAAAGCACCACCTGCTGATGGTAACGTCGAGCGCGATCGAGGATCGGCACGACTGTCTTCAGCAGACGGCGTAATTGCTGGAGCAGTTTCTCGCGCGGAAACTCTCCCGGCCGGCCACGATCGAGACAAACCACGCCGATCGAGCGTCCGCGATGGACCAGCGGCATAAAATAACTCCCCCCGCCCTGCCCACCCGCCACCGGCATATCATCGGGCGAATCGGCCAGATTCTCGCAACTGGCTTCCTCTTGCTCTTGATAAACCCGTGAGACCAGAAAATTATCATCATTCAACGCGAAGGTCGTCTGCCGCACCCGTTCGACATCGCCACCGGCTGCGCCCATACAGCTGAGCGCACCCTCGGTGAGGTCCTCAAGGTAGATGCGGCAATGACCGCGCCCGGCAATTTGCTGGATGGCTCCGGTCAGAAGATGTAGAATCTCTTCCAGGTTCTCCTTACCAAAAACTTCAATCTTGTTGATCCAACTCTCAATATCGCGGTGCATGTTCAGTGACCTCCAGAGAAGAGAATGTACATTTTCTACTCAACGGAGTATATGGCGCTCCCCTTCCTCTGTCAAAAAAGCCCCATAGCCCTTATGATGAAACCTGTTATTATCGATATTATTTCGGTTCTATAACCCAAAAGAAGGTTAGCCACCAAGGCACCAAGAATATCTTGTTTTGCAAATCAGTAGTGCTGCGAGATTGAAGAGTCAACCAGAAGAAGCTTGAGATTAACCTTTTGAGGTTTCGTTAAGAGCTCTTTTTGCCCTTCTTGGTGTCCTTCGTGACTCGCCTAAAAGCGCCTAATTCTGGTGGTGGCTGGCCAGCCTTTGTTTTAGTTATAAGTCTGTATTATTTTCAGATAGGAGATATTGATGAGTCGCAGTAACATCTATCGTGCCACGCTTGAGAAATGGGGCGAAAAAGCCCAATACGAACAGATGGTTGAAGAATGTGCAGAGCTGATCGCTGCCCTCAAACACTTTGAACGCGGTAAGATAGAGCGGAGCGACATCATCGCTGAATTGGCCGATGTAACATTAATGGTCGGCCAGCTGACCTGGATGTTCGGCGAAGAGGAGGTTGCTGCTGCCATCGATGTAAAGCTTGCCAAGCTGGACGCCCTGCTCCTCGATCCTGAGGGACGATAATTCAGGAGGTTCACGCATAAGTCTCGACTTCAGCAATCGACATCAACCCGATGCAGACAAACTGTGAGGGTTGAGTTCCAAAACAAGGAGATAACCATGACACATCGTGAAGGCAGTCAAGCTTCCGATTTCAAATTACAGGGCAGTGATGGCCAAACACACAGTTTGCAGGATTACCGTGGGAAAACGCTGGTGATCTACTTCTATCCCCGTGACGACACTCCCGGGTGCACTAAAGAATCCTGCGGCTTTCGTGAGCTCAAGAACGACTTTGATGATCTTGATACCGTCATTCTTGGTGTCAGCAAAGACAATTTGGCCTCCCACATCAAATTTGTCGCCAAATTCAATCTGCCCTTTGTTCTTCTGTCTGACCCCGAAACAAGCATGATGCAAATCTACGGAGCCTGGGGAGAAAAAAAGCTCTACGGCAAAGTCGGCATCGGCTGTATTCGCTCAACGATAGTCATCGACCCGCAAGGAACAGTTATTAAACGCTGGCAGAAGGTCAAAAATGCAGCAGATCATCCCGCCGAAGTCCTAAACTTCCTGAAGGGCTGAATTGAGGGTGAGGGGAAACCAGCCTGCGTGGCCGAATTTCTGGCGCGTGCTTATTCGTGAAAAGGATCTTCCTCAACGAGAAGCTCGAACTTTTGGCGCTTGTGCAGCAGAGCAAAGAGCAGCGAGTTGACCTCACTGATCTGCTGTAAACAAATACGTGGAGGGTTCTCGCTGTTATTGCGTATTCCCTGCTTCAATGCTGGCATTTGCCGCACCAGAATTGACGCCGTCTTCTCAGCAGTTGCTTCATCAACGGCACGCAGGTAACGGCTCAAGAGAAACCCGAACTTGCGTGGCTCCCCATCGAGATTAAGCAGAAAGTTTTCCCCCCGCAGTTCGATCTTAAAACGCTTCATTCACTGTCCAATACTGATGCAATCCAAAAGGGCTCCGATTATCACCAGCCCGGCAGTAAATGGCAAGAAGATAAAGAGGCTGGATCTCAGGGGAACGGAAGTTCCAGCTGCAAGGGATCGACGACAGGAATATCTTGTTCGAACTGACTGACAGTTAAGCCGAGCAAGCGCACCGACTGCTGCCCGGCAGCGGTTTTTTTCATCAACTCCTCCGCAATCCCCAGCATCTCTGCAGCCTCACTAAAAGGAGCAGGAAGGGTCCGACTGCGCGTCAGGGTTTGAAAATCAGCATAGCGGACCTTGAGCGTCAAACAATGAGCAGCGCTATCGCTTTGCTGGAGCAGGGTTGCTATCTGCTCGGCCTGACGTCCCAAAATCGTCAACATTTGCGCCTGATCGGCGAGATCCTCAGCCAGAGTGATCTCCTTACCGATCGATTTACGGATACGATTCGGCACCACGGGCCGCTCATCAATGCCGCGTGCAATCTGATGATAGTAGTGCCCACTGCTACCGAAGTGATTTTGCAAGACGTCAAGGCTGTGCTTGAGCAAGTCGGCACCGGTAAAAATGCCGAGCCGTTGCATCCTTTTCTCAGTCACCTGCCCTACGCCATGAAAACGTCGCACCGGTAACGCTGCAATAAAGCTCGCCGCCTGTTCCGGCGTTACCAAGGTCAGTCCATTCGGCTTATTGACGTCCGAAGCCACCTTGGCAAGAAACTTGTTATAGGAAACTCCGGCCGAAGCTGTTAATCCGGTTTCGCTGAATATTCTCTTTCTGATTTCCTGAGCAATTCGGGTCGCAGACGGGTTCCCCATTTTATTTGCGGTCACATCAAGATAGGCTTCATCAAGCGACAAAGGTTCCACCAGATCAGTACAATCGAGAAAAATCTTCCGCACCAGGCGAGACGCCTCGCAGTAAGCGTCAAAACGGGGACGGACAAAGATCGCTTGAGGACAGAGCCGATAGGCCCGCGCGGCAGACATCGCCGAATGGATACCGAACGCACGAGCCTCGTAAGAACAGGTTGCAACTACCCCGCGACCGCCCGGATCGCCACCGACCACCACCGGACGTCCGCGCAGATCTGCATTGTCACGCTGTTCAACCGCTGCAAAAAAAGCGTCCATATCGATGTGGATGATCTTGCGCATAATGTGTTTTACCATTTGGCCGATCCAGAGACAAAGGCCATAAGGCATTTAACCAGCTTGAACAACATTACGTGCTCAAAGTGCCCATTTAATCCGGGGTAATTCAAAATGAATTTCAGCACATACATGCGAGATGGCCCGACCATTTGGATACAGGTTGGGCCGTTTTTTGTGTTACGGATGGTGCAAAGCAAGAGCGACCGCACTGAACGCCAAATTCGTTATATCATTGCCAGGGTCCGTGATGAGCAGGATGCGCGGGTGCAGATGGGTTTGTTTGGTGAAAGTTGATTTATGGTTGTGGCTAATGATATAAGGCAGCATCAATTCAATACTGCTTGTCAGGGAGGGGCCTCTGATTACAAAAAAAACCGCAGTGTCCACCAGTAGGTGAACCCAGCGGTTTTTTTGTTATAATACAGTTAACCTTTGCACCTCATTGACCCTTTAATCAAAGTGATTTTGCTATATATCTGGAGTTTATAGTGTTTAGATATGAGTGCGATTTGGTCTCCAAATTTTTAGAAGTTGTTCACACATCAAATGGGCCATTTATCTCAAATTCCTTGCGCCAGGAATTTGATTACAGAAGCGGCCGCACAGATATCGTAATACACGACACCAAGAAGCAACTTTTGAGTTTTGAAGCTAAATTGAAAAAATGGAGAGACGCGCTCCATCAAGCATATAGAAATTCGTCTTTTTCTCATTATTCATATGTGTTGTTACCCTCCGATACTTCAAAGTCAGCCCTGAAAAACATAGACGAGTTTATTGCAAGGAAAGTCGGCTTGTGCACAGTTGTTGATGATGAAATAAAAATTCTTATAAAGGCTCCATTCAACGAGCCAATACAACCATGGCTCACGAAATCTGCTGTAGAATTCACACAAAGAGGAAATTGACAATGGCGGGAGGGGCATTTGTCGGAATCGCTGCTGCAGTTTGCAATGAACGTGGCTATTCTCATCCAGTTTTTTCTGGGAAGGGTGCATTTAAGGAAACATATAGGGTTCTCGACAGTAACCATATCGCTTATGCCTTAAAGATTTTTGATCCGCATAAATTTGATCTTCAAAGATCAGGTCGCGAAATTGAGGCAATGACACGATGCTCTTGTCCGTTCATTGGGAAATTGTATGATTATTCACACATAAGTGTTGGTGACAGTAAATTTCATTACCTAATTGAAGATTATTTCGATGGTGGTAACCTTTCTGATGTAATAAAATCAAACAACATAGATCATGAAAAAATAAAGTTAATTGCTATATCAATTGCATCTGCACTTGGTCACCTTAAGTCCTTAAGTCTAGTTCACCGCGACATAAAACCAGACAATATTATGTTTAATGCGGGTTGCTCTACCCCATTCCTTGTTGACTTTGGTCTAGTCAGAGACTTGGGGAATGAATCACTTACTCAAACATGGGTCCCGCAAGGTCCAGGCACTCCTATGTACTCTGCACCAGAACAGTTGACGAACGACAAAGCATTAATCGACTGGCGATCAGACCAATTCTCACTTGGCGTTCTTTTGTCAATGTTGATAAATCAATGCCACCCTTACCAAACTAAGGACAATGACGTTTTTCAAGCAATCGACAGCGTTTCAAGGCGAAGTGAAATCCCCTCAGCAGTAAAAAAGAGCTTAATAGACAAAAACTTCTCACCTATTGTTAAGATGTTGTCACCATGGCCAATACAAAGATATTGCTGCCCACTACAATTAAAAACTGCACTAGAAGGGATGGGGTAAATGGCTTCTTACATGCAAATGGGACACAATACGGAGAACCTCGTAGGAGAAGAAAATTTAGATTTCTCCGGGATTATACTTAGTCCGCTTAATCGGTGTCCAGATGAACTTAAAGGCGACGTAGCGAAATATCGTAAATCCGGTAAATACGACATCATCCTTGACTCACAAATGTATTATCCAAGGACAGAAAGGGGCAAATTAAAAGAGCATTCATACTTCCCTGATGATTTGGAAACAGCAGATTTGTCATCAAGCGCTTGGTGGGGTGGCGTTTGCAATAATCTAGTCGACTATTGTGGGGATATAGGTATTGATGCAGTAACTAGCCCTGTTCTAATTCCAAATCGTTTTACAGATGAGTACTACAGTCACACACTTGAGGTAGGTGATTCACTACAAAGAAAATTAAGTTCAAGTGGTGTTCGCGTTATCCAATCAGTAATCATCGACCTTAACTATCTCACCAAAAAAGAAGATGTTCTCAGAATAGCTTCCGTTCTCACAAATTCTAACAGCGACGAATATTATATAATATTTAGCATTGATCTAGCTCCGCGAAATGAGTTGTGCGATTCAACACAAATACTCGGCGCCCTTAGATTGATAGCGACTCTTAAATCTGCGGGAAAAAAGGTCCTAATCGCTTTTTGCTCATCTGATATGGTTATGTTCAAAGCTGCAGGTGCTGATGGTTGCGGCACAGGAAAATTTTTCAACTTAAGACGATTTACAAAATCGAGATATGAGGAAGCCCAAGGTGGGGGGGTAGAGTAGAAGGCAGGTTCAAACATGTTTAGATTACGTATGCGTGCCCGTCACTTTCGTTAGACGAGGATACCCTTTCCAACCGTCTGACCCAGCCCTCCCTCATCAAACCGTGCTTGCGGTTCTCCCGCACACGGCT
>JAJRQB010000171.1 GCA_024280485.1 Deltaproteobacteria bacterium
AGAGTTGGAGATTCGTTACGAGCAATATTTTGCTGGCGTCGAAAAGCGCGAGCCCCAGCGCAGTCGCACTGAACTTGCGCGGCGTATCCGGCACTTCACAAATCGTCCAATCTTCCAGACCGACATCAAGTTTCGCTACCATGGATTAGCATCGCGTTTTTATTCCTATTCCCAATACTGGGATCGCATTCTGCGTTTGATGGATGAAGGGAAGTACCACCGCCATCTCTCGAACAAACCGGTGGCTCCCAAACTCGCCGATTTGCCTCAACCACAGAGGCAGACTAGTCCTGCCGCAACTGGCGATGAAACCGATTCTCTGTTGACTGCCCTCGTAGAAGCACGACTGAAATGTGGTCAAAACGGTCCCGCGCCATCCCGTGAAAAAGTTAGTCAGTTTCTGGCGGCACAAAAGCAGAAGGTTCAGGAGAAGTATGGTGATCGTCCGGTTGAGTTCCTAGTCGACAGCAGCAGTGGAAAACCGCAGATCAAAGTGCGGTTCAAAAAGAGGTGACCCAACGTTTCCTTTAAAGAAAAAAAAACGCAAAACGGCCATGGTGCTGATGGGGGGTGGAATCATGGGAGCCGCATGGGAAATCGGCTGCCTGACTGCCCTCGACAAAATGCTCCGTGGTCACTGCGCAGCATCCCAATTTGACGCATACATCGGTATCAGCGCTGGTTCCGTTGTTGCTTCGTTACTCGCCAACCGGGTCCCGCCTGCGCGGATTTATCAAACAATTATTAACGACGAAGCAGGTGCCTTCAATTTTTCACGCTCAGATATATATCGAATCAAAAAAAGACAAATTCTGTTTGCTGCTGGACGCATCTTCAAAAACTTCGCGACCACCCTGAGCAGCTACTACCGCAGTCACAGAAAACTCGGTGCCAGCGATCTATTTCACATCCTGCAGGAGCAATTCCCCTCTGGATTTTTTTCACTCGACCCAATGCAGAGCTATCTCTGCCGCTCTTTTGAAAAGGAGGGGCTGGTCGATAACTTCTATGACCTGCAGGCCGAGCTCTATATCCCCGCGTTCGATATAGACCTTGGCGACCGGGTCGTCTTCGGTGATGAAGGCTACCGCTCACAGCATATCTGCCAGGCAATCACGGCCTCCTGCGCGATCCCGATCTTTTTTCAGCCCTATCGTATTGGCAATAACCACTTTATCGATGGTTCTACTGGTCGGGTTGGCCATATCGATCTGGCCATAGAACGTGGCGCCGAATTGATTGTTGTCATCAACCCACGAATGCCTTTCCGCAATGATCGTCAGACAAGCTGCCTGCCATCACTCTCTTCAGGCAAGTGCTCCAGTATTTCGGACCTTGGGGTCAGTTTTGTCTGGGAACAGTCTCAACGAATTGCGGGACGAGAACGCCTGACTCTGGCACTAGAGGGCTTTCGTCGCGAACACCCAAAGATCGACATTCTGCTCATCGAACCTAAAGCCGACGATCCTCTACTCTTCTTGCAGAGCCCGATGAGCTTCGAATCTCGACGTATGGTCATGGAATATGCTTATCAGACCACCCTTGCTCACCTGATGGATGAATATGAACTTTTCAACAAAACTTTTGCCCGTCACGGCTATGTCATCACGAATCGCCATCTCAACGACCCACCTCCGGCAGGCTGATATTCAATGAAAACTCTGATCGTATCGCTCCACGTCCGTCGTTCTGCACAGGCCGTCGCACTCGCGGCCGGAAATCTCAAGGCTGCCTTGCCAGCCGATCTTCAGCAAACAACTCAGCTTCTCGATCTCTACCTGCAACAACCAGTGACGCAAATGTTCGAAATGATCAAGGTTGAGAATGCTGACCTGATCGCGTTTTCGCTCTACCTGTGGAACCGGTCACAAGTCTTATCTCTGGCGAAAGACCTAAAAGCACTCGACGTCCCTCCCTTTAT
Source organism: Deltaproteobacteria bacterium (assembly GCA_024280485.1). Taxonomy (GTDB): domain Bacteria; phylum Desulfobacterota; class Desulfuromonadia; order Desulfuromonadales; family Geopsychrobacteraceae; genus Geopsychrobacter. Next base: position 1,922 of record JAJRQB010000171.1, read on the forward strand.
CCTGGCTGGCGGGCCCGAAGCGAGTGCCGATAGTATCAGGCTCCTGAATACGGGGAGTTTCGATGCGATATTACGGGGTGAAGGGGAGGAAAGCTTTACCTTGCTGGCAGACCACATTTCACGTGCTGAAAAAATTAATGGAATTGCGGGGATCTACCTCGACCCACAGCAACCCTTGGCTGAAGCCTGTAGCTGTGCTATCGAAAAGCTCAAATCGCCCTGGTTAAGTAACTGCCTGAATCCCGTGGATGGAGGCGTCCTGTGGGAAGTGGCTCGTGGTTGTCCATTTAGCTGCAGTTTTTGCTATGACGCCAAAGGGATGGCCGGGGTCAGGCCATTGCCGCTCCCTCGCCTTGCCGCAGAATTAGAACTTTTTTGCAGCAACGGCACCGAACAGGTCTGGGTGCTGGATTCAACCTTCAATGCGCCTAAAAGCCGGGGAGAGCAACTCCTGCAACTCCTGCTTGAAAAAGCCCCACAACTTCACTACCACCTGGAAGCCAAAGCCGATTTCATCGATGCAAAAACCGTCGAGTTGCTGAGTCAGCTCTCCTGCTCAATTCAACTCGGTTTGCAATCCGCGGACACTGAAGTCCTCGCCGGGCTCAATCGCAAAATCAATCCAGATAGGTTTTGGGCCGGAGTCGAACTGCTGGCTAACTCAGGGTTGACCTTCGGACTCGACTTGATCTATGGCCTGCCAGGAGACAATCCTGCGGGATTCAGATCCAGTCTTGATCGCACCCTTGGCTATCGCCCCAACCAGGTTGACATCTTCCCGCTCGCGGTCCTTCCCGGAACCCAACTTTATGAACAAAAAGAACAACATGGGATCACAGCGGATGATCACCCCCCGTACCTGCTACAAGAGAGTTCTGATTTCTCCGCTGAGCAGATGAAAAACTGTGCGTTACTCGCAGCGGCTGTCGATCTATTTTACAACCTTGGCCGTGCTGTCGGATTTCTGCGCCCCTGCTGCGAATCACTGAAGATCTCACCTCTGCAACTCGTCGAAGACTTCAGGGACTGGTTTGTCAAAACCAACGGCGGAGAAGATGCCCTGTTGACCAAAGAGATCTGGTCCTCGCAACAGATTTTAGAGTTCCAGCAAAATTTCATGCAGACACGCTTCACAGAAGCAGGCCAACAGCAATTAATTCCCCTGGTCTGCGACATCCTGGACTACCACTATCGATACGCCGAAACATTACTCGGCGATGAAACGCTACCAGCGATAGATGAGCTCTCTGAAAAGTCCGTTCTCTGTCTGGCAACGGGAGTTTGCCTGGTCAAGTTTCGCTGCGATATTCTCGGCGCACTCGAAACAGAAGAGATCGATCTACAACGCTGGGGAAAATTGGTTGAACAGACACCAACCATCGGCCTGATGATCCGCCGAGGTAGCCAGGTACTCAGTGAGGTTCTGACTGAAGAATTTGCCGAATTGCTGAGTCGCGCAAAGAAAGGACAGACACGCCAACAGTTGCTCGCGGGGTTACCTGCAGAAGAAGCTCAAGAATTATTCCAGTTTGCTTTACAGGAAGGGCTTCTGGTCACAGAAGACTACTTGAGGAGCAGATCCATGAACCCCTGATAGGTCTGCCGTTTACGTTCAGAACGCCCGTAAAGGGTTGATGAAAAAAGTGCAGTGGCAGCATGGTCACCAAGCATCGAAAAGAGTTGGTAATCGATCGATGCCAGCTGTTCTTTTTGGATAAAGAGACGGTAGATTGCCAGCAGGCCAAGCAATTCACCCTGAATCATCAATGGAATAGCAACCAGCGGGGCCATAGGATCGTCCGACTCCTGCCCGACCATCTCTTCAGCAAAGTAGTTCTCGCTCTTGCTGGCAATTTCTCCGAGCAAGCCTTCACCGATTTTGACCTCAGGCATCTGGAAGTCATCATCAAAACCCTCGCCAGTCTCAAAACGCAGAACCTTGTCAACGTCGTCATGAATAAAGACGGCAAACTTCTCGGCACCAACGAAATTGATGACGACTTCCTTGATGATTTCAAGAGTCTCTTTGCGATCAAGGGTCGAGTGGAGCCGCGATGAAGCAATATATAGATTAGTCAGGTTGTTATTGACATCCTCAACCTGCACCAGTTGATTGGCAAAATCGATATTTTCCTGCTCCAACTCACTGATCCGCCGCTGATCGTTGTCCTGTTCGACGCGCATTCTTGCGCAATCTTTCTCCAGCGCCAGTACTCTATGGTGCATACCTGAATCGCTACCATCACCGGCATGCAAGCGCCTCAGGCCTTCGCGCACAAGAGTATCGATCTCTTGTTGCCCACGAGAGTCAGGGTTAACCAGATAAACACCAAGCCCACTCTCACCATCCTGCTCAACGCGCTTGACCTTGCCCAAGAGTTTAAGGGGGCTGCCCTCAGACAGCTCGAGCGTCAACTCAACCGGGCTATTTTCGGGCAAAACCGTTTCAGTTTTTAGGTATAGACCATTAGGTGAGATATCTCGTGTTCGAACCTGAAACTGCTGTCCTTCCCCCTTAAGCTTAACCGGCAAATCGAGCGGCACGCGGTCAACAGTTCGACGATGAACACCCCCAAGTAAGCGCTTGACTTTCTCACGCAACTCCTGCTTGTTCACCGGTTTGGTTACATAGTCATCACAACCGGACGCCAGGCAATGCTGAACTTCTTCTGGCTTGCCTGCAGCAGTAACCATGATAATCGGAAGGTTTTCCCAGCGTGGGTTCTTGCGCAAAGCCGCACAGACTTCATCGCCATCGATCCCGGGCATAAAGTAATCGAGCAGCAAAATATCAGGATCGACCCGCTCAATGCGTGCCAAAGTTTCTTCTCCAGAAGACGCTGTTATCAAATCGTAGCCAAGGCCTTCAAGATAAGAACGCTCAAGTTCAAGGAACAGATCAACATCATCAACCAGTAGAATTTTATGCATTTTCTCGACTTTCCCAGCAGTCAGTTTAAGTCCAGAACACTACTTCAGGAGAGCAGAAATGTAAAGAATTCTAAGCGAGCTGAGGCCTTAACAGGCCCAATCAAACACGAAGAGCCTTACCTGAATCCAGGCAAGGCTCTTACATGCTTCACACTCTTAATCAAAGTCCCAAATCTAAGCGACTTCGGCAACGTCCTTGAGATAACGGGGCCGTTCAGCCAGAAAGGCGACAATCTCTTCGACATCCGGGACCCGACCGGCGATCCTGACCTGATCATCAATCAGTAGTGCCGGAACCACATAGATCCGATTATCTATCAGTTTGCGGTTGTCTTGGAACTGATGAACTTCAGCTTCAACCCCTAGAGCATCAAGAGCTGCACGTACATTACTGAGAGTACCTTCGCAACGACCCTGACTGTCAGGCTTGCAGAGAATATCTATACGCATGATAACCTCCTGTCGGGTGACGGGTTTCTATTCATGACCAATCTGGTAATATTATAGGCTTCCGCCAGCGGAAAGCAAGTAAAAAAACTATGTCCCCCCCTTAACGGAGTCGGTCACCTCTACTTTCAACTCTACACCAACAGCATCGAGGCGCAACCCGCTGCCAGCGGGTAAATCGTTAGCAATGATACGACGAGCAATCAAGGTCTCAACTTCACGCTGCAAAAATCGTTTAAGTGGCCGCGCACCATATATCGGATCGTATGCAGTTTTGACCGCCAACTGCTTGGCGGCATCAGTCACCTCAAGCACCAATCCTTGTTCGCTAAGTCGTTCGCACAGTTGTTTCACCAGCAGATCAACGATCTTGAGGATCTCATCCCGACGCAAAGGGAGAAAAATCAAAGTATCGTCGATCCGGTTTAGAAACTCGGGCCGAAAATACTGATGCAGATCCCCTTCAATCGATTTGCGTACTTCAGGCTGTAGACTGCCATCATCATTGATCCCCTCGAGTAGCCGTTGCGAACCAATATTTGACGTCATGATAATCACGGTCTGCTTAAAACTAACCGTCCGCCCCTTGGCATCGGTCACCCGGCCGTCATCCAGAATTTGCAGTAGCAGGTTAAAAACCTCGGGGTGGGCTTTCTCTATCTCGTCAAACAGGATCACAGCATATGGCTTACGACGCACCGCTTCGGTTAACTGGCCGCCCTCATCGTAGCCAACATAGCCGGGAGGAGCACCAATCAAGCGACTGACGGCGTGCTTCTCCATGTACTCGGACATATCGATCCGGATAATATTCTCTTCGCTGTCGAAAAGAGCCTCAGCCAGGGCCTTGCCCAGCTCTGTCTTCCCGACTCCAGTCGGTCCAAGAAACAAAAAAGACCCGATTGGACGCCGCGGATCTTTGATCCCGGCGCGCGCACGAATGACAGCATCCGCCACGCGTTGCACAGCCTCATCCTGTCCGATGACACGCTTATGTAACAATTGATCGAGCTGTCCAAGTTTCACTTTTTCACTCTCGACCAAACGGGTCACCGGAATTCCGGTCCATTGGGCGACAATGCGGGCAATCTCCTCTTCAGTCACCTCTTCACGAAGTAAACGGCTGGCCTGCTCTCCTGCGGAAAACTCACACTCCTGCAATTGTAACTGGCGTTCAAGTTCCGGCAAACGACCATGTTTGAGTTCTGCCGCGCGCGGTAAATCATAATTACGTTCAGCCTCTTCGAGCTCGTGCCGAACCTGTTCAATCGCCTCGCGCAGCTGCTGACTCTTCTGCAGATCATCCTTTTCTTGCTGCCAACGCGAAGAGAGCAGAGTTTCCTGTTCCTTGAGATCGGTCAACTCGCGACGCAGTACGGCCAAGCGTTCACGACTGGCTGAATCTTTTTCTCCATTAAGGGCCGTCTCCTCAATTTCGAGTTGACGCACCCGTCTGGTGATCGCATCCAGCTCAGAAGGCATCGAATCGATCTCGGTGCGGATGGTCGCGCAGGCCTCATCGACCAGATCGATCGCTTTGTCAGGCAGAAAGCGATCGCTGATATAACGATCACTCAATCTGGCCGCGGCGACCAGAGAATTATCATGAATCCTCACCCCGTGAAACAACTCGAAGCGCTCCTTCAAACCGCGCAAAATACTGATGCTGTCTTCAACCGTCGGCTGTTCGATCATAACCGGCTGAAAGCGGCGCTCAAGTGCGGCATCTTTCTCAATATACTGACGATACTCATCAAGGGTCGTGGCTCCGATACAATGCAGTTCACCACGTGCCAACATCGGTTTGAGCATGTTCCCGGCATCCATGGCTCCATCAACTTTCCCTGCACCGACGATAGTATGTAACTCATCTATAAAGAGGAGTATCTGCCCGGCACTCTGCTGAATCTCCTTAAGCACCGCCTTAAGCCGCTCCTCGAATTCTCCGCGAAACTTCGCACCTGCAACCAGAGCCCCGAGGTCGAGCGAGAAGATGGTCTTATTTTTAAGCCCCTCGGGGACATCGCCCTTAACTATTCGCTGTGCCAAACCTTCGGCAATCGCAGTCTTACCGACCCCGGGCTCACCAATCAGCACCGGGTTGTTTTTGGTCTTGCGTGACAAAATCCGGATGGTACGTCGAATCTCCTCATCTCGCCCGATCACCGGATCAAAATTACCAGCTTTGACCTCTTCAACCAGATCACGACCGTACTTCTGCAACGCCTCATAGGTTGATTCAGGATCTGGATTGTCGACCCGCTGATGACCGCGAACCTTTGTCAGGGCTTCGAGCAGTCGTGCATGATCGATTCTATGCTGCCGGAACCAACGTTGTGCAGGGGCATCACTACCAGCAGCCACAGCAGCCAGCAACAGATGTTCAACGCTGACATAATCATCTCTTAAAGCATGGGCTTCCTTTTCGGCCTGAATCAGCAACTGCTGCAGACCACGATTGGCATAAACCTGTCCCGATTCGGTTCCGGGCCCCGAAACCCGCGCTTGACCCGCTAGATACTTCTCCAGTATTTTTTGCAAATCATCAGGCTCAGCATTGAGGGATTTCAGCAAGCGTGGCACAATCCCGTCCGGCGACAACAATGCCAGGAGTAGATGCTCGACGGACATTTCGGCATGGCCATATTCCACCGCAAGTTGTTGGGCCGCCTGCAAAGCCTCCTGGCTTTTAACTGTCAATTTGTCGAATTTCATCCAAGGCTCCTGGAGCAATAAAAAAGGGGAGGAGCTCCCTCCCCTTGGGGGATATTAGTGAACCGTCTTCACTTTAATCCGTTTCGGCATAGCCGCCTCAGCCTTTGGCAGCACCAGAGTCAGAACTCCATCCTTCAACTGCGCATCGACCTTATTGGTATCGAGATTTTCCGGTAGCCGGAACTGGCGGTAGTACCCTGAGGGCGAGAACTCACTGAGGATTTGACTTTCTTTCAATCCAACCTCAACAACACCCTCAAGAGTCAAAACTCCTTTATCAATATCGACTTGCAAATTCTTGCTGGCAACACCCGGCATATCGGCCACCAGAGTCAGACCACTACTCTGTTCATAGATATCGACCGTTGGAGTCGCATAGTTTTGCCGTAGGGCAAGTTTAACATCATTATTTTCATTCGAAACATGGCGTCTATTATTCATGATTTTACTCCTGTAAGTTCTATGTGATTTCTGCTGGTTACTTGCCGAGGTTGATGTTGATCCGCTTCGGTTTTGCCATTTCGGTTTTCGGCAATAAAATCTGGAGCATACCGTCGGCATACTCAGCACTTATTTCACCTGATTCAACCTCAAGCGGAAGCTCGATAACACGCATGAACTTACCCCGACAGCGCTCTTGGCGTTGCCAGCGCGCACCCTCAGGCTCCTCAATGTGACGCTCACCACTCAGGGTCAAGCTATTCCCAGTCAAATTAATATCGAGTGACGCAGCATCGACCCCCGGCAATAGCGCTGTCATGTAAAAGTTATCGGCATCTTCACTCAGATTTACCCGTGGATAACGACGGGTCCCGATTCCCGGTAAAAAAGCCACCGAGGTATCCTGTTCTTGTGTCAATCCTCCAAAGATACCGTTCATCTCACGTCGCAGGGTGTCCATCTCACTTAAAAAGTTTGTACCGATCATAGTTCTATCCTCCTTATTGGTTTCCCCCCTAACGGGGCTATCTGATGCCCAATAAGATATCAACTTGCATGCCAAGCATGAAAAACAACTTAAACCTGCAAAATCAGTAAGTTAGAAAGTTGGATAAAACTCAAAGACAGCCTGCGACGTCGCACCTGTCGCAGACAAGAGAGGGACTGCGACAGGTGCGACGTCGCAGCAGAGGGAGATTAAGCGGAGAGGTCTTCACGCCTTAAATTAAGACGTTTCAGATATCGATAGTAAGTTGCGCGATGAATTCCGAGGAGACGTGCAGCGGCAGTAATATTACCTTCAGCTTGATGGAAGGCCCTCTGTAATGCGTCGCGATCTATCTCTGCCACAGAAATATCGGGCATCGTCTCGACGTCAATAACTGATCGATCTGCATGGGCTGCTATAACCGGAACCAGAGCAGCCGAGGTCGCTTGCGGCAACAGGCTGTCAGGCTGAAATGCTTGGCGCTCACGCACCCATTCAGCGAGCGCACGCCCACCAATGGCCGGAGCCTGAGTCTCGATCACCAAGCGTTCGATAAGATTGCGTAGCTCACGGACATTTCCGGGCCAGAGATAGGCCGAAAGGATCGACATTGCGTCAGGGCTGAAGCGTTCAATCTGTTTCTGGTAACGATTATTAAATTGCTGTAGAAAATGCTCAGTCAACAGGGGAATATCTTCACTTCTTTCGCGCAACGCGGGGAGATGGATGCGTAGTACGGCCAAGCGATGATAGAGATCTGCGCGAAACCTTCCTTCACTCACCTCTTTTTCCAACGGGGCATTGGTGGCGGCGACCACCCTGACATTAACCTTACGATTTCGTTCGCTGCCAACCGGTTGAATCTGGCCATCCTCCAAAACCCGAAGCAGTTTACTTTGAGTATGTAGTGGCATCTCACCAATTTCATCGAGGAAGAGAGTCCCCCCGTCTGCCTGTTCAAAATAACCGTGATGAGCACGAACGGCACCGGTAAAGGCCCCTTTCTCATGGCCAAAAAGCTCAGACTCGAGCAGTTGTTCACTGATCGCACTACAATTGATCGCAGCAAAAGGGCCCTGCTGCCGACCGCCACGCTGATGCAGAGCGCTCGCGACCAGCTCTTTTCCACAACCGGTTTCGCCGGTAATAACAACTGTTGCCTCAGTATCGGCATATAGTTCGATCTTGCGAAACACATCGCGCATCACCGGACTGCGGCCGATCAAACCGGCGTAACCGGTCTCGAGCTGACTGGCGACAGATTCAGTCCGCAAACTGACCCGCACCAGGTGGCCGCTAAAATCTTCAGACAAACCAGATAAATGGAAATCAGCAAGAAGAGAGCCCGCATCCGGAAGAAGGCGCAACTTCACATCGGTAAGGTCCCGACCATTTCTGACAAGATCATCCAGGAGAGGGGAGAGCGGTGGTGAACACTGGGGGAATATCTGGTCGAACAGGCGACCGATTAACGATGAAGGAGTCGCACCAGATGCACTTGCCAGACGGGTAGAAATTTCACTGATCTGCCAAGATCCAGTACTTTTTTGCTGTAACAGCAGATCAGGAATGACCGCAGGCAGATTAGACTGTAAAAATCCAGGTTGATTCATAATGCAAGCAGGATATCATCGATTCAGGCTCTCTACAAAGTCTTCGTAAGCCTGCTCCCCTTGAGTGTAACTGAGAATTTTGATGCCCATCCCCCCCTTGCTGACCAGGCGCAACATGTTTGCTGGTACACGTTTAGCCCAGTGAATTCGTCCACGGCACAATACCAACGTCTCATCAGGGAGGGTTATTTCAAGGTTCAGGAGCAAGCCTGGCTTTTCAGGAGATGCCGTTTTGATGAAAATTCCTTCGATCGAAATATCATCACTAAAGGCCATCTTCCTCGGCTCATCAATTCCGAAACGTACTTTAACCCGCTTCCGCTTACGCGAAATATCACGCTTTTCCGCCATTACAATCCCTAAATCCTAATAGATAGTTAATTATAATCCATGAGAATATATGGGGAATAATGCGAAACATCAAGAGCAAATGGGAATATTCGGCCTAGAGGAAGGTACTCTGAGCCCATTTAACGGCCTCAAGATATGTCTCAGAAAGGGTTATTTCTTCAAGCTGAAGGCTTATTGCAAGTTCGCTTAATTGATCCCAATGCCCACGCTCCAGCGCGACACAGAGTGCAAGCAGTTGATAGCGCTTCCCCTCTTTATCCAACAACGCCTGCCGCATCTCTGGAGACACCTGGATTTCATCAAGAAGCTCAGCCAACGGGCGATCTAAAATTGCATCAATTTGCGAAAAGAGTCCCATCAAAAACAGTTCTGAGCTCTCCAATCCTTCCCCAATCAGACCTGCCCCCTGCTCACAGAAACGCGCGCGGATTAGCGAATTCACGACCAGTTCAGCCGGCTTATCTGAAGCCATTGCTGAAACAGACAGGAGTGAAACCCAGATTCGCACCTCACGCTCTCCGAGTAACGAGAGTGCCTGTACAATATTTGACACCTTATGGCGCAGTCCAAACGCCGCAGAATTGATTAGCTTCAATAATTTAAAAGAGAGGGAAACTTCACCCTGAACGGTCTTGGCCATCCGCTGGAAATCGATTTCAGGACTATGAATCTCTTTGAGAACTCGCAAGTATTGCAGCTTGTTCGCAGGGATATCACGTCGAGACAGAATCACTGGTTTACTAAAAAAGTAACCCTGAAAGAGCTCATATCCCATTGAAACCGCCTGCTCATAATCTTCACGAGTTTCCACTTTTTCGGCTAACATACGAATACCGCGACGACGCAACAGAGATGATATTCTCTGACGCTCCCCCGGTCCCGACAGAAGAAAATCGACTTTAACAATATCGGCTAACTCGAGCAGCGGTTCAAATTTCTGGTGATAAATAAAATCATCGAGAGCGAGCGTATAGCCCATCTCCTTCAAACGACGACAGGCGGCAATCACTTCATCATCAGGTTCGATATCTTCGAGGACTTCTATCACCGCATGCTGTTTGGGAAGTGACGTTGCCAGATTTTCAACCAGAACCTTACGCGTACAGTTCAAAAAAGCACGCCGGCCAGACGTCATCTCGTCAATACCGAAGAGGAGGAAACTGTTAGCGATGACGCTGGTTGACGCATGGTCAACATCATCGCAATCGAAATAATTATGCAGTCCGGAGCGGAACAGCAATTCGTAGGCGTAGACATTCTCTTTAAGGTCAAAAATCGGTTGGCGGGCAATAAAATGTTCGACGCTCATGTCTTCCCTGTACTCTATATGGATAAATCGAATGACATTTCAAATGCCACCAAAGGAACGAATTTCAGTATAGCCGTATTATTAGATTTTTCCAGTAAATGGAAAAACAAACGTCGCTTGCTTTATTGACGATAGTCGTCTGATCGGCTAGTCTTCTTGCTGCGCACATTCAGATCGATCTGTATCCATAGTTTTTTTATTTATTATTCAGCTAGAAAGGGAACCCAGATGAAAAAAGTTGTCCTGTTGATTGTTGTTAGCCTGTTCCTCGTATCCGGCGCAGCACTCGCCGTTCCCTCTGGAAAAACTCTTGATTTCACCAAGAGTCCGATGGGGAAAGTGACCTTCTCCGGTAAAATCCACGCCGATGCCGGGGTAAAATGTATGGAGTGTCACAACCCCGAAACATTCCCGAAAATGAAGCAAGGGACGGTCGAGATCAAGATGGCCAAGATCTATGCCGGCGAACAATGCGGTAAGTGTCACAACGGCAAACGCGCTTTTGAGGCTAAAAAGAACTGCAATAAATGCCATAAACGCTAGACCGAAAATTATTCATAAAAAAACCGCACAGCCTAAGCTTAAGCCGTGACGCAAAGGTGTTGAAAGTCTTCCATTTAAAGTAAAAAGAGCACCCCATGTAATTGGTGGTGCTCTTTTTTTGCTTACAAGCTATCTCTAAATGGGATTCATACCACAAAGGTGCTGGAGACCTTTATTCAATCGCGGCAAGAACCCACATGTAATGTGGCGCTGAGATAAATTATCATAGAAAGGTTGTTGCGCGCCTATCATGATTTCAATCTCAAAACTCCATAGACAAGTGAGATTTAACCGAAAGAAGATATGGCACAAATATTGAGTTTAAACTTGATAGTATTCCAGAATTTACCAGTAGGATAGATATCCCTGCACAAGAAAGACACCGACACCTTTTAAGGTTTGCCCGGCTTTAACGCTATTTTTATACGTTGCGCATTAATTAAGCTTGTCTTCCGCGAAAGAATATTGCAGACTGCACTGTTGGACAGAGTATCATAATAAATGGTCCCACCACAAAAATACTCCGCTTTAACCCGTTCAGGCTTCATGCACAGATTCTTTCTGACACTTATATTTGGTGCAGCTTCTTAGCCTTCCCGCTAGCCCAGACGGTTGCCAACCGAAGTATGATTCCCCCTTTCCCTGTTTACTTCAGGATATAGTAGGAGCGTTAATGCATTATATTGACCTTTCAAATGATGGTACCCCGGTGAGAACTGCCCTGTTATTGGCCGCCGGCATGGGGAGTCGACTTTCTCCATTAACGGATTCAACACCCAAGTGCCTTGTTGAAGTCAATGGAATCCCCATTCTTGAAAGGTTGATTCGCTCCCTGCACAGTCACGGGTTTAAGCGCTTGGTTGTGGTCACAGGCCACCTGTCAGAAGTTATTCAGAACTATCTTGGCAATCGGTATGCGGATATTGAAATCACCTATGTCCACAGCCCTCGCTATAACACAACCAACAACATCTACTCATTGTGGCTAGCCGGAAAGGTGATTGACGAACCTTTCCTCCTGATTGAAAGCGACCTGGTATTTCAACCTAAACTGCTTAAGCCGATGCTCCAACCGGACCGAATCGCTGTCTCCAGGCGGCTGCCATGGATGAACGGCACGACGGTAACACTCAACAAGCGGGAACAACTTGATGCCTTTTGGCTTGGCAATGTGAACCACAACGAGTCCAGTCATTTCAAGACCGTAAACATCTACAGTTTCTCCCGCAGCACCTGGCAATCAGTCTGGGATCAACTGGATCGACACATTTCTGCCAAGAAGGTGAAGGGATATTACGAGTCTGTTTTCGCCGAGATGGCCGCTGAGGGGAGTCTCACATTTGCACCGGTCTTCTTTGATGCCGACCGCTGGTATGAGATTGACACCCTTGAGGATCTGAGCGCGGCTGAGAAAATGTTCCCGGAGCCTTCCCTGATCGAGGTTGCCGCGCGGCAACTTAGACCGCTGGCTCAGAAGGTTGCACCGATTGCCGTCCGAAACATGGCCGAGATAAAAAATACTGTTATCGGCAGAAAACCGACGACTCCTTTCTTACCCATAGCTACATCTGATTAACCAGCACGCTTACGGACAGAGACCTTGGTCCGGAGATCCGTTTCTGATAGCGCTTAACGAAGGTAATGAATAAATGACAGATCAGGATTGTGCTGCCAGGGAGCAGCAATTCGAAGCAGTTGAATGCCAGCATGGCGGCTATTGGCGTCATGATTTTATCGATCACGCCTACCTGTATAACCTCTATTTTCCGCCCGAGCGCTTTTTCAAGCAGTTGACCAGCCAAATCCATGAACTGGTGCTGAACTATCCCGTAGCTCAGGATGTTCTGGCCGGTCTGGTGGGCAAACTGATCGATCAACCGCCGGAACGGATTGTGGTCGGCAATGGGGCGGCAGAGCTGATCAAGATCGTCTCCGGTCATCTCGCCAAGAAGCTGATTATTCCGGTTCCATCGTTCAACGAATACGCCAATGCTGCACCGACCGAGAACATCGTTGAGTTTCCCCTCGATGCGCCCTCCTTCCAGCTCGACGTGGATAAGTTTGCGGCAGAAGCTATCCGCTGCAAGGCCGATGTTGCGGTGGTGGTGTCACCCAACAATCCAACCTCGCTGCTGGTGCCTAAAGCTGATCTGATCCGCCTGCTCGACAAACTGGCTGCACACGACTGTATGCTCATTGTCGATGAATCTTTTATCGATTTTGCCGCCGATCGCGACCAGGCTACCCTGCACGGGGAGATCGCCAAGCATCCGAACCTGGCGATCTTCATGAGTATGAGCAAGGCTTATGGTATCTGCGGTCTGCGTATCGGCTATATGCTGACGGCCAACGCACACTTTGCCGAGCAGGTTCGCCAAGGGCTGCATATCTGGAATCTAAACGGTTTTGCTGAAACCTTCCTGGTTCATGCGCCTGAGTATCAAGAGGAGTTCCTCGCCAGTTGCGATCTGGTCCGGGCGGATCGTGATCAATTCTATCAGGACCTCTGTACCATCAATGGAATGACGGTCTATCGCCCCGATGCCAACTACATCTTCTGCCGCCTTCCCGACCATGCTCCTGCCGGTCCCGAAGTGGCGCGCCGACTGTTTGTCGAGCACAATATCTACATCAAGCACTGTCAGGGCAAGACCATGCCGGAATCCGACCGTTACATCCGCATTGCCAGCCGCACCCAGGCCGAAAACAGCGTCGTGGCTGAGGCCCTAGGCGCAATAGTCGGATCGAAAAAATAGCATGAGTGCATCACCACACAACCCGGCACCGCCCAGGCCAATACTCTGCTACGCAAAGGATCTGCCGAACATCTGTTCGTTGGCCGGACTCCTTTGTGCAATGCTCGGCATCTACTACGCTTTTCTGGGTAATTTCCCCGCTGCAATGATCGGTTTGATCTGGGCGGTCTTTTTCGACTGGAGCGATGGCATTATCGCCCGCAAGATGAAGGGTCGCACCAAGGAACAGGGGGAGTTCGGCGGACAGCTCGACTCGCTGATCGATATTATCAGTTTCGGCATCTGTCCCGCGGTTATCCTCCTCAGCTACGGCAATTTTAGTCCCTGGTACATCCCCGGCGCCTTTGTCATTGTCGCAACCGGCGTGATCCGACTGAGTTATTTCAATGTCTTCGGCCTGGTGGATAAATCGACCTACTGGGGTCTGGCGCTCGACAACAATGTTATTATCCTGGCCTTCCTGTTCCTCTTCGAGGGCCTGATCAGTTCCGCAATTTTCGGCCCGGTTCTCTACGCTCTGCTGATGGCTCTATCCGCCCTCAACGTCGCCCCGATCAAGACCCCTAAATTTGCCGGCCGCTGGTATTACGCCATCACTCTTTACACGCTGGTGCTGACGCTGGTCTATGGCTGGAAATTGCTCTGCCCCGCAGCCTAGCCGGTCACCGGCCACAACGTTTCCCCAATATCGCTCTATCCCCCACCGGAGTACGAAGTGACAGATCTTCACCCCATAAGAACCACTATTTCAGACCGCAACGACGAACTGGTCGTTTATGCAGCCGACAACTTTTCCCAGTTTCCACGGCGTGATGCCACAGCCGCTTCAAAATGTGACCGCGCCCTGGCATCGGCACAGGCCGATGATCTGGTGGTCTTGCGTGGCGAGCTGGATCAGGATTATCACCGCTGGCTGCGCGCCCATAACTTGGGAACCGATCATGTTGTCGCCTACAACATGCCGCCCAGTGGCGAGACCCTCTCAGAACTGATCATCGCCAATCCGCAACCGGTGCAGAAGAAGATCAACGAGCTGGGCAGAAAACCGGTCTATGTCCCCTGGTTTTCGACGCAAACCGAAGCATCAGCGGCCGAAGTCCTTGGCGCTGACCTTTTCGGTGCTACGGAAGCCGATACGCTGAAGCATAACGACAAGGCGACCTTTAAGGCATTGTGTCAGGAGCTGAAGGTGCCGGTCGTAGATGGCGTTGCCTTTAGCATGCAGCCGGAGAACAGCGGTAATTTCCAGCAGATGAGGAGCCTTGTTGAACGTTATCGGTCAAACCACGACACCGTCATCATCCGTGGCACTCTGGGTGAGGCTGGCATGTCGCTGTACAAGACCAATGGAGATGACCTTGCCGAGCTGTACCAAGCCATTGCCGAGAGCGGCGAAAAGGTCGTTCTCATTGAACCCTTCCTGAATGTCACCTCCACCCCGAATGACCAATGGGTTGTTGGTCGGGATGGCAGGATCACTCATATCGGCATGATTGAGCAGATCTGCGAACAGGGGATGGTGCATGTCGGCAGCTTGAAAGGGAATGGACCTGAACCGCATGTTTTTGATGCGGTTAAGCAGACATCGCTGGAAATCGTGACCAAGATGGCGGAATCCGGATATCGCGGGGTGACCGGTTTCGATTATATTATCGCCGATGAAGGGATTTTCCCGGTTGAGAATAATGCCCGTTGCAACGGCTCTTCCTATGTGAACCTGATCGTTCATAACATCGAAAAAGTGATGGCGCCTGTTCCCCTCTGGAAGTTTATCAAGATCAAAACGGCCCCCTGCACCTTTAACGAATTGTGTAAACGGATCGATTCAGTCATTTACGACGGCAGCAAATTGAATTCTGTTTTCCCTTTTAATTGCGAAGACTTATCACGTACCGGAAATTTTGCCGTAATCCTCTTAGCTGACGATATAGAGCGCCTTCGCAAGCTTGAGGTAGCCTTGAAAGAGTTGGGAGTTAAGAGGGGTTGATCTCCTGAACGGCCAGGGTCAGACAGATTCTGCAATATCAGCAGTGCCAAAGCTGCGGTATAGGCTAAGCTGTTGCGGCTTTTTTTATGATCTCAACCACGCGCTGTTCTTCATTTAATTCAAATACGAGATCGGCACGCGCTGGCATTTCGAGCAATTGGTGACACGTCAATCGTTCATAATGCATGACAAATCTCTGCAACGCAGCCTTGTCCATAACTCCACCCCCACTCCGCCTTACGGCAAGCTGTTCTTCCTGCTTACTGCGCCAGCGCATGACCATCTCCCAGCGGGGGATTTTTAACATCAGCAGAAGATCGAGTTGGTTAAACAATGAGGGATAATCCTCTTTCAGGCACTGATTTACGTAACATCGCCAAACATTATCTGCATCTTCCGTCACCTCAAGAGGATTAACCGAGCATTCCAATGACGCTTCATCCTGAGCAACAGCCCCGACACACCAACCTTCAAACAGAACCAGATCTGGACGACCGCTAAACTCATCCCATAGATGTTCAGGGTCTCGATCATCAGTCGCCTTGTCAAACCTTGGAATCGGCGTACAACTGTTGGCAGTAGCATTTCTCAATTGATCGAAGAGCTGCAGCCCCAGCTTGACATCGTGGGTACCTGGCACACCCCGAGTCACCAGCAGGGGATGAATACGCTGCGCTTTCTCGTGCCGCTCTGCTTTTGTCAAATAAAGATCATCGATCGACACCACACAGCAACGCAGGGAAAATTCCTTTTTCAGCAATTCTGCCAATAGAGTACATAGAGTCGATTTCCCACTTCCTTGAGCACCGTTGACCCCGACCATCAAAGGCTCCGAGGCTTTCGCTTGCGATGCCAACCAAGCGGCCAGAGGCAGATAAAGCCCGGTTAGTTCGTCACACAGGCAAGAGGGAAGGCCCTGCTCGACAAGAAACGTACAAAAATCGGGAGAAAGAGCCTCCCCACGCGCAAGGAGTTCGCGCTCTGGCGGCTGGGATTCAAGGTTTGGCCAATGTAAATACATTCGAATATACAATCCTCCAAGGGTGAAACCCCAATTTACCCTCTGAAAGTATACTTGCAATCATCAAGAGATAAAAGAGACCACAGCTTACGATGGGTACGACAAGGACCGAATCTTCAAAAGAGGAGCAGGTCTTTGTTTCTTCTTTAAAATGTCAAAATGATTCGAGTAAAGAATCTTCAGCGGAGGGGGGCAGCTTTAAGTTGTTGCAGGCATTCTTCAACCAAGGGAAGAATTTTCCCGACGATAATAGCGATTCCAGCGGCGGTGGGATGGAGCCCATCCCTCTGGTTCAAATCTGGACGACCGGCGACACCAGCGAGGAAAAAGGGGTAGAATGAGATTTCATGACTTTGCGCCAGATCAGGGTAGAGTTGATCAAACTTGCTATAATAATCTCGACCGAGGTTACGCGGTGCAAGCATGCCGGTCAGTAATGGCTGGACACCTGCCGCCTTGAGCCGAGTGAGAATGGCGTCGATATTTTCGCGGGTCATGGCCGGATCCAGGCCACGCAGAGCGTCATTGGCCCCCAGCTCAACTATCACCAGATCAGGACGATCAGCCAGGGTCCAGTCAAGACGGGACAGTCCTCCGGCGCTGGTGTCGCCGGAGACACCGGCGTTCTGGACCACAACCTGATAGCCACGTTGCTGCAGGACGGCCTCAAGCTGTGCCGGGAAAGCGTCTCGGGCCGACAATCCATAGCCTGCCGACAAGCTATCGCCAAGTACAGTAATTCTCGTACCAGGACCCTTGGCCAGACTGCTCAGCGGCAACAACAAAAGACAGAGCCAGAAGATTTTTGGAGTCCACATGCCAGAACCGATCGTGAAAATAGAAGACCTGCACCTCAGTCTAGTCGGTGGGGCCGGACCGGTCAACATCCTCTGCGGGATCAATCTGTGCATCTCGCGCGGCGAAACTATCAGTATTGTCGGTCCTTCAGGTGCCGGCAAGACAACCCTGCTGATGGCCCTCTCCGGTCTGGAGCGACCTTCCACAGGTCGGGTACAGGTCAGTGGAATCGATCTGGGTTCTGCCAACGAGGACGAACTGGCGCACTTTCGCCGCAAGCATATTGGCATCGTTTTTCAATCCTTTCACCTGGTACCAACCATGACTGCGTTGGAGAATGTCGCCTTGCCGCTGGAGTTTTCCGGCCAACCGGATGCCCTTGCCCAAGCGGCCAAAGCCCTTGCCGCGACCGGCCTGGCTGATCGTGTCGCCCACTTCCCCGGCGAACTTTCTGGTGGGGAACAACAACGCGTTGCCCTGGCGCGGGCCTTTGTTGCCCGCCCCTCTCTTATCCTCGCCGATGAACCAACCGGGAACCTCGATCGTGAGACCGGTCAGATGGTGATGCAACTGCTCTTCAACCTGCAGCAGGAACAGGGCACCACTCTGGTGCTGATTACCCATGATGAAAAACTGGCAGGACGCTGTCAGCGTAGCATCCGCATGGCCGACGGCATCCTTCAATCTATCGACGGGAAGATCTGATGTCTGAGCCTCCGGTCATCTTACAAGCCTTGCGCCTGGCACGGCGTGAGCTACGTAGCGGCCTGCGCGGTTTCGGCGTTTTTCTCGCTTGTCTCTTTCTCGGCGTTTTCGCCATCAGTGCCATCGGCAGCTTCAGCTCTGCAGCTAAATCTGGATTACTCGCCGATGCCAGTGCACTCCTCGGCGGCGACCTTGAAATTCGCCGTATGCATAACCCCTTTTCGGACCAACAACGCGCATTCTTCACCGCCCGCGGTGAAACCTCAGAAGTGACAGAAATGCGCACCATGGCTGGTAACCCGCTAACTGCGAAGCGCGCACTGGTCGAACTCAAAGCGGTGGATGGTCTTTATCCCCTCTACGGCCAACTGCGGATAGAACCTCTACAAACGGTCACCCAGGCCCTCCAACAGCAAGGTGCTCTGGTTGAAGCCGCCCTGCTGAAGCGCCTGGATTTGCAGGTCGGAGACCCGATTCAGGTCGGGGACCTCAATCTCCAGATCACCGGGGTACTCAAAACTGAGCCAGACCGCAATGTCAGACCCTTCTATCTCGGCCCACGCGTGATGATCAGCCGCGAAAATCTGGCGGCCACCAAGCTGGTCCGCCCGGGAAGTCTGGTGACTTATCGCAGCCGCTTGCGCCTTGCCGACCCAGGCCAGGCCGAACAGATTATCGCTGAGTTACGGGATGAATACCCCCGAGCTGGCTGGCGTCTACAGACCTGGCAGCAGGCCGCGCCAAGGGTGCGCATGGTCCTCGACCGTTTAGGCACAAACCTGACCCTGCTCGGACTCTGCGCATTGCTGATCGGCGGACTCGGGGTCTCCGGTGCCGTCCGTGGCTATCTGGATGGCAAGGTGATGCATATCGCGACGATGAAGTGCCTCGGCGCATCCAGCCAGGTGATCTTCAGCGCCTACCTGCTACAGATTCTGTTTCTCGGCAGTATCGGCACCGTGGCCGGCCTGATCGCCGGGGGAGCGCTGCCCTATCTCCTCTCCTGGAGTTTTGGTGACCTGCTGCCGATCCCGCTACGACCGGCGATCTACCCCACAGTGCTACTGACCGCCGCCATCTTTGGATTGTTGGTTGCGCTGCTCTTCTCGCTCAAGGAGCTTGGTATCGCTCGGCGCGTGTCACCTGCGGTACTCTTTCGTGGTTATACCGAGACCGGACGAAAGAATCCGGGAGGCAAAATCTGGCTCGGCATAGCCCTGACGACACTGTTGCTGGCCGCCCTCGCCTATTTCACCAGTGACGACCAGCGCATTGCCGGAGGGTTTATCCTCGGTGTCATCGTCTGCTTCGTTGTTTTCCGAATACTGGCGGGGATCATCATCGGTCTCACCCGCCGCCTGCCGCGACCGAGCAATCCATCATTACGTCTGGGCCTGGCGAACATCCACCGCCGCGGTTCACCAGCCACCAGTATCCTCTTTTCCCTCGGTCTGGGTTTGACCGCACTGGTGATGATCGCGCTGGTCCAGGCGAATCTTGGTGATCTGGTCGGTGATAGTCTGCCAGAAAAGGCCCCAGCCTTCTTCTTCCTCGACATTCAGCCCGATCAGGTTGAAAGCTTTGAACAGAGCCTTGCGAAACTCCCTGCCGTCTCACGAGTCGAACGCTATCCAACCCTGCGGGGCCGCATCACTGAAATCAAAGGGATACCTGTTGAACAGGCGAAAATTGCCCCGAACGTACAATGGGCAGTGCGTGGTAATCGTTTTCTCAGCTATGCCGCACAGATGCCAGCCAATACCAAGTTAAGCGCAGGAGAATGGTGGTCAAGCGATCAACAGGGCACACCAAAGATCTCCCTGAGTGCTGACATTGCCAAGGGATTCAATCTGCAGGTCGGCGACAGTTTGACGGTCAACGTCCTCGGTCGCAGCATTAACGCCAAAGTCACCAACCTGAGAACTGTCGACTGGTCGACTCTGGAGCTTAACTTTGCCATCCTCTTCTCACCCGGCGTGCTGGAAAACGCTCCCCAGACCCACCTGGCCGCTGCGCATGTTTCTGCCGAGGGGGAAGATGAAGTATTCCGTGTGATCTCTAATAAGTTCCCCAATATCTCGGTCATCAGCACCCGCGAACTCTTGAGCAATGTCTCCCGCACCCTCGGCCGGATCGGCAGTGCCTTCAAAGCGATGGCAGCGGTCACACTGTTGAGCGGCTTTCTGGTTCTGTCCGGGGCGGTCTCGGCCGACCAGCACCGCAGGATTCATGATGCCGTCATTTTCAAGGTCTGTGGCGCGACGCGCCGTGATATTCTGCTGGCGTTCGCAGCCGAGTTCACAATTCTCGGACTGGCCGCCGGTGTCATCAGCGCAGTCGCCGGAAGCCTCGCCGCCACTGGCATCCTCAAGGGACCAATGGATCTCGAATTCAGCTTGCACCCGATGGTGATTCTTTCGACGCTAGTGGCAGGAATCACTCTGACACTCCTGCTCGGCCTCGCCGGAACCTGGAAAGCCCTGGGGCAAAAACCGGCAACTTACTTACGTAATGAATAGCCCAACAGATATCCAATATGGAGAATGATCTGGAACAGCCAGAAGAGAGACAACCCGAGTGGCTGGCGCTAAGCGCAGATCTGCGTTCCAGCCCTGTTTCAACGCCGCTCTCTAAAAAACAATCGCGCCGCTGGGGGCTGGTGTTAGAAGCGCGCGGGGTCCCTTTTCGCAATGAACCCTGTGGCAGAGGTTGGCTACTGCTCGTCCCCCCTGAGGCCTTTGCTAGAGCCTGCAGCGAACTACGCAACTACGAAGAATTGAACCACAACTGGCCGCCTCCGCTCCCCGTTGAGAACCCCCAGCATGATAACCTGCTGCCGAGTCTGTCTGTCCTGCTGCTGGTCGCCTGCTTTCACAATCTGACTCAACTCAACATCAACCTGCTCAGTCACCACCCGGTCGACTGGATTGAGCTCGGCAACGCCCACGCCGGGAAGATCTTGCAGGGAGAGTGGTGGCGCCTGCTGACCTCCCTCACCCTGCATGCCGATTTGATCCACCTGTTCAGCAACCTGACCCTCGGCGGCCTGTTTATTGTGCGCCTCTGTCGTGATCTAGGTGCCGGGTTAGGCTGGAGTCTACTGCTGGCGAGCGGTCTGCTCGGTAATCTGTGCAATGCCCTGTTGCAGCAATTTGATCATCGCGCCGTCGGCGCATCGACCGCCGTCTTCGGTGCGGTCGGGCTGGTCGCAGCCATCGGTTTGATCCGCTACCGCCACAATCTGCGGCGCCGCTGGCCGCTTCCGATTGCGGCGGCGCTGGCGTTATTGGCCATGCTCGGGAGTTCCGGCGAACGGACCGATCTGGGAGCTCATCTGTTCGGATTTGTCTGTGGATTTGGATTAGGGATGGTTGCTGAATACCTGCTGGGTCGTTACGGACGTCCTGGAGTTTGGCTCAATCGAATGCTTTCGCTGGGGGCTGGAGCAATGATGATGCTAGCATGGTGGGCAGCGTTGAGTTAACAGATGCCGACCATCGACATAAATTCAAAAAATATCATTTAGAACTCAACACGCACCGGTATGGTCAAAGAGACGGCTTCCACCGCGTCCTGCTTGTAACTGAACACGTATTTTGCTGCTCTGTCTATGCAAACAGACCAGCTGCCGTCGGATCAACCCAGACATGCAAAGATCTTGGATCACTCATAAGAGACCACCCTCTTCCCGAAGTTCATCCAGAGTGGGTGGTAACCCGGCAGTCCGAACCCGAAGCTCCAGATCGAGAATTTCCAGAATCCGGATCAGCTTACGCACTCCGACCTCCTGTACGGTTCCATTCTCAAGCTGACTGATCGTAGAGCGACTCATGCCGAGCAACCCGGCCAGTTTCGCCTGAGTCAACTTGCGCTTCTTCCGCTCTTGACGGATATGACTTCCAATTTCGAACAACATAAATGAATCATATACGAAACATTTTAGCTGTCAATGGTGTTTTTGTTTTATATACGATTCATTTATCGATGGAACCAACCCTCACCAAATTGAAACATCGTCAGCGCGAGCACTGGGCTGATCAGCGTCACCCGTGTCATTTTGGTATTTTTGAGCAGGTAGTATTAGAGTGAAAAGTCGAGAATCGAGCCAGCGACCCCAAGTAGATGATCGACTAGGCCGCCCTTGGCGGTGGGCTATTGTGGCAGTTTAAGACAAGTAAGTTTGCAACTTTACAAACCTGACCCCGTGATTTTCGTCCAAGCCTGACTCTGCGATTCTCGAGTCTTCATCGTAGAGTTTGGTTGAACATCAAGAGAAAAGAGTCCGCCTAGGGGAGAAAAAGCCGGGCTTTTCAGGTAGGTATGTTGTAGGTTTTTGTTTACTCGTGAAATTTTTTATACTTGGAAGTATCACATGCTAAGAACCATTCTTTTTATTTTAATTTTAAATATTGCGGTTCCAGCGTTCTCAGCAGAAATAAAACTCAGAGGTGAAAAGCTTGAATATAAATCCATAAGCATAGAGGGGAAAATTGAAGAGGGTGATTTAGATAAAATAAAAATAAAATCATATGAATTTATACTGAGCGGTATAGAAGAAAGAAAAAGAAAGCCTGGTCGGTTAAGTTTTAATTTAAATTATAAACTAAATACTCCCGGTGGAGATATTGTCGAAGCTATAAAAATTGGTAGATTTTTTAGAGAGGTATTGGCTGAAGTCGGTGTGTCTGGAAAAATTATACTTGATCCAAATACCGAGGTTGGGAAAGAGGTTTTTAATCAAGAAGGAAGTTCGGAAATGTTTTCCTTTTTATCCTCAGGAAAAGAAATAACAGATGAACTTATTAGAAGAAATTATAGCGCTGGTGTTTTAATATTTTATGGTGCTGTCAAAAGAGGACTTAACGATAACGGCGATATGAGGTCGGCAACTAGGAGGAAGGCAATTCTAATCCCGGCGATAGGGCTTCACAGGCCGTACTATGAAAAGGAATTCTTCTCAACTCTTACGCCTCTTGAGGCATCAAGCGCTTACCATGACCTTGAAGTTTTAGTAAGAAATTATCTTAAGGAGATGGGAGCAACACAAGAAATTATTGATAGGATGTTCGCAAGTAACTCAAATAAAATAGATCTGATACTCGCAGATGAATTTCAAAAGCACTACAAAAGAAGTGAATCATTTCTGGAAGAATGGCTTATAGCAAAGTGTGGCAGTAAAAAAAACGATGACGCGGGAAATAATTGGGATGTTCACAAGTGCACCACGGACGCAATACACGAACATCAAAAAAAATGGGCTATGGAATACGGTGGAACTAAATAATTAGTAAAAAAAGAGAGGGGTAAGAGATTGGGTGACAGCTCAGGAGAAAGAACATGTCAAAAAAAAGAAGATTTCGTGGCACGAATTGCTGTTGGAAATGCCCAGGGCCCTCAATCGGCAGTGTTCAGAATCTGGAGCCCGAAGGGCGGGAGTGATATTTATGCCGCAGTACGCGACATCGCCGGAGAGATAAAGATAAGTTTGCATGAATCAGGCAAGTGCAGTGCCGGGCTTACGACCCAATTCGCGTTGAAGGAGTCTGAGGCGGTCAATGATATGGGTGGCTCGCGTCATCAAAGTCAGTGGCTCCGCCTAACGAACGTGGGCTCCAAGATTGTCACGCCTCTGCAATTTGTTGTCCCATCTAGCGAATTAACTAAGTGGAAAAATAAATCCACCGATAGTGTTACATGGATTGAACCACCAGGGCTGGGACGCTCTCTAATCATCTCTTGTATTTTCTCTGGCCAATCAATCTCAGACGATGCATGGCCAGGACGTAAAAATGGCACCTTTTTTTTGGCTCCAAGCTACTTCCAAACGGAGAAAAATTCTGGCTCATTTGGCAGGAATGTCCCACTGGTGAGATCGAACATCAAATATTGTCAGAGGCAAAGAGCCACATTAAGCATCAAAGAGGGATACGCTTCTCTGCAACCGATGAGGCCACACCGCAACTTCGACATTTAATCTTCAAAGAATGTTCCACAAACCGCTTGCTCATAGTTCTTGATGCTGCGGCACGCTTATAACAATTATGTAGAGTAGAAGGCAGGTTCAAACATATTTAGATTACATATGCGTGCCCGTCACTTTCGTTAGACGAGGATACCTTTTCCAACCGTCTGACCCAGCCCTCCCTCATCAAACCGTGCTTGCGGTTTTCCCGCACACGGCTTTCCGGAACAATTAGGTAGAGTAGAAGGCAGGTTCAAACATGTTTAGATTACGTATGCGTGCCCGTCACTTTCGTTAGACGAGGATACCCTTTCCAACCGTCTGACCCAGCCCTCCCTCATCAAACCGTGCTTGCGGTTCTCCCGCA
>JAJRQB010000172.1 GCA_024280485.1 Deltaproteobacteria bacterium
CCACTCTGCACTAAAGTGCAGAGGTTTGATGGGGACTGAAAGTCCCTTAAAACCAAGATCAAAGACCGTCATCCTCGCGAAAGCGGGGATCCACGCGTCTTAAAAACACTGGATTCCCGCCTTCGCGGGAATGACGACAAATGAGTAGCACCTGAAAGGCTTGGACTAAAGTCCATAGTTTTTACTAGCATGCTGAAACAATAAAAACATCGAAACGGTTGCAGAAGAATCCAACCACTGAAAAGGAGTACGTTTTGCCCATTTCAATTTATCTCATCTGGTTTTTAATCGGCATTGGCTTCCTGATTGGGGAAATGGTGGTCCCCGGATTTATTCTGATTTTCTTCACCGCTGGAAGTTGGATTGTTGCCGGTACGGTCTTTTTTCTGCCGGAACTCACCCTGACCACCCAGATCATCATTTTCATCGTTTCATCACTGATTTTACTTTTCACCCTGCGCCGCTATGGACTGAACACCTTTAAAGGTGACAGCAAAGCCGGGGTCGATGATGAATTTTCCAAGATCGGCCAAAAAGCCGTGGTCACTGAAGCGATTGAGCAGGACGGTTACGGTGAAATCCAGCTGGACGGTAGCTTTTGGCGTGCCACGGCTGAGGTTCTGATCGACAAAGGTCAAAGAGTGGTGATTGAGGGGCAAGAGGCCAACAACAGTTTGGTTCTTAAAGTTAAGCCCATCACCAGCAATACCGAAAAGCAGTCTTAACCCTTTTTCTCACCCATTAGCAGCCTGTCGGACTGTACGGGCTGCTAGGCAGAGGAGTCACAATGTTGTCACCAGGTTTAATTATTTTCGCTATATTGGCAGTTTTTGTCGTTATCGTTCTGGTCAAAACGGCCGTCGTTGTTCTGCAACGGATGGAATTCATTGTCGAAAGGCTCGGGAAGTACAGCAAAACTCTCGGTGCAGGTTTTCACATTCTGGTCCCCTTCCTTGATCGCGTTGCCTATCGGCGGTCGTTAAAAGAGGTCGTCATTGATGTCCAGAGCCAAACCTGTATTACTGCGGATAACATCAGCATCGCTGTCGACGGGGTGCTTTATATGCAGGTCATGGACAGTAAAAAATCAGCCTATGGCATCGACAATTATGAATTCGCCGCGGCCCAGCTAGCGCAGACCTCCTTGCGCTCGGTTATCGGCAAGATCGAACTGGATAAAACTTTTGAAGAACGCGACGCGCTGAACCAGCAGATTGTTGCCGCCATTGACGCTGCCGCGACTAACTGGGGGATTAAAGTTCTGCGTTATGAGATCAAAGACCTGACTCCACCGCAAAGTGTCATGCAGGCGATGGAAGCACAGATGAAAGCCGTTCGTGAAAAACGAGCCGCTATTGCCACCTCTGAGGGAGATCGCGATTCACGGGTCAACCGGGCCAAGGGTTTGAAAGAAGAAGCAATTGCAATCTCCGAGGGTGAAATGACCAAGCAGATCAACGAAGCCAGAGGTAAGGCTCAAGAGATTCAACTGGTTGCGGCTGCTACAGCGAAAGGGGTCACGATGATTGCTGAAGCACTAAATGCAGAAGGTGGCGAGATGGCTGCAAATCTGCGAGTTGCTGAACAATATGTTAAGGAATTCGGTAAACTGGCCAAGGAGAGTAATACCATGTTGATCCCTTCCAACATGGGAGATATGGCAGGGATGGTCGCTACCGCAATGTCGATTCTGGGGAAAACCAAAACGGTCACGGCTGGCAACTAAATCCGTCCCGAAAGTAAATAATTTATAATATTTGGAGAGAAAGGGGACAGGCTCCGCAGGTGCCTGTCCCCTTTAAGCTACCACTTCTCCCCATAGGGGCGCAGATCCATTTCAAATGTCCAGGCGCGCTCCGGTTGAGTCGCAAGATAAAAGAACGCCTCGGCAATCTGTTCGGCACTCAAAAAGAAATCCAGCGGTTTATCGACTATATTCGTCATGGTTTTTTCCAGATCCACCATGCCGTCCAGGACGACATAGCCGATGTGGATTTTTTCCGGACCTAATTGTTTGGCTAATGATTGAGCCAAGCTACGTTGAGCCGCTTTGGCCGAGGCAAATGCCGTGGACGCCAACCCGCCCCTTAAAGCTGCGGTTGCACCGGTAATCACAATCGCACCACCACCACGTTTACGCATTTGCGGCAACACGGCCTTGACCGCCAATAACAAGCCGCGCGTATTCACTTCCCAGGACAATTGAAACGAGTCGACGGCCACCTCATCGACATTGCCCCAGGTGCCGGAACCGGCGTTGTAAGCGACCACCGCGACCGCGCCCAGCGACTGTTCGATATCAGCAAATACGCGCGCTGCGGCCTCCGGGTCGGTCACATCGTAGACAAAGGCGGCAGCATCAGGCAGCTCCTTTGCCAGCGCGTTAAGTTTCAATTCGGTTCGTGCGCAAAGAGCGACTGCATATCCTTGCTCCGCAAATTTCTTGGCAATCGCTGTGCCATTGCCGGGGCCGACACCAATAACAACGCAAACAGGCTTACTCATATTGTTCTCCTTTTTCTGTCGACCACCCCTCGTAATTCAACAGCAGTCCACAAAGGATCTCGGTACAATCGTGATCCAGGTTGAAGGTCAGGCCGCAGACCGACTTAAGGCAGTCGATCCGCGCCGCTAGCTCCTCACCCCAGACCGGGTCGTAAAAACTCACCATCGCGGCCAGGAACTGCTCTTCACCACCACTCTCTTCGGCAAACACAGCATTCACCGCTTGTGGCAGCGGCCGCAGCTCATTCTTGTCCTGGGCCGTAGCGACCGACCCTGGGCCGAAAAGTTCCGGCCCGAGGGAGATGACGCCACGTTTCCAGGCGAGCAGAAAGCGACTATGTTTCTGTTCGGTCTGTTCCATGACGTTCAGTACGTTATCCATGCTCATGGCCCTCGCCTCCAATAGTGACCTGTTGGTCTGCCTTTTCAGTCTATCAGGAATTCAGAGATCGGGGATAATGGAAGACGGAACAGGACATCGTTGATATTTGTACACTTGAAGAGCATCGAGTAGGGTGAGGCGAGCAGATCAGGCTCGCCTCATCCCTCTCACAGAACCGTACGTACGGGCCTCGTATACGGCTCCTGCCTATTCTTCACCTCAATAATTCTGAGGCAGGTACCCGGTTTGCACCGCTACCAGTTCAAAGAGACCTTCTTCCCTCAAATAACTATTGGGAAGTGCATAGCTGGCCAGGGGGCTGGCGGCATTGCGCCATGAGTTCATCTTTATTGACTTGAACTCGCCTTGGTAGCCTAACTGCCGGAGTCTGCGGTGAAGCCGTTTGGCTCGTTTCCACAGGCACAGCTGTTTGGCTCGCAGGCGCCTCCTGATCCACTGCATCAGCATTTTGTACTCTGTCTTGCAGTTTGCTAC
>JAJRQB010000020.1 GCA_024280485.1 Deltaproteobacteria bacterium
AAAGATTGTCGGTGAGCTTAACGGTCAATTCGTGAAATTAGCAAAACTGAAGGGTGAGTTTGTCTGGCATCAGCATGAAAATGAAGATGAGCTATTCATGGTCATCAAGGGCAAATTGAAAATCAAACTGAAAGACCAGGACGTAAATCTTGAAGAAGGGCAATTCTTCATCATTCCGCGTGGCGTAGAGCATCTTCCGGTCGCTGAAGAAGAGGTTCACGTCATGCTGTTTGAACCACAGTCGGTTCTCAATACCGGCGACAAAAAGAACGAAAGAACTGTTGAAAGTCTTGAAAGAATATAACTCCGGGGCTTCAGGGCAAACCCTAAAAACCCCGGATCATTATTCAGGCGGGATTTGCCAGCTCTGCTGTCAGCTTTTCGACAACTTCGATATCCGCTTCCTCAAACTCTTCAACCCAGAGCGCCGTTGCCAGATAGAGCCCTAGATAAGGAGACTCTTTGTGGCGGTTTGCAAGTTGTGCATAAATCTTCAACTTCGTTTCGGACTCTTCATCACCCGCCGCTTCAAGCAGCTCAAGGTACTGATCGTTAATTTCTGGCGACAGCTCGGTAAAATACGCAACCAGCACATCCATAGCCAAATGACCATCCTCAGCTTCGAACAGCACAGCGTCGAGACGCGAACCAGTACCCGCTTTACGATTGACGACAGAATCGTGACGAAAGCTTTTCAACCCGGCAGCATCGATCCAACGCGAGAATATGAGGGGTTGCCGCTTGGCACACAAGCGACTAATAGCTGTTTTTTTACTTTCCTGAAGCCCGTTCCAAGCTTCGCTGACAGAGACAGGAACCATCCGTTTACACCTTTCGTATTAAATAAAAACTCCACTAAGATTCTGAGCACTATGCCACTATCGAATTGAGAGAACAAGACAAGCAATTCCATCGAATAAACAAAATTTCTCACCGGCTACCAAAGTAACTCTTGCCCATCAATTTGCTAAATTATGAATATGAGTCTCATTGCCTTTAGCATTTCATCCGACGTTTTGTCACCCCAGCTAAGGTTTTGAATTTAACTTGCAGGAGAGGCTTATCTTTACAAGAAAAGCAGGACCGTTTAGTATACTCAGTTCATATAAAAAAATGGCGGAGAATGGATGGCCTCCGTGCATCCCAGACGTGACCCCCGAAAAGCAATGGTCTATCAAGTTGCTCAGCTCGCATCCGCAAGCCCCAGAGCAGTTAGAAGTGCCAATGCAGCCCTAGGCGTTCACATGACCATGGCACCTGGCTTCAGCTGTTGACCAGGTCAATGTCGCGAACAACCATCCCCATCCCGACTGCTTGCATACTCTGCCGTTACTTACCCACGACCAAGGACCAACCATGACGAACCATATTGGCATGCCGCCCGCACAGGGCCTTTACGACCCCACCAACGAACACGATAATTGCGGTGTCGGCTTTATCGCGAACATCAAAGGTAAAAAAAGTCACAGCATAGTCAAACGTGGCATAGAGATACTTTGCAACCTGACCCATCGTGGCGCTGTCGGCGCTGATCCCCTGGATGGTGATGGTGCGGGTCTGATGATTCAGATACCAGATGCTTACTACCGCGAAGTTTGCGACTTTGAGCTGCCAGAGATTGGCGAATATGGTGCTGGGATGGTGTTTCTCCCCCAAGACAGCACTTGTCGTGATGCCTGCATCACTGTTCTGAACCGTGAACTTGTCGGCGTCGGATGCACTGTCCTTGGCTGGCGCGAGATCCAGACGGACGGCAGCAACATCGGTCGCAACGCTCAATCCGTAGAACCGCGGGTCATGCAGATCTTTGTCGATCGAGGCACAGTCGAGGTCAGCCAACTCGAATTGATGCTGTTCTTGGCCCGCAAGCGTACTGAGAATGCTATCCGTGAGGGAACTCTCGCCGGAGAAGAGCTCTTCTACGTCTGCTCACTCTCCAGTTTCACCATCCTTTACAAGGGGATGCTGCTCTCCGAACAACTAAATACATTCTTTCCTGAACTCGGCGATGAACGGCTGGTCAGTGCAGTTGCGTTTGTACACCAGCGCTACAGTACCAACACCTTCCCGACATGGGACCTGGCTCAACCTTTCCGCTACATCGCACATAATGGTGAGATCAACACCCTGCGCGGGAATATCAACCGTATGCGCGCACGTACTGCCTTGTTCGCTCACCTCGACCTGGCTGATGCGATCACTGACCTGGACCCGGTCATCATTGAAGGGAGCTCTGACACCGCTTGTCTCGATAACGCCCTCGAACTGTTGGTGGTTACCGGTCGGAGCCTGGCCCACTCGCTAGCGATGCTGGTCCCCGAGGCCTGGGTTTCAAAGGCCAGTCTGCGCCCTAACGTCAAAGGCTTTTTCGAATATCATGCCACAATGATGGAACCCTGGGACGGCCCGGCCAACATCGTCGCCTGTGACGGCAAGCAGGTTGTCGCGATCCTCGATCGTAACGGTTTGCGGCCGGCCCGTTACTGGATCACCACTGACGATGAGATTATTTATGCGTCTGAAGCTGGCGTTCTCGACATCCCACCCGAGAAGATCCTTCGCAAGGAACGCCTGGCTCCGGGCAAGATGATCCTGGTCGATCTGGAAACCGGGGAGTTCAAGGAAGATCACCAGATCAAGGGAGAACTTGCAGCAGCACATCCTTACGCGTCATGGGTAAGCGAGTATCTGATCCGACTGGATGACCTGCCGGCACCGGCCACAAAACGGGTGCCCAGCATCAGCAAGATGCGCCGCAAGCAGGAGAGCTTCGGGTACACGCTGGAAGAGATGCGGGAGATCATGGCACCGATGGCCATCAATGGTCAGGAGCCGGTCAGTTCCATGGGAACCGACACGCCGGTCGCGGTCTTATCGAAGCGGAGTAAGCTGCTCTACTGGTACTTCAAACAACTCTTTGCGCAGATCACCAATCCACCTATTGATCCTCTACGCGAAGAGATTGTCATGAGTCTGACCCAGTATATTGGCCCGGCCCGTAACATTCTGATGCCTGGCCCGGAGCACTGCCAGATGCTGGAACTCGACCACCCGATTATCACCAACGATGTGTTAGAGCAGTTGCGGCACAGTGATATCCAGGGGTTTCGCGGTGCCACACTCAGCATCCTTTTTGACGCAACTCAGGGTCCAGAGGCTTTGGAAAAGCGCCTGAAAGCTCTCTTTATAGAGGCTGAGGCTGAGGCTGAGGTTGATGCTGGCCGTACCATTCTGGTGCTGTCAGATCGTGGCGTCAACGCAAAGAAAGCACCGATTCCAGCACTACTCGCCCTGTCTGGTATAAATACCCATCTGATTCAGGTTGGCAAACGCAGTCAATGCTCCCTCATCGTCGAAACCGGCGAAGCACGTGAAGTTCACCACTTTGCCCTGCTGCTCGGCTACGGCGCTACGGCGATCAACCCCTTCCTTGCGCTTCAGACGTTGGAGGCCATGGTCAATCAGGGGATGCTTCCAGGCCAGGACGGTAACACCCATGCCGATGATGAGACCGACATACTTCATCAGTACACCAAAAACTATATTAAGGCGATCGGCAAAGGGTTGCTCAAGGTCTTCTCCAAGATGGGGATCAGTACCCTGCAGAGCTACTGCAGTGCCCAAATATTTGAGATCGTCGGACTGAATGATGACTTTACTGATAAGTACTTCCCCGGCACGGCAAGCCGTATTGGTGGTGCAGGACTGCTGGAAATCGCTACCGAGAGCCTGATGCGCCACCAACTCGCATTCGCCGAACGTATTGACCCCAATCGCAACCTGGATCGTGGTTCAGAGTATTCCTGGAGACCAGAAGGGGAACTGCACCTGATGAACCCCGAGGTCATCGCCCTGCTGCAACATGCCGTACGCTCGGGCAATCGCGACGAATACGATCAGTTTTCTCAGCAGGTCAATAATCATAGTGAACAGCTCTGCACCCTGCGCGGACTGTTCAAATTCAAAGAACAGAACCAGCCCGTTCCACTTGATGAAGTCGAACCGGTTAGCGCCATCGTCAAACGTTTCTGTACTGGTGCCATGAGCCTCGGTTCAATCTCCACCGAGGCCCACGAAACACTGGCTATTGCCATGAACCGGATCGGCGGCAAGTCGAACACCGGTGAGGGCGGCGAGGATCCACGACGCTACACCCCCGACGCAAACGGCGACCTGAGGCGCAGTGCCATCAAACAGGTGGCCTCTGGGCGCTTCGGTGTTACGCCGCATTATCTGGTCAACGCTGATGAACTACAGATAAAAATCGCACAGGGCGCAAAACCCGGCGAAGGGGGACAGCTGCCCGGTCACAAGGTCAGTGAATATATCGGAGATCTGCGCTACAGCGTTCCTGGAGTCACCCTGATCTCGCCGCCACCGCATCATGACATCTACTCAATTGAAGACCTGGCGCAACTGATCTTCGACCTGAAAAATTGCAACCCCAAGGCAGATATCACCGTCAAGCTGGTCAGTGAAGTCGGGGTCGGAACAATCGCGGCGGGGGTCAGTAAAGGCCACGCCGAGCGCGTCATCATTGCCGGTTTCGATGGCGGTACTGGTGCTTCACCGACCTCATCAATCAAACACGCCGGCATCCCCTGGGAAATCGGTCTGGCCGAAACCCAGCAGACACTGGTGCTCAACGACCTACGTGGTCGGATTATCGTTCAGACTGATGGCCAACTGCGCACCGGCCGCGATGTCATAATCGCAGCCATGCTTGGCGCTGAAGAATATGCCTTCGCCACTGTGGCCCTGGTCACCGTCGGCTGCATCATGATGCGCAAATGCCATCTCAATACCTGTCCGGTCGGTATCGCCACCCAGGACGAAGCCCTGCGCGGCAACTTTGCCGGCAAGCCGGAACATGTGGTCAACTACTTCACCTTCCTCGCCGAGGAAGTCCGTGAGCTGATGGCCGAATTGGGCGTACGCAGCCTTGACGAACTGATCGGCCAGACCCAGTATCTTGAAATGGATGACGCAATCAAGCATTGGAAAAACCAGGGGCTCGACTTTTCGCGCATCCTGACCAAGCCGAAGGTCAGAGCGGATATCGCCACCCGTCGGATTCAGGGACAGGACCACGGTCTGGACAAGCAGCTGGACAACGAACTGATCAAGCTCTCGGCACCGGCTCTGGAACGCAAGGAGCAGGTCTCTATCGAACTGCCGATCCGTAACTCCAACCGAACCTTCGGCACCATGCTTTCAGGTGAAATTGCGATGCGTCACGGCCGCGACGGTTTGCCCGCTGGAACTATCGACATCAACCTGACCGGTATCGCCGGTCAAAGCTTCGGTGCCTTCCTGGCCCATGGCATTAACCTGCGCCTGATCGGTGAGGCCAACGATTATGTCGGCAAAGGGATGGCCGGCGGTCGCATCATCGTCCGTCCTGATGCCAAGGCACCTTTCGCCTGGCATAAAAACTCCATCGTCGGCAATACGGCCCTCTACGGTGCAACCGGCGGCGAAGCATTTTTTGCCGGAAAAGCCGGAGAACGCTTCTGCGTCCGCAACTCAGGCGTAACAGCCGTCGTCGAGGGGACAGGCGATCATGGTTGCGAATATATGACTGGTGGCCGCATGGTCTGCCTGGGGCGGACCGGACGTAATTTCGCTGCCGGAATGTCGGGCGGCTTTGCCTACGTGCTCGACGATGACAATCGTTTCCGGCGGCGCTGCAACCCGGCGATGATCGATCTCGAGCTGATAGCAGCCGATGATGATGATGCCGAATGGCTCAGACAGATTATCACCACGCATCAAGAGTTAACCGGCTCGCCTCTCGCAGCCGAAATCCTCGCGGACTGGGACGCACAATTGCAGCGTTTCGTCCGCGTATTTCCCCGAGAATACCGCCGGGT
Organism: Deltaproteobacteria bacterium; assembly: GCA_024280485.1. Classification (GTDB taxonomy): domain Bacteria; phylum Desulfobacterota; class Desulfuromonadia; order Desulfuromonadales; family Geopsychrobacteraceae; genus Geopsychrobacter. The sequence continues at coordinate 5,874 of JAJRQB010000020.1, forward strand.
GCTGAATGAACGGGCAGCCAAGGCCGAGAAAGAGAAGGAGGCTATTCATGGGTGATCCACGCGGATTTATTAAACATGGCCGTCGTGACAAGAACATACGACCGGTCAATGAACGTCTACAGCACCACGATGAGCATTACGATTATCCCAGCGATGAGAAGGTCAAGACCCAGGCGGCGCGTTGCATGGATTGCGGTGTCCCCTTCTGCATGACCGGCTGCCCGCTCGGCAACCTGATCCCGGAATGGAACGATCTGGTCTATCGTAACCAATGGAAACAAGCACTGCAGGCGCTGCACGCGACCAATAACTTTCCGGAGTTTACCGGCCGGGTCTGTCCAGCTCCCTGCGAAACTTCCTGTGTTCTCGGCATCATCGAACCGGCGGTGACGATCAAACTGCACGAAATGTCGATTATCGACAAGGGATTCGAAGAAGGCTGGATCGTTCCGCAACCGCCTACCCAACGCAGCAACAAAGCCGTTGCCATCATCGGCGGAGGTCCAGCGGGGTTGGCCTGCGCCCAGCAGCTCAACCGGGCTGGCCACCGAGTAACCGTTTTTGAAAAGACCGACCGCGCCGGTGGTCTGCTGATGTATGGTATTCCACACTACAAACTACGCAAAGAGAAGGTCCAGCGCCGCGTCGACTTGCTTGAGGCCGAAGGGATTGAATTCCGCTACTCTTGTGAAGTCGGCAAAGATGCCACCTTCGAGGAAATCAAGTCCACCCACGATGCCATCGTGATTGCAACAGGAGCTGAGGAGCCACGTGATCTTCCTGTCGCTGGACGCGATCTGGACGGAATCCACTTTGCGATGGATTTCCTACCGCAACAAAATCGCGCCAACTGGGGCGACAGTAATGTTGCCGCCCTGCACCCAAAAAAACAGGCGCTATCAGCCAAGGGAAAAAAGGTCATCGTCATAGGAGGCGGTGATACCGGTTCAGACTGTATCGGCACCTCTATGCGTCAAGGTGCAACCAGCGTGGTCAATTTTGAGCTTCTCGGACAGCCTCCAACAGAACGCGCCGCGACCAACCCCTGGCCACAGTGGTCACGCATCAAACGCGTCAGTTCCTCGGTTGAAGAAATGCAGGTTCTGGGTGGTGATGTTCACTATGAACTCATGACCACCAGATTCATCGGCAGAGGCAAGACCGTCACCGGCCTGGAAACGGTCAAGGTCGACTGGTCAAGCGGCCGACCGGAGAAAGTGGCTGGAAGTGAACATGTCTGGAAGTGCGATCTTATCCTGCTGGCAATGGGCTTTCTCGGGCCACGTTCTGAGTTGCTCGTACAGAGCAGTTGCGAAGCTGATCAACGCTCCAACATCAAGACCGACCCGAAGACCCGCATGAGCTCGATAGATGGTGTTTTTGCCGCTGGAGACTGCCGTCGCGGCCAAAGCCTGGTGGTCTGGGCGATCAGTGAGGGCCGTGAGGTTGCGCGCTGTGTCGATGAATATCTGACAGGCACAGAAAGCAGGCTGCCAAAAGTGCGCCTGGAAACCTTCGTCTATTAAAATAACTATTCAGTAGAAATTGTCATTGAAGTTCATTTCACCCAGAGAGCAACAGGCATGATGGTGGAGATGACAGACTAATTGTAATTCATACCAGGGACAACATGATGGAAAGTAACAATCGACTAAGTGCCGCAATCATCCAGGTCGTTGAAACACAAATTGATACAAATGATCCACCAGAAACAAAACAAACGTATGAGCGACTTATCTCGGAAGGATTTTCTGAAAAAATATCCAAAGAGCTTCTCGGAACCGTTGTCATTGCAGAAGTCTTTGGGGTGATGAAGGATGGTAAGCCTTTTGATATTGACAGATATGTAACTGCTCTCAATAAATTACCAAAACCAGCTTAAGGAGCAGGCCTCAGTTGCTAACGGTTTGCAATCATCGATTGAACATGCTGTTTACATGTTGCTAACAGGAGTCAATCATGACGATACATCAGAAACCGATTGAAGAACGTATCGACTGGATGCTGGCGCTGGCCCGGCGGCATACTGCCGAGTTCCGCAGCCCTGAAGCCTGTCTGGCGCGCGAACATTACCTGGCGCAACATCCGACGGCCATCATAGTCCTCAAGTGCATGGATGGCCGGATCAACATCCCGGTGGTGACCAGTACCCCGCCCGGTATTATTCAACCCTTTCGTAACCTCGGTGGCATGTTCGACCTCGGCTGGCCACATCTGGGTGAAGTACTGGCCAACCATGTACAGCGCATGGTTGCTGACGGTCGTCAGGTCCTCATCTTTATTACCTATCACTTTTCGAAAGGTGATCCACAGCGCGGCTGTGCCGGCTTTGACTATAATACCGAAGCCGCACTAGCCTATACCCGTATCATCAAACAACAAGCAGAACAGATCTTCGGTTCCGGTCATGCCACGGTCTTCCCGATTATCTGTGGTTTTGAAACTGATGAAGATGCCTTGATCCTGCATGGTGAAAAAGGTGAACTTCTCGATTTGGCCACGATAACCAAAGATGAGGCCCAGCCTCTCGATGAACGGCTGGCAGCGCTCTATCCCGACATGTCATACCAGATGCGCACCGATCTCCTGCGCCTGTTGCATGGCAACCTGAACTGGATCGCCGAGGTACGCTCAAACACACGCGAGCTGGAGATCGAACATAAGGAATGGATGATTTGTCTCGGCCGTGGTTTTGATTTTCTACACACTCCCAACCTCGCTCTAATCATTGGTCCTTACAGCCCTGAACTTGCCGAGCCGATATGTAAAGCCGCAGGAATTATCGAGGAAAACATGCGAACCGGTCGCATTCCGGATGATGGTTTTCTACTTTTCACCTCGGCTCCATACCATGACATTGGAGTCGACCAGGCGCGCGCCGAGCTGAAATCAAGATTTCTCGCCGAGTATGCCGCCGTCGTGATCCGCAAACACTTTCCCGCACTTGCCTCGCGCATGCACAGCAAAACCGCAACCCTCTCATGGCATTCACGTGAGTTGGATATTTTAGCCAAGCACTCCAGCGCCTTAAAAGGTTAAGCTGCCATCGACCTCCCACGATCCCAAAATAACCAGATAAAAGGACATATTCTATGACCAACAACGATATTCTGCGTCGTCTTCGCTATGTTTTCGATCTTAATGATTCAAATATGATTTCTACATTTAACGCCGCGGGCCATGAAGTGACGCGTGAGCAAATCAGTGCCTGGTTAAAGAAAGAGGAAGACCCTGGCTACGTAAAATGTAATGACAGGGAGTGCGCGATTTTCCTGAATGGATTGATAAACAAAAAACGCGGTAAAAAAGATGGGCCACAACCAGAGCCAGAGACACGCCTGACCAACAACATCATTTTCATTAAATTGAAAATCGCATTAAATTTGAAAGCCGAAGATATCACCGAGATGATGGATATGGCCAACTTTCATATCAGCAAACATGAATTAAGTGCGCTGTTCCGCAAGCCTGGACATAAGCATTACCGTGACTGTCAGGATCAGATATTACGTAACTTCCTGAAAGGAATGCAGCTTAAATATCGCCCCGGGAGCGATCAGAATGATGAGAATGACTCTGCCGCTGTCAGCGACAGCTGATTAAATGGAAATCAAATTGAAATACACCCGTCTTAAGACCCTCTCTGAAAAGGTCCGGGTCTACTTCAGAGATGAGCATGATGACTCAATTGGTGATCTGAAGGCCAAGCGCGACATTGGCAGCATGCTACCAAGTATCCACATTAATAAGACGGGTAAGATTCTGCTGCAACAGCTCAGAACTCGATGATTAACATCAGACAAACTTGCCCTTGCGCGAGCGGTAAAACATACGCTAACTGTTGCCGGAAGCTGCATCAAGATAAGACGATTGCGCAAACGGCCGAACAGCTCATGCGCTCACGCTACAGCGCATATAGCTTCAAACTGATCGACTATCTGGTTAAAACCACCCACCCCGACAAACGTACAGCAAACTTACATCAGGAGATCTCTGACTGGGCCGATCAGGTTGAATTTTATCGACTCGAAATCATTTCAACGAGGCAGGGCTTGGCAACCGACAAAATCGGCAAGGTTGAATTTATCGCTCATTTTCGTCTACAAAACAAAGAACAGCAGCTCTACGAGATCTCGCGGTTCAAACGTCATCGCAAAGATTGGGTCTATCTGGATGGTGAGATCGGAAAGTAAGAGGGCCTCCATCATTGCAACGGAGGCCCTCTTTTTATCTATTTCTAACCTTGCAGTGTTCCCAGGGGGAACCTTTTACCGGCTTAAATTTGCCGGGTCATTATTCGTATTACTGTGATCTTTTTTTTCCCACGTGGTCAGGTGGCTCAGAGACTGGCATAAAGTCTTCCTCCTTTGCGTTTGGGTTTTTTAAAGCATAACACAAATCGATGGCCAGGCAGCACCCTGCTATACTTATTTTTCCTCCGAAGAATCGAATCCGCTTATGCGAGGCTATCCCCTCAAAGGAACCCTATGAGCAACTACTGTGACTCAGCCCCTGGACACGACTGGCACGGCCCCTACCATGACACTGAGTATGGCTTCCCGCTACGAGATGATCATCTGCTGTTCGAACGGCTTGTTCTTGAAATCAACCAGGCGGGGCTGTCATGGCTGACGATTCTAAAAAAGAAGGATAACTTCCGACGCGCTTTCGAAGGGTTCGACATCGATCGAGTCGCTGCGTACGGTGAAAGTGAGCGTCAAAGATTGCTGGCTGATGCCGGGATCATACGCAATAAGCTCAAGGTCGACGCCACAATCGAAAACGCACGGCGACTTGTTCTATTGCGTGCCACTTACGGCAGCTTTGCCGCCTGGCTCGATCATCACCACCCCTTGACGAAGGAAGAATGGGTTAAGCTTTTCAAGCAAACTTTCCGTTTTACGGGTGGTGAGATCACTGGTGAATTCTTAATGAGTACCGGGTATCTTTCCGGGGCGCATCACATAAATTGCCCAGTTTATCAGACAGTTATCACAATGAATCCCCCGTGGTCTCTTGTATGAAAAAATTAAATCCGACTTAAAATCATCTGCTTTGATTAAAAGTTATTGACTAAATTAATATCAAAATATAATTTATTTGAAAACCAAATGCACAGACAGAGCTTGGATTCCCCATAGAAGGTACCTCCCCATGCCGATCAAGAACATTCTGCTCCCTGAATATAATTTCGTTTACACCTGTTATTACGGGAGCATCGATGACATTCAGGTTCGGGCCTACGCTGACCAACTTAAAAACCAAATCTCCGGTTTTAATAGTTATTGTGAAATTATCGATTTCTCGCACAACGTAGATTTCAGTCAACTAAGTTCTGAGACCCTGAATAAAGCAGGTGCTCTCGAAAAAGAACGCCCCAACGCCGGGACCGGGCCATTGGCCATTCTGGTCATCGATCCTTTGACTTATGGATTGGCACGTACCTATTCAACCTTTGCCAGCGATTCACGCACCGATGTCCTTATCTCATACAGCCTTGAAGACTGCCTCGCATTCATGGGCTTTAACGACCCCCAGAAACTACAAATTAAAAACACCATCAATCTCACCATGACAGGTTCGTCCAAACCCTCGACTGGGGCTCAACTCGGATTCAATTTCCCTACTGACAAATGAAACAAACAATCCCTGACCTCAACCTGCACCTCTAATTCTGCCTTCTCTGGCAGCGACAAATGAGCGGAACGCCCGATCTCCTCATTTTATTTGGCGTAACAACTGACTGATACTGAGTTTAAAGCTAACTTCTTATTCATTTCAGGGACTTATCTGTCCACTTGAAATTCGTCCTAAATTACTGTACTTTCTTCGAGATTCAGCCAAACAAATCCCGACAATCAACCGCTTTAAATTTTTCAGGAGATAAATATGCGCAAGACAGTTGCTCTGACACTAACGGCTCTGATGCTCAGTCTCTCGGTTGTTTCGGTAATGGCAAAAACTTTTGGAGATGGTGTCATCCTTGAAAAAATGACATCGGTTAGCGAACTTCTTGAAAATGGTGATGCCTATGTAGGACAGCGTGTTCAGGTTCGCGGCATGATCGTTGACGTTTGTGCGTCTCGTGGGTGCTGGGTCTACGTTGCCGGTGAGAAGCCATTCGAAAAAATTCGCGTTAAAGTCAAAGATGGCGAAATCGTTTTCCCACTTGAAGCGCGTGGCATCGAAGCTGTCGTTGAAGGGACTTTGGAAAAATTCGATCTGAGTCGTGAAGAAGTTATCCAACGCAAACGCCACCATGCTGAAGAACAGGGTGAAGAGTTTGACCCCTCCACAGTAACCGGTGGTGAAACATTTTTTCAAATCCGTGGGCTCGGTGCTCTGATCGAGGGAATCTAAACAAAGGATGAACTGGCGGCGACTCAACCACAGCCTGCATCGGGATATTGGCTTTCTCTGCATCGGCCTGACACTGCTCTATGCCTTGTCGGGGATTGCGGTAAATCACATGCACGACTGGAACGCAAACTACAGCATTGAGCAATTCAACCTGCAGATCGACCCACTGCCTCCCGGGGTTGTCAACAGCGCCCAGGTCCAACAAATTCTGCGTCAACTTGGTGAAACCAAAATTTCAAAAAAACACTTTCAACCCGATCCTGAGAATCTCTGGCTCTATGCTGACAAGCGGATGATTCGCATTCATCTGCCGAGCGGGAATGTGCAAGCTGAAAAATCGCAACGCAGGCCTTTTTGGTACCGACTCAATTTTCTTCACCTGAACCATGCCAAGCAGGCCTGGACCTGGGTCGCCGATATCTACGCCGGAGGCCTTTTCCTGCTCGCCCTTACCGGCATGCTCCTGCTACCAAAACGCGCCGACCTTAAACGCCGAGCTCTTATGCTCTGCTTGGGCGGCATCGTTATCCCGGTTTTTTTTCTATTTATTTACTACTGATTTTTTAGAATCCTGACCACTTGTTCCAGGTCCTGAAAAGAACTCTGGATCGTCAAGTCTCGCTGTGTTAAATTGTATACTGTAGACAGTTTGGTGATTAAGAATTTAGATTTATTCCGCCGCCGGTAGCCTTGGCGGTGTTCGATTTTGATCAGAGGAGGAGTAGCAGATGACAGATCAAGACCTGAAAGAAACCTTACTCAAAGCAATCCAGACCGAAAAAGATGCAATGGATTTCTATAATCTGGGTGCTGGTAAAATGATTGACGGAGCAGCCAAGGCCACCTTCGAAATACTTGCCTGTGAAGAACGCCAGCACGCTTTAACGTTCTATGAAGCCTATCAGGGTAACGACCTGCCCGCTTTTGCCGAGATGATGGATGTCGCTCCAGATACGGCATCACCCTGGTTTCTTGCTCTTCAAAAAGCAATGATCAGTGAATTCGATGAACGTCTCGCGCTGGAACTTGCAATCGAGCAGGAAGACCTGCTGGCAAAAGAGCTCCTGGCCATAGCTCAGACCATAGATGACCCAAAGATCAAACAGGTCTACCTGAGTAACGCCGCCTCAACTCATCACCACCTCGAGATGGTCGAAGCAGACTACAAGGCGATGCTTGGTATGAGCTGAGTCAGTCTACTGTCAAAAGACATCAGATAATAAGCCGCATTTTCCCATGGAGATTGCGGCTTTTTTCTTGCCAGCTAATTGGCATCCCGATAAATTAAACAGATTATAATTTCTTTCACTCTTGGGATGTTGCATGTCTGTAGATGCCTACCTCATTGTCGACCAAAGAAGCAGCCCTCCCCCAGAAATGCCAGCGCTTCTCAAAGAGTTGGCTTCTCGATATGAGCTTGATGGTTACAGTTGCCGTCAATTGCTGCTTGGACAAACCGAGGCCCTCCTTACCAAGGGACCAGAGCCTAGACTGAAAAAAATTAAACAGACCCTGGTTAACTACGATTTCTGCTGCCATCTTATTACTCCAAGTCCGCTCAAATTTGCCCCTTTTATACTGACTCGCGTCGAATTCAATGCCAACGAATTAAAGTTCTTCGGACGCGAAAAATCACTCATTGTCCCCAAGGATTCAAAACTACTGATATTCCTGGCCGAGCTATCAGGAAGCCTGGTCGAGCGAACTCTGAGCCAGATTCTTTCGTCACATCGTTACACCGGGAACAGTGAAAACTCCGGGCTGCCTCTTAAAAAGTGGCAGCGGATAATCTTGCAGGGTCGTCCTGTTCTCGATATTTACCTGCTGGACGAGAAAGGCAAACCCGCTGGGGCGGTGCGTGCCTTTCCGGGAAAATTCGATCATCAGAGCCTTGGCGAGCGTGCAACCTTGAGCACCAATCAGAACCTGCTGAAATTGATCGAATTGACTCAGGAATATGCCGGACACCATCGCGTCGACATGCGCTTCGGCATCTCAGCACTACCCGGTGCCAACCTACAAACGGCAAAGGCTGACGATCTCGGAGCTCTCAAAAAGAATCTGCGCTCACTGACGCACTACGCCTGGCTACAGGCAGATATTGATCGACAACGTGAGCAGCCAACTCCAGACTCTGAATCAGAAACAATTGCCAGCGCAGCCACGGCCCTTCTCACGGCCATGCAACCAGAGCTGGCAACCAATCTCCCATTACAGAAGGAAATCATCTCTGAGCTGACCAGCGGGGTCGACGCCGCCACAGCCACCCCAGAAACAGAGACATCGGGCACTAACAGATCACAACTACCAACACCTCCAGACCTGCAGCATCACAGCACCTGGAACAGCCCAAGGACGATCATCGGGATAAGCATATTCGTGGGGATTGCCCTGCTGGTCAAATTTGGAAACTCCACCAGTTGGTTGGGCCCCATGATTGCGAAGAGTTTTTCTTCCGGCGCAATGAGTGGACTGCTGGCAGCATTCTTCTTTATCGGTGGTTTTCGTCGGTTGCAACTCAAAAGACTAATCCAAAACACTCCGACCAGCAAGATCCGCTCGATTGCAATGGGACGGGTCGAAGTTCACGGCAACGCGCGGCGGCAATATGCTCTCTTTTCACCAATGACAAATATCGCCTGCATCTACTACCGTTTAGTCCGCTATAAACGAAACTCGAAAAAAGACTGGGTCGTCAGCAGTATCACCAGCAGCGGACATATCCCCTTCTGGATAGAAGATGAAACGGGTCGCGTCAGCATCGACCCCTCCGCTGCAACAGTCAAGGCCGGCCACCGTCAGGAGAGTATGGCTGAAGGGAGTACCGCCTTCGGTGGGTTTAGCAGCCCGGATGAAAAATGGGTCGAAGAGATGATCTATGATGGTGCTCTGGTCTATGTTCTCGGTGAAGCGCAGGTAAAAAGGACAGACCGTGCCCCGCGCCTACAACGACGCGCCGAAGCACTGCGGCGCATTAAGCAGGATTCGCAAAAGCTCTCTGGTTACGACACAAACAAGGATGGCAGAATCGATGAGAGCGAATGGCAGACCGCTCGTGATGACGTCGATGAACAGTTACTTCATGAGGATCTCAGCCAGAGTGACCAGCAGAAACGCCAGGAAGATCAGGTTGTTATTGGCAAGCCCCGCCACCGCGGGACACCTTTCGTTATCGCCGAAACCGCTTCCGAAGCCAAATTAACTGATCGCTATACCTTGGCAACGGCTTTTTTCTTTGCTGCAGCTGGTCTCGCTAGTGGTTTAAGTCTCTGGCTGCTCCTGCAAAGTTAAAAATAATCAGGGGAAAGAACTGTTACACTTGCAGCTTCAATCTCGTTTCTACAGGAGGAATATATGACCGGATGGATTGTCTTAGGTGTATTAGTACTGATCATCGCTCTGGTGGTGATCTATACCATCGTCATCTACAATGGCTTTATCGCGATGAAAAACAGCATTGAACGTGACTGGAGCAATATCGATGTCATGCTCAAGCAACGATACGATGAACTGCCGAAACTGATTAAGGTCTGTGAAGGCTACATGCAGCACGAGCAGCAGACCCTTGAAGCGGTGATCAAAGCTCGCTCAGCGGTCAGCAATGCTGGCAGTGGCAACCAGAAACTGGCCGCCCAAAACGCTTTAAGCGAGACCCTGAAATCACTCTTCATGGTGGTGGAACGTTATCCTGATCTAAAAGCCGACAAGGGGTTCCGTCAGCTATCAAACCGGATTACCGAACTCGAAGATCAGATCGCCGATCGCCGCGAACTGGTCAACTCTGCTGTGACAATCTACAACACCCGGCTCGAACAATTCCCTGATGTCATCATCGCCCGCCTGTTCAATTTCACCTCTCGTCAATTATGGAAGATCGATGCGGCACATCGACAAGACGTTGAGGTTAATTTTTCACGGAGTTAGCACTAAAGGTCCAGAGGCAATAGGTCGATAAGAATGGGGGTTTGCTACAGGATGTAGCAGCCCCCCTTTTACCGCTCCAGGGACGGAGAATCGAAAGGTTTTCCGTTTGTCAAACAGTGACCACTACCAACTGCTCGGTGTCGCTCGCAGTGCCGACCGCCAGACTATCCGCGCGGCCTATCGCAAGGCACTACGTCGTCATCATCCCGACGTCAATGCCGGCAATCGCGAAGGAGAGCAACTTCTGCGGCAGGTTCTCACGGCAGGACGGGTACTTAACGACCCACTACAACGCGCGCGCTACGATCAGCAGTTCAAAGATCGTCCTCAACAACAGTCACGTACCCCTCTAATAAAAAAAACGCCACAACGTATCGCCTATCAACACCTTCTCTTAGGATGTATAAAGATATTTAAAACCGGAAGGCTGGCCTGCCTAAATTTTTTCAGCGCTGAACAAGCCAAAGCTACTGAGGCTCGCGCGACTCAACAACATAAACACACCTCTCCCGGGTTTAAATTTTATCTTCATCTGGCAATGAGTAAAAAGAATGTAATTCAATATCAGCAGGGTGCTGACGGGATCTTTCGCAAGACCTCACCGCTGTCCCGGCAAACAACTTTAAGGAACTGGCGAAAACGTACTGCGGTCTGGTTGTTGATCGGAATTCTGCTGTGGCGGGGTTAACGGCGGCGGATGCTGCTTTGCCAGCGCATACGACGCAGGCTGCGAGAGCCGAACTGAAGTGGGCAGCTGACTTTTTCAGCGGGATAACATCCCAGGTGGCGCAGAATTGACTTGAGCATCAGAGTTTCGTATCCCTTAAGAGAAAAACAGATATGGATCGGCGTGAATTTAGAGCGATAAAAAGTCCTGGTCAAGCGCTTTTTTTACTAGAATATTGTTCCCATTTTCCTAAAACCGGGTTTGCGGCGACGATCCGACAAAGGTGGCCAATTTTCTTGTATCTTCTCTTCACTGACAGACTCAAACCCGCAACAAATACATCGCTATCTCTTTTGATTACAGTAAGTTATGTAGTTAGCCCTTGCACTTTTGTCTCGATCGTTTAAAAATGGACTATCTTATAATTTTATTGTCATTTAATTTTACCGACACACAATTTCTGAAAACCAAACCATGTTCGAGAGCGTTTTTCATGTTCAGGAGAAGTTATGAGCGAGAATCAAACTGACGAGCGTAAGATGTGTGAACTCCACTCCGCCGGATTAATGGAAGAGATGGACCAACGTTGCAGCAATCCGGAATTTGTCTGTGGCAAATGTCGGCGCAAGGCGAATCTGGCCGAACACCTGCACAATCCCCTGCCGCTCAAAAAATCGACTGGCGATAACTTTTGGAGTTGATCCCATCCCCCTTCACGGAGCGATACCGCTAATGGAGCAGATCAAAAAATTCTTCTCAGAGCATGATCACTTTGCGCAGCATACCGGGATTGAATTGCTCAGGGTTGAAGCGGGGAAAGCCTGGGCAAAGATGGAGATTCAAGCCTACCATATGAATGGAGCCAAAACCGTTCATGGTGGAGCAATCTTCACCCTGGCGGACTTTGCGTTCGCCGTTGCGTCAAATTCACACGGCAACCTCGCCATGGGGATCAATACCAGCACCAGCTTCATCAACCCTGCAACGGGAGGAACCCTTTTTGCTGCGGCTGAAGAGATTTCTATCAACAACAAGCTCGGCTGCTATCAGGTGCGGGTCACCGATCAGGAAGGCAGACTGATCGCGCAGTTTCAGGGGACCGTTTACCGCAAGCAAGATTCGATCATCGGCTGACGTTCAAGCCCTTTTGCCCGATTACAAACAGAAATTTCGCCAGGAAGGCTGATCATGCTCCAGATCGAGCATTTCTGTCCGGTTGTCAAAAGCATAACCAGTCACGCACCCTGCAATTTCCTGTTGCAGATTAGTTAGACAACCGGCAATCAATTCCGGACTAAAGCCCCTGTCTGCGAGTTTCAGAACCATATCCATCACCACAACCCGACTGATCAGCTGCCCCATCACGATCGACTTCCGTTGCGACATCGATGGATTCAGTTCAAAATCGAGCAGTTTTTCAAAATAGCTGCTGGAGTGAATTGTCAATTCAAAGCCACTCAGATAGCGGGAAAGATTCTTCTCCCTGGCGACCTTCATCTGCTTGAGCAGGGATTCGGTAATCTGTGCATAGAGGATGTCGTTTGAGCCCTCAAAGATCTGGAATGGACGGCTATCAACTACAGCGCGCCCGGCGAAATGATCAAGCCGATAGCCTATGGCACCGACAAGCTGTAACAACGATTGCGCAGACTCCTGCATCAGATCGGTGATACAGGTTTTGATCGAGTTAGCTACCAGGCCCTCAGACGCCAGGTTGTTCTCAATCCCTGCTCGTTCACTTGTATTGATACACATCGCAGAACAGACCGTAAAGGCGGATTGAATATTGGCCAGTCGCGCCTGCACCATGTCGTAACTGAGCAGGTTCTTGCCGCCGACCATCCGGCTTCGGCAATGCTCGGTCGCTTCATCCAAAATTCGTCGAATAAATCCCATCGCCATTGCTGGAAACTGCATACGACTGCGGTGCAGCAGGTCGAGCATCATCTTGATCCCAGTACTATGTGGAATCAGACGATGGGTTTCAGGGACAGAGACATCGATCCGATTACGCCCGTAGGGGATCATGTAGAGTCCGAGGTTATTGAACTTCTCCTCAACAACAATGTTCTGGCCGGGGGCGTTGGCATCACAAATAAAAAAATCGATATCGCGGCTGAGCCCCTTAGCCGGAGTTGATTTTCGTGCCGTCAGCAACCAGTAATCCGCCCAGCCGGTCAAGCCTGCCCAGTGCTTGGTTCCCTGAAGATGGCAACGCTCACCCTCTTGTCTCCAGGAGCTCTGCATATGCAACGCATCGCTGCCATAATCAGGTTCGGTGATCATCAGACCACCCATCTTTCGGTTTCTGATAAAATCCGCAAAGACAGAGCTTCTAGCCTCAGCCTGGCCATATTTTGTAACCGGCTGGATAAAGAGCGCCCAGTTAATACCGAAGATCAGGGACAACGCCAAGGATTCGTATGAGGCCGCCTCAACGACAGCGATCCCCTCAATTGGGTGTCCACCGCGTCCGCCATACTCAGACTGAATAAATGTTGAAAGTGGGTTGCAAGCCATAATATCGCGCATAACATAGGGCGGTAACCCACGCACTACGCTGAGCTGATCAATATCTTCACGAGTGTGAAAAACGTTTTTTAAACTCTGCTTAAAGGTTTGTAAAAAATCTGGGAAAGCAGTTGAGTTATCTGAATCTTCTGGTCGAACCTTGGGGTTCTGTGTATCAGTTGATTTCATCATTAAATCCCGAACGGAAAGTGGGGAAAACCGATCACCTGAACTTTCATTCTAACGCTATTCAGACTATTTTGGGCAAAGCATTCTTTTTTTTCATATCTAAGTCATCAACTAGAACTTGCATCAAAGTCCATGAAAACGCATCATGTCTGCAGATATCTATCTGCCCAATTTATGCTTGGATATTTGGCAACCAAACGCTTACAAATAATCTATTCTGTATCTGAAGGAGTTAACCCAGTATGAACGCATCTGACCTGAAACGTGGGATAGTCATTCAGCTGAACGACGCCCCCTGCACGATTATTGATACCACCTCTCAATCGCCGTCTGCGCGCGGTGGTACGACCCTGATTAAAGCCAAGTACCGCAACCTGCTGACCGGTCAGGTCCTTGTCGAGACCTTTAAATCTTCCGAACGGGTGATTGAGGCTGACTTTGTAAAACGCAAAGGACAGTTCCTCTACGCTGATGGCGACAACGGAGTCTTTATGGATCTGGAAAACTATGAACAGTTCGAAGTCGGCGGTGAAGTCTATGATTCAGTCAAAGGCTATCTGCTCGACGGCACCGAGTTGACCTTGGGGGTATACAACGAGCAGGTTGTAAGTTTGGAACCAGCGATGGTGGTTGAATTGCTGGTTACAGAAACGACTCCGGCAATCAAGAATGCTACCGCTCAGGCTCAAACCAAGGAAGCGATACTCGAAACCGGCATCAGCATTCAGGTTCCAGGCTATCTGGAGGCTGGCGAACGGATCAAGGTCGATACCCGCGAATGCCGTTTCGTCTCACGCGCCTGAAGAAATTCTGATGCCCGAACCATTCGATCCTGACCATATCCGCAAAACGCTCGACCGGATCTCTCATTCCGACAACCCGGAGGGCAAACGCCGTACGGCAGTAGCAATGATCCTGATCGGTAATGGCGAAGCCGAAGAGTTGCTCTTTATCCGCCGTGCCGAGTTTCAGGGCGACCCCTGGTCGGGAGATGTGGCTTTCCCCGGTGGTGGCGTCGAAGAACAGGACGCAGACAGCCGTGCGACCGCCGAACGGGAAACCCTGGAGGAGATTGGTCTCATGCTGCCACAAGAAGCCTACCTCGGCACCCTGGGTTCGATCACCGGCGCCTACCTGCCGGTCAGCATCGCCTGTCACATTTATCAACTTGAAAGCCTGCCCCCGGTGACTCTCAATGGCGAAGTGGTCAAAGCCTTCCGCGTCCCGCTTAAGGTTCTGCTCGAACCGGAACGCAACCAGCAACGTACCTTTGAGTACCGCAACAGCCACCATTCCCATCCGACCATTGAGCTTAATGGTTACTGCGATTATTTTCTGTGGGGCATCAGCTACCGGATTCTGCAGAGATTCTTTGTTACGATGGGGGTCGAGTCCTTACGTTAATCCGCGATAAACTCTGCAACCTTTGCCAAGTCCTCTTTGGCGTTTTTGACGGCTACCAATAATTTTGAATAGCCTCAAAAATCGAATGCCAATTGCGGTTAAAGTGAATTAATTTATTCGCTGTTTTTCGTATAATTACGATATGTTACGGCTTAAATCTTTTGACTTCAAGGTCTTTAAAAACTTTGTAATGTTTATCGTTTCCCGTAAGGATAGGACTACCATAAGCAATTGCCGTAGCTCCGATTAGTGCATCTGCCAATTGCATTGAATGACTCAGGAAATGTTGTTCAACGTAGAACATTGCCTTGGCAGATATCTCTTCGGAAATATAGAGTATTTGAGCATTCCAAATATGAAGAGCTTTGCGAAGAGTGTTCAATTCTTTTTTGTTTCTCATTCCTTGGACAAGTTCCATATAGGTCACAACAGAAACAAAAAAATTGTTTGAATTCTCAATGATTTTATATGCGTTATCGTTTCCTTTTAGATACCAAATGAGAACATCTGTGTCGACGAGCATTTAGAATCTTCCTTTTCTTAAATTTCTAACGTACTCATTAACATTTTCGACAGTGTCATTATCTTTCCACATCCCGAACAGTTTATTTTCTTCTGTTTTATTAAGCTCCTGATAGGGAACAAGCTTGGCGCAGGGCTTCCCACGGAAAGTGATAACGACTTCTTCCCCTCTTCTGACAGAATCCATGAGTTCTTTTGAATGAAACCTCAAATCTTTTGCAGTTGCTTTCATGAGACTCTCCATAGGCTAAGTTTATATTTAGAAGTATAAACTTGGCCTGGGCTTGAGTCAATTGTTTTGGGGGACGGGATTGTTTTTACAGCGAACGCCAAGCATCACCAGCGGCGACCACTGAGTTAGATTCAAGGTTCAGACAGGTCTGTCGGTCTTCGTCATCAAAAAAGACCACCACGCGATTGTTGCCGCGCGGGGTTATGTGAGGAGGATATCCGGGGCGATGATACGTGCGATTCTAGGCATGGGATAAGGATAGAGTGAGACATAGAGAAAAACAAGAAATCGGGAAGTGTCCCTAATTGTTCATGCTACCCAATGACTAGGGTGACTTTTAGTGTCAACGCCACATCCTGTTAGACCACCTTTAGTTCCTTGGTGTACCACTCCTGTTGGTTCATGTTTTACGGCCATATCCCACTCCTTTAGATAAAACAGGGACACTACATCATGCTTTCAGTACCAACAGGGGATGTGTCCCATTAAACCCCCTACTTGGTAATCCTTTTCAATTCCCGAATTCTAACAAATTATTATCCAGTTTCCGTCCAACATCCCAACCAGCGCCAACCTTACCAGCACCTGCAAGACATCCAGCTATCCCTTAACGGCATATACACACACTATGCATTGATATCCAGATCTGCTGAATCCCCCAACGATCACGCCGCGCACAAAAAAAGCCACTCAACCGATCAACACCGGTTAAATGGCTCGTCACATTTCTTCTCCCGCTTCGTAAAACATCACGCCACCCTCAGAGAAAAATAGTTCATGCTCTGGCAATCTAAGCGGCGGACCGGATTAAGTCAAGAATCAGTCTTTTCCAGAGTGAAACGAATCAGAAGCAAAGCAGGTTTATTTGTAAGTACCACCGGCCCATCCCGCTAAAGTGCCGCAACGAAGCGTGCGACCTCAGCAAAATACTCCTCAAAATTGGCAAACAGGATGCTGTTGTGATCGCCGCCCTGGAAGACCTTGATACGTTTTGGCTCGTTTCCCCAGGCAAAAAGTTGCTCACCATGATAAAGCTCGACCAGACCGTCGTGCTGGCTGTGCATCACCAGTAAACTTCCCTTGGAATCAGCAAGTGCCTGTTGGTGGTTGAAACGTTGATTGACCAGATCAGTAAACTCCGGCAGGCCGATACCCAGCTCGGCCGGATCAATCCGCAGCAGCAAACGTTCCAGCACATCGGCGACACCACTCTCAAGAATCAAGCCAGCGGCCTGCGGATAAAGTCGTGCCGCTTCCAGCGCAAAGATAGAACCGACGCTACGACCAAAGAAGATCAGCGAGCGCGGATCACAGCCGAGGCTTTCGACCGTAGGCCTGACATCTTCAAGCATGCGGCCGAGCTGTGATTGCCCGGTTGAGCGACCGTAACCGCGATATTCTACCAACAAACAGTTACAGCCACCGGCCAGAACCTGCTCAACAAAAGGCCCAAGGTAATCATCGACAATTTCACCGTTACCATGAAAATGGATCAGCGTCTTCGCACGAGGATCAAGCTCATGATAGCTGCAAGCAATTTTAGCATCCCCACAATCGACCCAGAACGGATCAGCAAGGCTACCTGTTAGAGGGAAAAAATAGCGTTCGCTGATCAGTCGATGATTAAGCAGATCATCGATCATGTTCAGTCAGCCTCAAAGATCATCTGTGTCGCATCATTACCCGGCAGAACCATTGGGAATGAATAGGTATCTGGGTGGATCGGAATTTCAACCACCACGGGACCATCAATGTCCATTGCCTGTTGCAAGACCGACTGAAGATCTGACTTATCTGTGACCCGCAGTGCCTTGACACCAAATCCTTCAGACACCTTACAGAAATCGACGTGATTTCCCATACAAGTCGAAGCGTAGCGGCTGTTCAACAACACCTTCTGGAACTGCCGCACCATCCCCAGCTTACCGTTATTCAGAATGATGCACTTCACCGGGATATTATACTGAGCACAGGTCGCTAACTCCTGACAGTTCATCTGGAAGGCGCCATCACCATTGATAGCAAAAATAGGTCGGTCGAGGTTACCCATTGCTGCACCCATTGCGGCAGGCAGAGCGTAGCCCATGGTACCGAGGCCACCGCTGGTGATGTACTGACGGGGGCCGGCAAACGGCAGGTAATTAGCGGTCCACATCTGTGACAAGCCAACATCGGATGCCACTACCGGAGTATCGCCTGCAACAGCGGCGATTGCTTCCATTACCTCGTGGGGTACAAGATGATCACGCTCGGGGCGGGGTAGCGGACCCTTCTTGCGGTAGCCAGCGATCTCAGCCAACCATTCACTGTGATCACCTTCATCGATCAGATCAAACAACTGCTCCAGGGCTTCAGCAGCGTCACAAACGACCGGCACGCCACCCTGCACCACCTTACGAATACTCGAGGGATCGATATCGAAATGAATAATTTTGGCATTGGGCGCAAAGCTGGCGACCTTACCAGTGACCCGGTCATCAAAGCGCACACCAATCGCGATCAAACAATCGCACTCGCCAACCGCCATATTGGCATACCAGGCGCCGTACATTCCGAGCATACCGACAGACAGCGGTGACTTGGGATCCATGATGCCAACCCCCATCAAAGTGTGAGTCACCGGGATCTGCCCTTTCTCAGACACCGCTCGCAGCATATCCGAAGAATTCGACAGCGTTATGCCGCCACCGGCATAGATCAACGGCTTTTTGGCTTTATTAATCATCTTGGCTGCACGTTTAAGCTGGTTCTGGTTTAAAGTCGGTTTTTCCTGATAACCACGTCGATTGGGCGGCTCGAAAGTCACCGGCTTGATCTTCGCGCCAAGCACATCACTTGGCAGGTCGATTAAGATCGGACCCGGACGGCGGGTACGCGCAATATAAAAGGCCTCATGGATGACCCGGGCCAGATCTTTAACATCAGTGACCACGTAGTTGTGTTTAGTGATAGGTCGGGTGATCCCTGTCATATCTGCTTCCTGAAAGGCATCGTTCCCAATTTCGGCAGTCGGCACCTGGCAAGTCAAAGCAATCATCGGCACTGAATCCATATATGCGGTAGCAATCCCGGTCACCAGATTGGTCGCACCGGGGCCCGATGTCGTCAGACAGATACCGACTTTCCCGGTGGTACGAGCGTAACCATCGGCGGCGTGCGCAGCCCCCTGTTCATGTCGTACCAGTATATGTTGAATGTCCGTGTCATCCATCAAAGCATCATGAACCAGCAGAGAGCGGCCACCAGGATAGCCAAAAATGGTATCCACCCCTTCTTTCTTCAGACAATCCAATAAAATTTGTGCTCCGCTTTTCATGTCGATCTCCTCAAAGTCAAAAAACTAAACAACCATGCACTGAAAGTGCTGGGTTTGAATCGGGACTGAAAGTCCCTTAAAATAAAGGTCAAAGATCGTCATCCTCGCGAAAGCGGGGATCCACGCCTCATAAAACCACTGGATTCCCGCCTTCGCGGGAATGACGAAATATGAGTAGCATCTGAAAGACTTGGACTAAAGTCCATAGTTTTTACTAGCGTGATG
>JAJRQB010000021.1 GCA_024280485.1 Deltaproteobacteria bacterium
GGAAATATTACCGAAGAAGTGGTTGAAGAATATCTTAAACAACTTAAGTCTTCAGCCAACGATAGCGATAGTTTTAAACTCGATTAGGGACTTTCAGTCCCGGTTCAAACCCCTGCACTTTCAGTGCAGGGTGGTTTAGTTCTTGTTTAGGTGGGCAGCATTGTTCACTGCTCTTCTTTGCCGGTGGGCGACAGGACTCGGTTATTTCAGTAGAAATTGTGACATCTGTAGCGACTTTGGATGCGCAACATGAGTCTTTCTGTGCCATTTTAACTATCCTTAGCCTGCCGCAAGACGTTTGCAAGCTGTTCGTAGAATTCTCTCTGTTGTGGCCCAGTCGACACATTTGTCGGTAATTGAAACGCCGTATTTGAGCTGGCTGAAATCCTCAGGGATTCCTTGATTACCCTCCTCGAGATTACTTTCGATCATCACTGAGTTGAGAGCTTTGTTCCCCGCAAGTATCTGATCAATGACTTCACTGAGGACCGCGCCCTGACGATTATGGTCTTTATTTGAGTTGGCGTGGCTACAGTCGACCATGATGGAAGCGGGTAAATTATTTTTATCCAGAAGCTGTGTTGTCTCAGCTATAGCAGCGGCCTGATAGTTCGGCCCACTATTGCCCCCGCGCAGGACAATATGGACGTCCGGGTTCCCACGGGTATGGACAATCGAAGATCGACCCTCGTAATTGATGCCGAGGAAACTGTGCTCATGTAAAGAAGCGCTCATGGCGTCGGTTGCAACTTTCAGCCCTCCATCGGTGCCATTTTTAAAGCCAACCGGAAAGGAGAGGCCGCTGGCCATCTCACGGTGGGTTTGTGATTCAGTTGTGCGCGCGCCGATGGCTCCCCAGCTGATCATGTCTGAAAGATACTGCGGAGTGATAGGATCGAGCATTTCACTGGCGATCGGAAGGCCGAGATCGGTGATGGCACAAAAGAGACGACGTGCGACCCCGAGTCCTTTCGAGATGCGATGGCTGCCATCCAGATCCGGATCATTGATCAATCCTTTCCAGCCTACAGTTGTCCGTGGTTTTTCAAAGTAAACCCGCATAACGACGAAGATTTGTTCCTCAACCTCTTTTGCGAGGATTGCCAAGCGGCGCGCATATTCAAGTGCAGCCCTGGTGTCATGAATCGAACATGGGCCGACAACCGCCATCAGGCGTTGATCCTTGCCATGGAGAATGGCTTTGATCGTTTCGCGACTGTTTGTGACCAACTGGGCGTTTTTTGAGGTCAGCGGAAAGACTTGCTTTAGATCGGATGGTGCTATGATCGGGGTGACTTCATGAATATTAAGATTATTGGTTTGTACCATCTGATTTTCTCCCGTTTGGAATTGTTAAAAGCGCGATAGAATAGCTCTATTTATGGGCAAAAGTCAAAATAACCGCATCGGTTACCTACCCTGGGGATGACGACTCGGAGACTGCCAGCATCCCCGCGTTTGTGGAATGTTCGCCGAACCGGGTTCGATAATTGACTAAATGCTCGAAAGCCAGTATAAAATCACGAGATTACAGTATCTTTTACTTCTCTGGAGCAGTCTTTATGTCTTCTGTTTTTATTGGTTTGGCCAATCTGGTTCAAATGGTCTGTACTGTTTACATTTATGTTGTTATCGCTCGGGCCCTTATTAGTTGGGTTAGCCCTGATCCGTATAATCCAATTGTGCGTTTTCTGCATAATGCGACCGATCCGGTTTTGTATCGCTTGCGCCGTCTGTTGCCTTTTCAACCGGTAACTTTGATTTAACCCCGATGATTCTGATTTTTTTGCTTTATCTCCTGCAAAGTTTTCTGGTGAATATGTTGGTCAGCCTCAGCCACTCTTTTTAGAACATTGAATATAGGCCAGCTATGAAGATCACTCCGATTGAAATACAACAACATCAATTCAAAACCCGCATGCTTGGATATGATTCGAGCGCGGTTGATCTTTTTCTAGAGATGGTAGCGGACGAACTTGAGAGATTGCATAAACAGAATCATGAATTAAAAGAGACTTTAGCACGCACCCGAACAGCGCTTGATCAGATGAAAGATCGGGAACAGTCTCTACAGCAAACTCTCATGACTGCTCAACAGGTGACAGAGGAGCTCAAAAGCACCGCCCGCAAGGAAGCAGAAGTCGTCATGGTTGATGCGCGAATGCAGGGCGAACAGATTGTGCGTAGTGCAGATGAGAGAAGGCTACAGTTGATTCGTGAAATTCAAGAAATAAAGCGTCAGAAAATTTCATTTGAGTGTGGCTTACGTGCATTACTAGACGGACATATGAAATTGCTCGATATGGAGAACTTTGCCATTGAAGAGAGCGAAGAGAGTAACGCTCTTCTGGAAAACCAGCTTAGCCTGAAGGCTCCGGAATATAGGCGTTAATGCTTGAATGTCTTAGTCTCCATCCGCAAGGTACAATTCTCCGCTTATACATTCAGCCCCGTTCCAGTCGTAATCAAATAGTCGGTCTGTTCGGAAATAGCCTCAAGGTGAAGCTGACTTCGCCTCCGATTGAAGGCGCTGCGAATAAGTGTTGCTGCGCTTACCTGTCTAAAATTTTTAAAATACCAAAATCTAATATCGAACTCGTATCTGGTGATAAAGCGCGGCAAAAG
Source organism: Deltaproteobacteria bacterium (assembly GCA_024280485.1). Classification (GTDB taxonomy): domain Bacteria; phylum Desulfobacterota; class Desulfuromonadia; order Desulfuromonadales; family Geopsychrobacteraceae; genus Geopsychrobacter. The sequence continues at coordinate 2,626 of JAJRQB010000021.1, forward strand.
AGAATTCTGTTACATGGACTTCAACCGCAACTTGTCGAGTCAATTCTTAATCAGACTCTTCTCGGTTCTTGACTTTTTTTTACTGTGGACTTAACATCTCGCCGCTGAAGAAGAAATATCTATTTGGAGGTTGTGCCAATGCCAATGTATGAATATCAATGTGAGTCCTGTGGGATCGTTTTTGAAGCCCGCCAGAAGTTTTCCGATGCACCTCTTGAAAGTTGTCGCGAGTGCGCTGGCAAGGTACAAAAGCTGATTTCCCGTGCCGGTTTTGCCCTGAAAGGGGGAGGTTGGTATGATCAGGGGTATACTGCACCATCCTGTTCCAGTACGCCAAGCGCCAGCTGCGCAGGCTGTCCTAAGGCCAGTAACGGCTGAAACAAAAAAACCGGCTTAGGCCGGTTTTTTTGTTTCAGTTTACATTCTGAACGATCCTTTGTTGCCCGGTTGCTGTTCCGCTTGCCAGCTATTATCCTAGAGAAAGAGGCCCATGTTTAGGACAATCAGGGAAAAACTGTTAGCCAGTTATCTGCTGATTGCTCTCATTTTTGCGTTCAGCGGCCTGATTTCGATCTACCATGTCTCGAATATGGCAGATATGACAACCGAACTGGTGGTCGGGCAGTGGGTCACTGAGAAGTTGTTCGACAATGCCTTGACCGAGGTCGACAGGATTGCACAGGCTGTTTTCAACCCAGAACCGCAAATCAACAGCGATGGACAGATTGACGAAGCACAAAGCAGCATCGATGATTTCATCATACTCTTCGAGGAAACACCGCTGGGCTTCGATGTCAGTCACGACCTGATTCCGCTACTGCACCGCCTGCGACAGGAACTGGCAGGACCGCTGCGCATGCAGACGGAACCGATGCAGCAGCGCAAAGCATATGATGCGACCCTCTTCCGATTGCTGGAAGAACCTGCGATTTTCGGAAATATCCCCCTGCTCAGGCAACTGACACGTGCGGAATGGTTGTTAAATGACTATCTGCTTGAAAGCAACCAGGACCTACTCGATCGTTATCAGCAGCTCGACCGAAAGACCCGCGTAACCCCGGGCTTCAGCCAGATAGTTGAACAATATGAGTTGCTGGCCATTCAGGGCCAACGGACCATTCAGCTCGCCATTGGCTATCAACACTCCAGACAAATTTTTAGCGCGACGGTCACGCAGCTCAAGACTGTTCTAAACCAACATGCCCTGACATTTGATGAGCAGATCGTCCGACCCTTGGGGCGGAGTGTTAACCAACACTTTTCCACGGTACTATTGATCATTGCCGGTTCGGTTGTGTTCAGCATTTTGTTGGCTTTGGTTCTGGGAATTTTCTTTGCTGATCATCTCTCCAAACCGCTGGTGAAAACGGTTTGGATGATTGAGTCCATGGAGCGGGGAAATTTCGATTTTCGACTCAATACTATCCGAAAGGATGAGGTCGGACGGGTTGGGCAGGCAATTGACATGTTTGCCGACAATCTTCAGGCTACAAGGCAGAAACTCGATCAGGAAGTCGCCGAGCGCAAACAGGCGGAAACTGATGCCAAGGATAACGAGTTCAAATACCGTCAACTCTCCACGGAATTTCAAACCTTGTTGGAGGGAATTCCCGATTCCATCGTACTTGTCTCTCGCACTGGCCTTGTGGTCTGGGCCAATGGCAGCACCCAGAGACAGACTAAAATTCCCACGCAAAATCTGGTCGGCCTCTCGTGGGAAGAGTTGGATTCTTTTTATCACTTTTTCAAAGAGACACGTTGTGTTGAGGAGACCTTAGCTACCGGCCTAGCCCAGAATGACAACTTTCACAATGTCGATGAGCTGGTATACAACATCAAAACCTTTCCGTTGACAGACCAGACAGGGGAGGTGACGGGGGTGATCCGGTTGTGTTCCAATATCACCGAACAGTTTCAGTTGCGACAAGCCGCCATTGAAACCAGTCGTTTGGCCTCTCTGGGCGAGTTGGCAGCTGGTATCGCTCACGAAATCAACAATCCCAATGCTCTGTCGCTGTTGAATATCCCCTTTCTGCTTGATGTGTTCAATGAGGCACTGCCGATCATGGAGGAATATGCTGCAACGCAGGAGGATTTCTCTCTGGCGGGATTGCCCTGGCCCGAGGTCAGGGCGGAGGTCCCCTGTTTGCTGGAGGAGATGTTGCACGGGGGGCGACGAATTCAACGGATCGTGGATGATCTCAAGGATTTTGTCCGACAGGGGGGCTCTTCGGCTTTTGAACCGCTTGATGTCAACGATGCCGTGCAGGCGGCAGTGCGCTTGCTGAGCAATCAAATCAAGAACAGTACCAGTCATTTTAATATATCGTTGGGTACGAATCTGCCGCGAGTGCGGGGGGATTTGCAGCAGATTGAACAGGTGGTTGTCAACCTGTTACAGAATGCTTGTCAGGCCTTGACCTCTAAGAAGTCTGACCTGCATCTCATTACTCGTTATGATGATGAGAAGGACCTTAACTTGATTCAGGTTGTCGACGACGGCACGGGGATTGCTCCTGAGCATTTATCTCACCTGACTGAACCGTTTTTCACCACCCGCAGAAATGAGGGTGGGACCGGACTCGGACTGTCGATCTCGGCCAGAATTGCCAAGGATCATGGAGGGATACTTAGTTTTTCTTCCAGTTCCGGACAGGGAACCATCGTTACTTTTCAGCTGCCCACCATCAAGGAAAGTTGATTGTCATGAGTCAAGCACCCAAGCCGTTACTGCCGATCCTACTGGTCGATGATGAAGAATCCTGGCTGCGAAGCCTTTCCATCACTCTCAAGCGACAGGCGCAGGTCAATAACCTTCTGCAATGTAGCGACAGTCGTGAGGTGATGAATCTTCTCGCCGATCAGGAGGTCAGTATTATCCTGCTCGACCTGATGATGCCGCACCTGACCGGTGAAGAACTGCTGCCGCAGATCGTTGAAAAATATCCGGAAATTCCGGTCATCATCCTGAGCGGGATGAATCAGATCGAAGCTGCGGTGCGTTGTATCCAGGCGGGCGCCTACGATTATTACGTCAAGGCCGCCGAGGTCGAGCGGATGGTCAACGGTGTGCAGCGAGCTCTGGCAGCCCGTGAGCTGCAGAACCGCAACAGCAGTCTGACCGCTAAGTTTCTGGTGGCTGATCTGCAACATCCCGAGGCCTTTGTCACGAGTATCACCCGCAGCGATCGGATGAAATCGGTTTTCCGTTATGTCGAAGCTGTGGTCACCAGTCCCGAGCCGCTGTTGGTCACCGGAGAGAGTGGAACCGGTAAGGAGCTGATCGCCAAGTCTTATCATCGTATCTGCTGCCCGGCTGCACCCTGGATTGCGGCGAATGTGGCCGGCGTGGACGATGATGATTTAGCCGTGTCGTTGTTCGGCCAGGTTCAGGGCCGAAACCCTGGCGTTGGCATGGTTTCGCGGGCGAAAGGGGGGGTGCTGTTTCTCGATGAAATCGGGGACCTGAGTCTGAAAGCGCAAACCAAACTCCTCAGGCTGGTCAGAGAGGGAGAATATACACCTGTAGGTGGTGATCGGCCGAAAAAGCTCGAGGCTAGAATCGTCTGTGCGACCAATCATGACCTGGAGGAGAAGGTCGACAAGGGTGAGTTCCGCAAGGACCTCTTTTTCAAATTGAGGACCCATCACCTTCAACTGCCGCCACTCCGTGATCGGAAAGAAGATATCCCTCTATTGCTGTCACATTTCTTCGAAGATGCTGCTCGCTCTCTGGACAAGAAAAGACCCGCCGTGCCAGATGAGTTGCCCTATTTGTTGGCTACTTATCATTTTCCTGGCAATGTTCAGGAGCTTCGAGCGATGGTCTTCTCGGCGCTGGCGAGCCATCGGTCACGAATTCTCTCTATGGACAGTTTCAAACAGGCGATAGGCTTCGGTCGCGGACAACGGGGCACGCCAACAACTGCTGTAGAGATCGAGGGGCCAGCGCTGATCCTTCCGGAAATTCTGCCGACCTTGAACGAAGCGGCCAACTTTCTGGTTCGAGAGGCTTTGCGCCGTACTAACAATAATCAATCGATCGCCGCAGGACTGCTTGGGATCTCGCGGCAGGCGTTGGGACAGCGCTTGAGTAAGCTGCGTAGTCTGTCAGCGGACAAGGGCTAGTTATGTTGTTGAATAGTTTTTTTTTCTTGGGTGTCAGAAGAGGGGCTCGCAAGTCGTTCGCTGAGGTGAAGATATCCAATTCTGAACGAAACAACACGTGCAAGCGCGGCTTTACCCTGCTGGAATTGCTTCTGGTCGTTGCAATCCTCGGTGTGTTGGGCGCCATCGCCATGCCGATCTATTCTTCCTACCTCACAGATTCGCGGAACAAAAGTGCCATATTTGAGATCCGTCAATTGGAGATACGTTTGATAAGTTACCGATACGAAGGTAACCAATTTCCAGATCAATTGGAGATGCTTGGCTCCGTCCCGCTTGATCCTTGGGGGCGTCCCTATCAATACACCTTGATAGAGGGGAAACCTTTGAGCGGGCCCGGTAGAGTCACTCCACGAAAAAATCGATCGTTGCATCCCTTAAACAGCGACTATGATCTTTATAGTTTAGGTGCGGATGGAAATACAAACCTGGCACTAACCGCCGGTGCCAGTCACGATGACATTATTCGGGCCAACGATGGCGCTTATGTCGGCCTAGCCAAGTTTTACTGATCAATCCTCATTCTGATCCCCGCATGATTTAATCCCATCTGCTCTTCTATCACGTCTTTGTGTTTAAACACTGTATGACTCGCGTTATCGCCTGCCTGCAAGCTGTTTCAGTTTGAGCCTTACCTCATTCAACGTAAATAAGTACATTTTAATTACCGCAAGAAATATTGCACTGTCAATAAAGCTTGCTCTTGGTGAGCTATGTAAACAGGCGATCAGGGAGTCCCCTCCTGTTTATGTCAACAAAACTTGCAACCAAATCTGATGTTTGTGTGTTTACTTGAGCCTAAACACCTGTAATTTAAGGGAAAGTATTTAATGTAAAAATGGAGGCAATGGCGCCTTGTTGGATAATTGTAATGTTTATCGCACACCTCCGTCTGCGCCGAGGAAAAGGAATGCTGCTTGCTATCTATGACGATGAGTAACAAATACCTGCCAATGGGCATGGTTATCGAGAAAGAACTGGTAGGCCGCGTTTGGTTGTTAAGTGGAGTTATTCTAAATGAAAGAAATATCTCACCTTTTTTACGTTGTTGAAATGTTTCGTAACCGCCTTTCGCGACAATTGCCCACTCAGCATATCTCTCTTCTGTTGCTGGTGGCTGAGCGCCCAGGGATTACTCAGGCGGAATTGAGTAATTTGCTAGATATGCCGCAGGGCACTGTCAGCCGCAACCTCAAGCTGTTGAACTATTATCTGGAACGGGATCAATGTGGCAGTAGTGCCAAGGGTTATGGACTGCTGATAACCAGACCTCTCGAAGAGGGAGCTTATCCACTTGGTGTTTTCCTGACCCCTAAAGGTGAAGATTTTATTCTGGATGTTGTTGCGGAACTTCGCTCTGCGCCGAACACACATGCGCTCGCTTGCTAGGCAGACTGAACTATGAAAAGGATCTTGGAAGACAACAGTGGCTCAACCAGTGGTATCGACCGGCTCTATATAGGTCTTAGCTTTATGTCCCTTGGGATCATGGGGTTCTCTGTGCTTCTGTGGTTGTTGGGCTGAGTAGCCTGCGGCACTTTTTTGAGTAATAGGTACCCGGATGACAAATAAAGAAAATAAGCCTGAAGAAGATAATGAATTCGATTTCGACATGCAGGTCGGTCCGCTGACACTGATGGAGTTGATTCTTATCATTGTCGGCTTCTGCGTGGCACTCACCGTTCTCGTAAATGTCACGTCTGAGTTGTCATGATTTAAAGGATCGGTGTTTCACCAGTCTATCGAGGTTTGAATATACGTTTCTGTCGGGCTAGCCAGGTCCGGTTGATTAACAAGAGGGATACGAATGAGGACAGATATGAATTCAAAAATAAGCGGCTTCCAGCGGATAGCGATTTTTGCTGTTCTTATAGTTGTAGGAACGCTAAGCGGTGGGTTGTTCCCCGATCGAGCCTTTGCTCAATTTAACCAGGCAGGTGATAACGCCTGTATCTATTGCCACAATAATACGAATCAGAAAAACTAC
>JAJRQB010000173.1 GCA_024280485.1 Deltaproteobacteria bacterium
AGATGAACTGTTAAACGGCTGACCGTATGACTGCCATATCGATAATCGACCATAGCTACTCCTTTGAAAATCAAATATGAGTAGCATCTGAAAGACTTGGACTAAAGTCCATAGTTTTTACTAGCGTGATGGAACAATAAACGGATTTGCAGCCGGTTCATGGAAAGTCCGACAGACTCCTAAGTTACTGCTTATTTTTAAACATGATGTTCAGGACCTCTTCGATCTGAGCCGGAGTCATCCAACCGTGACCGAAGCAGATGGCTCCTATAACACGATGAGGGCGATCGGCGAGATTATCATCAACCTGTTCCCGCAGAGCTTGTTGTAGTTGTTCGGCAACCAGATATCCATTTTCGACTGCGATCTTTCCAAAACGTGAACAATATTTCTCATGCTCTTTCATGATTTTCCCTCTTTACTCGCAGATTTAACTTCATTTTTGTTCTCGTCCTTTTTCATTCAGTCTATTGGCTCGCCCTTCTGCCAAAAAACCTAATTTTTTCTAATGAATCTTTCGGGATAGTCGGTGAAAAATCCTGCGGCACCCAGCGTAATCAGGGCCTCTGCCTCTGCGACTTTATTTACCGTCCAGGCGAACACCCTACAACCCTGATGTTTGGCTATCTCAAGAATCCTTCCTGTTATCAAAGACTTATGCATATGAACCGACCAGCAATCGAAGCGCCTTAACTCGATCATGAAATCTTTCGGCAAAGACTCATAAATCGGAGCCCGCCTGACTTGTGGCATGAGCTGTTGAAAATTATGCAATTCTTCTAACCGCAACGATGATGCCAATACTCCACTTGGCAGCAATTGCTTCTGTTCGAAAAGTTCGTTCAGTAACTCAACCGTCGCCAGCCCTGTGCCCACACCCTTCAGTTCGATATTGACTTGAGCTCTGCCTCTGGCAAGAGACAGAACCTCACGCAACAGGGGTATTTTTTCCCCCTTGCCTGCATCAAGCTGTCGCAACTCGCTAAGAGCAATATCTGCGAGAAATCCCTTGCCGTTTGTGGTTCGCTCAAGTTTGGCATCATGAAAAACCACCAGCTCGTTTTCAACCAACTGTACATCAAGCTCAAGCCATTCGGCTCCTATCTCGAGAGCGGTACGAAAAGCCAACATTGTATTCTCTGGACTGGTCCCACTCGCTCCGCGATGGGCGATAATAATCGATCCTGACATAGAACGTTGGTTCCCTCTTTTTGTCATCAATTAAAAAATGAATGTACCAAGTAACTATACTCGCTAATTTGTAGAAGAAAATCCGCTTCTTAAACTATGTCTATTTTTATGGTTAGGAACAAACAAAAAAGCTATTGTGCGTCCAGTTTGTTTTAATCAAACAGGAGATCGATTTGTCTCACCCCAAAAACACCGCCACCCTCTGCCTGATTCTCGCAATGCTGCTCTGGGCGAGCTCTTTTGTTGCATTGAAGATCGCCTTTTCCGGCTACCACCCTATGCAGGTGATCTTTGGTCGCATGCTGATTGCCAGCCTTTGCTTTCTTCCGTTTTTACCAAGTTTTTTTCGGATAAAATGGCAAAAAAAGATTTTCGCTACCTGCTTCTTATGGCGTTCTTTGAGCCCTGCCTCTATTTTATCTTCGAGGCAAAAGCTCTGGTAAACACGAGCGCTTCTCAGGCTGGTATGATCACAGCTATCCTCCCATTGTTGGTCGCCATTGCGGCCTGGGCCTTGTTAAAAGAACGGATCAGCCGCCTAACCCTGTTCGGCTTTTTTATTGCCATCGTTGGTGCCATCATTCTAAGCCTTGCCGCCGACGCAACAATCAATTCACCAGCACCGCTGATAGGTAACCTTTACGAACTGGCCGCTATGGTTTGTGCCACCGGCTACACCATCTGTCTGAAACATCTCAGCGGCCGCTATTCACCCCTTTTTCTCACCGCGGTGCAAGCCTTTATCGGTAGCTTCTTCTTCGCTTTTTTCTTGCTTCCTCCCGATATTGGTCTTCCGGATCAATGGGTTTCTGGACCAGCTCTCGCCGTAATCTACCTCGGAACCTTCATCACCCTTGGCGCTTATGGTTTGTATAATTTCGGCGTCAGTCGCATCCCCGCCAGTCAGGCAGCGGCATTTGTTAACCTGATACCGGTTTTCAGTGTTATTCTCGGATACACATTTCTGGCCGAACGTCTAAACAACTGGCAGTGGTTAGCGGTAGCGATGGTCTTCTTCGGTGTTTTCTTGAGTCGTTATGGCGGAAGAAAACTGGAGAGCTGAGCAATTTTTAGAAGGGGAACGGGATGGACATCAATTTACAACCGATCGGGATTATCCATTCCCCATTTAAAGAAAAATTTGCCGTCCCGCGCCAGCCTGGCCTGGTCAACAGCGTGGAAGTCGAACTGGAACTTCTCCCTCCCTACAACCAGCAAGAAACCGTACGTGGCCTTGAAGACTTCAGCCACATCTGGCTGATTTTTCTCTTTCACCAGAATATTAATCGAAACTGGCATACGACTGTTCGTCCGCCGCGTCTCGGTGGCAATAAAAAAGTGGGTGTTTTTGCCAGCCGCTCTCCGTTTCGCCCGAACCCTGTTGGTCTGTCTGCCGTTGAATTGCTAGGGATTAGCTACCAGAAACCACGACTTATTTTACATCTACGGGGGGCCGACTTGGTTGATGGTACCCCTATCCTGGATATCAAACCTTATCTTCCCTATTCCGATTCTCTACCTTCTGCCTCTGGCTCATTTGCAACCGAAGAACCGGTCCCAATCCCGGTAGAATTCAGCCCTCAGGCCGAAAACGACCTAGCAGATCTCCGAGAGAGGCTCCCTGAGTTGCGACAAGCGATTATCGAAATTCTGGAACAAGATCCTCGCCCGGCCTATCGGGGCAAAAAGACTGACTCAAACCGTTATGGGGTCAGGATCTATAATCTGAACCTGAAATGGGAAATGGACGGGGAGACAGCACGCGTCAGTGCTATCTCCCCTATATAGAGACTATTTACAGTCTGCGCGCCAGAGACAATTTGGCTGCCCGCAGTCTTGAGAATAGTTTGTGACGTAACACTGCGGATTCCCCTCTTGGGCCTGCAAACCGTGAATCAACTCCATCTTACGCATTTTTCCCGGAACAAGGCCACGATCTCTAGCCAACTGCTTAATTTCGATCAGATTCATTACTCATTCCTTTCACTTTATAAGCACAACATCAGATCCGGTAACTTTAAACTAAGCCGCCGAGTACGTAGTTGAGAATACCACCATTCATATAGTAGGCAATTTCATCCTCTGTATCGATACGGCACAGGAGTTCGATTTCAATTTTCCCACCACCTGGACGCTCTATCACTAAAGCTAACTTCATCTTCGGTTGCAATTTTCCACTGAAAGAAAGGCTGATCAACTCTTCGCCATTTAATCCAAGATTTTCCACCGAAGCTCCATCGATAAACTCCAGGGGCAAGACTCCCATGCCGACCAGATTAGAGCGGTGAATACGTTCATAACTTTCAGCGATAACAGCTTTGACTCCAAGGAGCAGTGTCCCCTTGGCAGCCCAGTCACGGCTCGATCCCGTTCCATATTCACGACCAGCGATGACAACCAGCGGACGATTTTCGTGAGCATATTTCAGCGCAGCGTCAAAAATTGATTCCTCAACTCCGTCAGGTAGAAATCGGGTAAAACCTCCCTCATGAGTTGGAACCATCTTGTTGCGCAGACGGATATTGGCGAAGGTGCCGCGCATCATCACTTCATGATTACCGCGCCTTGAGCCGTAGGAGTTAAAATCGGCCTCGGCGATACCATGTTCTTGCAGATAAAGTCCGGCAGGGCTATCGGCTTTAATCGCTCCGGCCGGTGAAATATGGTCGGTAGTGATCGAATCTCCAAGCAGTGCTAAGACTCTCGCGTCGCTAAAACCGGAAAACGCTTCAATTTTCTCTGGCACCTTAAAAAAGGAGGGTTGACGTATGTAGGTTGAGTTCTCTTCCCAGACGTAGGTCTGGCCTTCAGGAATCGGTAACGCTTGCCACTCTGCATCACCGTTAAACACCTCAGCATATTCACGACGGAACATCTGGGCATTAACCAACTGTACCTTCTCATCAACCTCGGCATTACTCGGCCAGATATCGCGTAAAAAGACCGGTTGGCCGTTTTTGTCGGTACCCAGAGATTCACTACTTAAGTCTATGCGGGTCGTACCTGCCAGAGCGTACGCAACCACGAGTGGCGGCGAGGCCAGCCAGTTTGCCTTAACCTGCTGATGAATCCGCCCTTCAAAGTTTCGATTTCCTGACAGTACGGATGAGACCCAAAGATCGTTGCTGCTGATGGCATCGGCGATGGGGCCTTTCAAGGGTCCTGAATTCCCGATACAGGTCGTGCACCCGTAACCAACCACCTGAAAACCAAGTGAATCGAGGGCAGGCTGCAATCCGGCCTCTGCCAGATAATCGGTAACAACCTTTGAACCTGGAGCTAGCGACGTTTTAACCCAGGGTCTGCTGGTCAGCCCAAGAGCCTGCGCTTTTTGTGCGACCAGCCCTGCGGCCATCATGACCGCCGGATTCGAGGTGTTGGTACAACTGGTAATTGCTGCGATCACAACATCTCCAGTTGACAAGGAAAAATCCCCAACCTCGACCTTCTGCGCTAATTTGTCTGCCGGGACGAAATCTTCGAGGGTCTGTTTCAAATCCGGCATAGTAACACGGTCTTGTGGCCGTTTCGGGCCGGCAAGGCTGGGTACAATGACAGCCAGATCGAGCGAGAGAACAGCACTATACTGCGGATCAGCCTCGCCCTGCTCGCGCCAGAGGCCCTGCTCTTTACAATAAGCTTCGACCAAAGCAATCTGTTGCGGATCACGACTGGTCAATTTTAAATAGTCCAAGGTGATTCCATCGATTGGGAAGAAACCACAGGTCGCACCATATTCTGGGGCCATGTTGGCAATTGTTGCGCGATCTGCAAGCGGTAACTGATCAAGACCTGACCCGAAAAATTCAACAAACTTTCCTACCACACCATGCGCCCGAAGCTGCTCAGTGACGGTCAAAACCAGATCCGTTGCTGTCACCCCTTCACCCAGAGCCCCGTCAAGACGGAAGCCGACCACTTCTGGAATCAACATTGAAATTGGTTGGCCCAACATCGCTGCTTCGGCTTCGATTCCACCAACCCCCCAACCAAGGACCCCCAGACCATTTATCATCGTGGTATGACTGTCAGTTCCAACCAGAGTATCTGGGTAGGCGAAAATCACACCATCCTTTTCCTCTGTCCAGACAGCCTGCGCCAGGTACTCCAGATTTACCTGATGACAGATTCCCGTACCTGGTGGGACAACGCGAAAATTGTCGAATGACTTCTGTCCCCAACGCAAGAAAGCATAGCGTTCACGGTTGCGTTCCATCTCAACTTCAACATTATGCCGAAAAGCATCTGCATTACCGTAGCGATCAACCATCACCGAATGATCAATAACCAGATCGACCGGGATTTGCGGGTTAATTTTCGCGGGATCTCCACCGACACTAACAACGGCATCGCGCATTGCAGCGAGATCAACGATTGCTGGAACACCGGTAAAATCCTGCATCAAAACCCGCGCCGGCCTATAAGCAATCTCCTCACCGACACGCCAGTTAAGAATATCGTCCAATTGCTGCACTGCCGCCTTGCTTCCATCCAGGTTGCGCAGTAAATTTTCAAGCAGAATAAGAATTGTCTTTGGTAATTTATCAAGGCTGGCACCTCGATCATCTGCGAGCTGCTTAATACTTGAGTAGATATAGTTTTGACCTTTAACCTTTAAGGTATTTTGAAAAGAGTCGTTTTTTTCACTCATATTATCTCCTCAGAATATGATTATTTGTATGTCTCCCTCAGTTTACCGCTTGAATAGTTCCACGCAAAGGCCAAGGCCAAAATAATTGCACTTATTTGAACCTCGAATATAAAAATGGACCGATATTATTGGTGATGTTTGAAAGGATAGATGGAAGAGACGAGAATCTTGTTACATTACCACTCAGCCGTTTTCAGCGACTCTTATCCACGCCAAACCTTGGGCACAGTTCGACGATAGGGCACTGACTGCAGTAGGGTGTCGGTGCTTTACAGCAAGCACGACCATGTTCTATCAAGGTGTGCCCACATTGTGTCCAGCGGGCAGAAGGAAGCAGAAGGCCAAGTTCTCTTTCTATTTGCACCGGGTCACTTTTCAACGTCCACCCGAATCGTCTACTCAGACGCTTAACATGAGTATCAACAACCATCCCGGGAATATTAAAAATATTCCCCAAAACAACATTAGCCGTTTTACGTCCAACCCCCGGCAATGCAACTAATTTGGACAGATCTGCTGGTACCTGGCCCGAATGGTCATGCACCACGGCTTGCGCGCAGCCAATCAAGTGCTTGGCCTTGTTCCGGTAAAAACCCGTAGAATGGATCAAACCTTCGACAGTATGCAGATCAGCTGCTGCCATCTCGGCTGGTGTCACTAATTGCTGAAAAAGTTCTGCGGTAACAATATTGACCCGTTTGTCGGTGCATTGCGCAGAAAGGATGGTTGCCACCAGAAGTTGCCAGGCAGAACTATAGATCAGTGCGCATTCGGCCTCAGGGTATATCTGCTCGAGTCGATCGAGCAAACGCTCGGCCGCACGCGTTGTCGCCATTCAACTTCTCCCTCATTATTTTTAATCGGCCAAACAGTAAGTTATCAACTGTTTTCACAGGTTTATCCACAGACGCGGGTTTTCTACCCTGTCGCAGGCCTCATCCGCCGGTCGCTGACCTCTGGAACCTTCAGATAGACACGCGTATCGGTCAGTTCCAAGGTTGCAATAACGGGTAGATGGCTGGAAATTCCGTGGAGATCTGGAGATTTAACCACCTGTCCGGCCAGTGAACGAATCGGTCCACGCAAATAGAAACGATCTCGTGGCCAGAGCGGAAAAGCTGCCGGATAATTCGCTCCCCAGATTGGATGCCGTACCATCTTGAGTCGCCGTCTCAATAACCACTGCCCGCTCCCCCAAAGAGGAAAACTGAAATCACCCGCTATCAAGACAGCGCAGGGTAAGCTGGCGCCCAACAACCCTTCTGTAAACAGTTTTGCAATCTGTTGGCTACGCTGGGTTGGATCGGCCGCCAATTGAATGTTAAACAAATGCAGTCGCTTACCGGATAAATCAAGATCAGCGCGCAAACAATGCCCCTCTCCACCAAGACAGATCGATTGCAGAGCGCTCAAACGATGACGACTCAAAAAACCGTTAGTTCCTTGAGTCGCATAGGCAGTCATGCCGGTCTCTTTGGCCAGACTCTCGAGCAAATAATCGGGTAGATGTTGCAGAAAAACAAGTTCAGGCCGTTGTGTTTTGATAAGTTGAGCCGCGCTCTCAACATCAAAAACAGAGGACCCGTTCATTGCATAGGTCATAACCCGCAGGATTGACATCTCATCTCCTTCACAACTATTCGTTGTAGATTATAGAAGGCACGAGAATAAAGCACAACGCCACAAAAAAAAGCAGTGCTCTTTAAAGCACTGCTTTTTTGCAAACATATAATTTAACTCAGTTTTTAATCTGTTTCACACTTTCAATAACAACCAGTGGTTCAGGGAGATTTGCAAAGAGTTGATTCTTACGCACCGTACGGCTATGGCCAATCTTGTCAACCACATCCATCCCCTCTACGACCTTACCGAAAACAGCATAACCATAAGTCTGAGCAGTGGTGCCACGATTGTTAAGAAAACCATTATCAATCAGATTGATAAAAAACTGGCTGGTTCCGCTATCAACCACCTGTGTCCGGGCCATTGCTAACGTTCCGCGTTCATTCAGCAGACCATTGGTTGCTTCATTTTTTATCGGTTTATCTGTCGGTTTCCGCTTGAGATCCTGGCCAAAGCCCCCTCCCTGAATCATGAATTTATCGATTACACGGTGAAAAACCGTACCATCAAAGAATCCCTTATCAGCATACTGCAGGAAGTTTTCTACACTTATAGGTGCCTTGTCGCGATAAAGCTCAATTTTGATTGTCCCTGCTGAGGTTTTCATTTCAACAAGATCTGCAGCCAAGGAGAAACCAGTAAAACAGTAAAGCAATATCAGGGTCAGTAGAATTTTCTTCACTCTCAACTCCTATAAAGTCTCAGGTCGAAGGTCACGCAGCATCAGATCAACAACCGCCTGTCGCGGATCCTTATCGGCGTAAAGAATCTGGTGCATCTGTTCTATAATCGGAGTATCAACTCCGACCTTTTGCGCAAGCTGATAGGCAGAGAGGGTCGTCTTTACCCCTTCTGCAACCATATTCATGCCTGCCATTATTTCTGCGAGTTTCTTTCCTTTGCCGAGTTCAATTCCGACGCTCCGATTACGCGACAGATCACCGGTGCAGGTCAGGACCAGATCACCCATGCCACTTAAGCCTGCAAAGGTCTGTGCCGCACCACCTAGCGCAACCCCCAGACGGGTCATCTCGGCCAAGCCTCGCGTGATCAATGCCGCCCGCGAATTGTAACCGAAACCAAGTCCGTCGGAAACCCCTGCTGCCAGAGCAATAACATTTTTCATTGCTCCGCCCAATTCAACACCGATGATATCATCGTGGGTATAGACGCGAAAATAATCGGTTGTGAAAATTTTCTGTATCTCTTCAGCGACAGACAAATCGGTAGCTGCCGCCACAACTGCTGTTGGAATCTGCTGCGCGACCTCGCGAGCAAAAGAGGGTCCGGAGAGAAAACCAAGTCGTTTACTGATTTCGACAGGCAGTAATTCTTCCAACAACTCTGACATGAGCTTGAGGCTGTCGTTTTCAATCCCCTTAGCGGCTGAAACCAGCAGAACTCCAGGCTCGAGATGGTCAAGCAGCCCATTAACAACTGAACGCATCACCTGAGAAGGACAAACCAGCAGGACCAAATCTACCCCAGCAACTGAACCCGCAAGGTCAGAGGAAAATTTCAATCCTTCGGCCAATTCAATTCCTGGCAGGTAGAGATCATTCTCGCGGCTTGTTTCCATCCGAGCCACCAGATCTGTCTCATATGCCCAGAGAGTTGTTTCATGCCCTTTGTCGGCGAGTAGGTGAGCCAGAGTTGTTCCCCAACTGCCGGCACCAATAACTGCACATTTAATGTTTGTCTTCTGAGTCATCAAAGCACCTTTTTTTTGCGAGAAATTCGCTCTTTGAGACGCAGGATTTTCTGTTTGAGCAAACCCTGACGAGGATATCCGGTTAACCCTGAATAAGCCTGTAATGCTTCATTGAGATGTTCATCCTCTTCGAGCATCTCTGCCAACCTGAAGCGTGCCTCATGGACTATCTGACTTTTCGGATAAATACGGACAATCTTCTCGAAACCGGTGTGGGCTTTCTCGCGTTGATTACTTAAAAGCCAGGATTCGGCCAATCGATAACTGGCAATCGAGCCCAAATCACTCTGAGGAAAACTATCGAGGAGAGCCTCAAACTCAATTGCAGCCTGCGACCAGTTTTTTAAGCGTACATAGCAATCGGCAATTTCATACTGATAACTGGCGCCAGTTGCTCCGACCTGTTCAATCAGACGTTGATAAATCGGAATTGCCTGTCCGCAACCGCCAAGGCGGTACTTGGTTAGTTTTGCAGCTTCCTGCTGTGCAGAAAGAACCAGAACGCTCTGCGGATAATCTTTCTCAAGTTGTAAATAGGAGAGCAAAGCTCTCTGAGCGTCGCCAAGATCATGCTGCTGAATTCGTCCACGACGGTAAAGAGCAGCAGGAGCCTCTTTACTTGTGGAGTAATGATCGATCAATTGCGTGTACAAATTTATTGCGTCAGTTAAACCATTCTGTTGTTCGAGACGAATGCCCTGCTGCAAAAGAGCAGCAGGGCGATATCGATTCATCAACAGATAAGCACTGGCAGTGATCAATCCAATCAGCAGGAGACTGCTGATCAAAACCGCTTTCCGAGGTTTATTCCTCTTCGCCCTCAACTCCTTCTGTAAGGTCCTCTTCAAATTCTGTGGGCTCATTTTCCGACTCTTTCTCTGCCAACTTGGCGACCGAGACAATCCGCTCACCGGCCTCGAGAACCATCAACCGAACACCCTGGGTATTGCGACCGATGGTCGAAAGATTACCGACCCGGGTCCGCAGGATCTTGCCACCGTCGGTGATAAACATCAGGTCTGAGTCTTCATCGACCATCTTGATATCGACCACCTGACCGTTGCGTTCGGTGGTCTTGATCGTAATGACACCCTTGCCGCCGCGGCTCTGAACTCGATATTCACCCAGTTCGGTTTTCTTACCGTAGCCATTTTCGGTGACCGTTACCAGGGTTGCGGCGGTATTATCACTCACGACCTGCAAGGCGATAACATGATCGTCTTTCTCCAGGGTCATGCCTTTGACCCCGCGTCCGACCCGACCGATCGCACGCGCATCTTTTTCAGGGAAACGAATCGACTTACCACCACGGGTCGCCAGGAGGATATCCATGTTCCCGTCGGTCAGACGGGTCGAAATCAGCGCATCGCCCTCGTCGATATTCTGCGCGATAATGCCACCCGCACGCGGACGGGAATAGGCCATCAGTGCGGTTTTTTTGACGATCCCGTTACGGGTCGCCATGACAATGTAACGATCATCGACGAACTCCTTGACCGGCAATATACTGGTAACGGTCTCGTTATCGTCAAGTTGCAACAGGTTGATGATCGCCTTGCCGCGCGCCGCACGACCACCCTGCGGGATCTCATGCACCTTGAGCCAGTAGACCCGTCCCAGGGTGGTGAAGATCAGAATATAGGAGTGGGTCGAAGCGATAAACAGATGCTCGACGAAATCC
>JAJRQB010000174.1 GCA_024280485.1 Deltaproteobacteria bacterium
CTGGCGGGCACCAGTTATAGTAAAGCCCTGCTGATAAAGTAAGGACTTAATCAGCAGGGCCTGTTCTATATCTTCACGACGATAAAGACGCTGATTAGAGCGACTTTTAACCGGCTTTAGCGATTTAAATTCTTCTTCCCAATAACGAAGAACATGAGATTTAACCCCGACAAGCTCGGCAACTTCGCCAATCTTGAAATAGATTTTATCCGGAATTCGATCAGCCACCGCAGCAGCTTAACCTAGTTCTCGTTGATCGAAGTTTTAAGGACCTGACTCGGTTTAAATGTCAGGATACGTCTGGATGAGATCTCTATCTCATTCCCGGTCTGAGGATTACGACCACGCCTGGAAGCTTTATCCTTGACGACAAAATTACCGAAACCGGCAATTTTTATTTTTTCTCCACCCTCAAGAGTCTCTTTCATCAGATCAAAAACCAGCTCAACAATAGATGCTGATTCTTTTTTTGAGAATCCTGTCGCCAGATAGACGCTTTCAATGAGATCAGCCTTGGTCATATTCCCTCCTGCAATTCAGTGGCAGGTACAGTACAACGGTTACTATCTAGTTGATATTTCAGGTTTTATATCACAGGGCCGAAAGGACCGCAATACCTTTTAACGAATTTCAGCCGACAGTTGATGGCAGACGGATCTGACCAGTTTTCCATGAGCCTTCGCGACCTCATCTTCTGTCAGTGTTTTATCAAGAGATCCGTAGCGTACTCGCAAAGCAAGACTCTTCTTACCTTCAGGAATTCCTTTTCCGTCATAAAGATCAAAGATTACAATATCTTGTCCAAGTTTACCTAGACTTTTTCGTGCAACATCCAGAACTTTTTGGGCTTCAATTGAATCATCAATCAGTAAAGCACTATCACGCTCAACGGCTGGAAACCGGGATGGTACCGTAAAGGCAGTGAAATGTCCTGCCGCAGCAAAGACCTTATCAAGATTCAGTTCAAACAAATAGGTTTCCTGGTCAAGATCAAACTCTTGCTGAACTTGAGGGTGTAACTCACCAACAGAACCAAGGACCGTCTTGCCGCTGTAGATTTGAGCCGACTTGCCCGGATGTAAATAAGACTCGGAATTATCACTACAAAAATGAGGGTCCTTAATTCCAAGGAGACTAAGAACTTTCTCCAGGACCCCTTTTAAATCATAAAAATCAACCTTGCCCTTTGATTGATTCCACCCTAATGGTGACTTTTGCCCGGTAATCGCGGCAGTTAAATATAATTCTTGACGACTACCAACTTCATCTTCAGTGGCAAAAAATACCGGGCGAAGCTCAAAAAGATGTAAGTCGGTCGAACGATGAGCCAGGTTTCGCGATATCGTCTCAAGCATGCTCGGAACCAGTGTCGTTCGCATGACCGCCTGATCTTCATTCAACGGATTCAAAATACGCACCGCGTCAAACCGTTGGTCTTCTGCAGCCAACTGCAGCCTACCAGTGGCGGCAGAAGAGATAAATGAGTAGTTGATGATTTCAGAAAAACCGCATTCAACCAGCAGGTTACGCACTTCTGTCTCCAACTTCAATTCTGGCTTCTCGATCTGACTCTCAAGACAGGCTCGTGGCATGGTGACCGGGATATTATCATAGCCAAAGAGTCGGGCGATCTCTTCGATCAGATCTACTTCCCGTTCGAGGTCTGGACGGAAACTTGGGACTTCAACCTCAATAGTCCCGGCTACGTCAATTTTCCCCGGCTGAGTATCCAGACCAATCCCCTCCAACAAACTACGAATCTGCTGAAGATCAACATGAACACCAAGAAGTTTCTCAGTATTCGCGGCACTAAGGATAATTTTCGCCTTTGGCAAAAGAGTCGGATAGATATCTATTAATCCAGCAGCAATCTCGCCGCCTGCAAGGTCCGCAATAAGCGCTGCAGCACGATCGAGTGCGACCGGAATCATATCGATATCAGCACCTCGCTCAAAGCGGTGCGACGATTCAGTATGCAGACCATGTCGTTTACTGGTTCGGCGGATACTAACCGGATTAAAATAAGCCGCTTCCAGCAGAATAGTTGAAGTATCATCCTGAACTTCTGAATTCAAACCACCCATGACACCTGCCATGGCAATGGGGCGCTCACCATCACAGATCATTAGATCTTCAGCTGTCAATTGATGCTTGATATCATCGAGAGTTGTGAACGACTCCTTTGCCGTCGCGCGCTTAACGACAATTTTCCCCTTATTCAGATGTCGAAAATCGAATGCGTGCATAGGATGACCAAGTTCCATCATCACGTAGTTGGTAACATCGACCACGTTATTAATTGAACGCATCCCAATGGCTTCAAGTCGTTGCACCATCCAGTCAGGCGAAGGCCCGATCTTGACATTGCTAATCATCCGCGCGGCATACCGAGGGCACCCCTCAGGATCAACAATCTCAACACTGGCAGAGGTTGTGATATCAGCGCCACCGGCGACAATCTCAGGTTTAGGCAAGGTCAGCGCTTTACCACACAAGGCAGCAATCTCGCGAGCAATACCAACGACACTCAGACAGTCAGGCCTATTCGGTGTCAGGCCGATTTCAAGGATGGTATCCTTAATTTTCAAGGCTTCAAAAATCGGCGTACCAACTTCAAGTACCGGATCGAGAATCATAATCCCGGCCGCTTCGCCAGACAGACCAAGTTCCTTTTCGGAACAGAGCATCCCGGCAGATTCCTGACCACGTATTTTAGATTTTTTAATTTTGAAATCACCGGGCAGAACAGAACCTGGCTGAGCAAAAGCAATATAGTCACCCGTCTTGTGGTTTGTCGCACCACAAACGACCTGCACAATCTCACGGCCATTATCAACCCGACAGACTGTCAAGCGATCAGCATCTGGGTGTGGTTCTACTGTTTCAAGTCGGGCCACGATGACAGTATCAAGCCCTTCACCAAGGGAGGTCATCCCTTCAACCTCAAGCCCAAGCATCGTTAAGCGATCAGCAAGCTCTTGTGGGCTATAGTGAAAATCGACAAATTCTTTTAACCAATTGTAAGTAACAATCATTGGATCAACCTTTGTCCAGACTTAAAACTGCCGTAAAAAGCGCAGATCATTTTCAAAGAATAGGCGTAAA
>JAJRQB010000175.1 GCA_024280485.1 Deltaproteobacteria bacterium
GGTGGTCGGCTGCGAGTGCATGTTCACCTGGTACTGGCTGGCCGATCTCTGTGCCGATGAAGAGATCGACTTCGTTCTCGGTCATGCGCTCTACATGCGCGCCATTCATGGTGGTAAAGCCAAGAATGACAAGATCGATTCACACAAGATTGCCGTGCTGCTGCGCGGTGGTTCTTTTCCGCTGGCCTATACCTATCCAAAAAAGATGCGGGCGACCCGTGATCTGCTGCGCCGCCGTAATCATCTGACCCGTAAGCGGGCAGAACTCTATGCCCATATTCAGAATACCGCGACTCAGTACAATTTGCCGGAACCTTTAGGCCGCATTGCCAAGCCGAGTGAACGGGAGAATCTGTCTGCCAAATTCCGAGATCCGATTGTCCGCGCTATGGTCGAGGTCGATCTTTCGACTATCGAGCATTACGAAGAGTTACTCGGGACCCTGGAACGTCATCTGGAAAAGATCGCGGTCGGCCATGATCCGATCAATCTAGCCCTGCTTAAATCAATTCACGGTGTCGGACGGATTCTCTCACTGGTAATGCTCTACGAAATCGAAGATATCTCCCGTTTCCCCAGAGTGCAGGATTTTGTCTCTTACTGCCGACTGGTCAAACCAGCCAAGGAGTCGAACGGTAAAAAGTCTGGTCACAGTGGTAAGAAGATCGGCAATGCTCACTTGCGCTGGGCTTTTGGTGAAGCGGTGGTGATGATGCTCAAAGGGAACAAACCGGCTCAGGCCGTTTTACAGAGGCTGGCGAGTAAATATGGTAAAGGCAAGGCTCTGGCGATCCTCTCGCATCGTCTGGGTCGCGCCGTCTATTTTATGCTTAAGAATCAGGTGCCTTTTGAGCAGGAGCGCTTTCTGCGTAAGAGCACCTGACGGGAGGGGGCGGATCAGCCAGAGAGTCTAACTGGACGGCATCCAGCAAGGCAGATGGAACCAGAGCAGCCAAAAGCCTTTGAGTGTAAAACCCGCAATGAAGGGCTGCCTCATCGCTATCCACCGCCAGCCAGTTTTCTTGATTGGAGAGCCGTCTCGCTCCCACATATTTTCGCGCGATGGTCCCGATGGGCCAACGCCGGATTCTGCCCCTTCCCCGATCCCGCACCTAACTGCGGCCATCGCACCAGAGATGGACCCTGATTTATTGAATGGGACGGCATAAGGGTACGTAAGAGTTTCCAGGCGGCAGGGACTACCGGGGCAACAAAGACCGGCCCCTGCATCAAGAGCCTCGATAAGTGTTTGGAGCAGAATTCGTCTGCAGCCAGTTGAAAAGCCCAAGACAGAACCCGGTGGGCCTGTAAGTTGATCAGTCGCTTGTCAAAGAACCAAAGGAGAAATCTTTTGCGTTAACGGACTTTTTTACTCTTGACGGCCGGGGGCCTGATAAGTGTTAGAAGGCATTTCCATTGATAGCTGTTTGAAATAGTAAAAGTAAAAAAGTACTGCACTGACAATTATTGAGACTAGAAACAAGCACCCTGCAAGAACAGATACATGCATAATTGACAGTGAGAGTCCTGTGATTAGCACGACCCATATTGGGCTGATGAGTTTTAATGTTTTCTTGTCATGAACTACTTCACGGTATTCAAGAAATTTCCTTGTGCCTCTTCCGAGTTGCATTTCATTGAAGAGGTAGCAAGCTACCAACGCTGGCAGGCAAATTGAGTAACAGCACACCGCCGCAATTAGAAAATTTGATGTTACATTGGCACCGATACAAGTAAAAATACCTGCGACACTGATGCCGGATAGACCAGCGTACATTGCATTTGTTCTTTTGATGGAGTCAATGCTGAAACCTTCTTTCAGTTCAATTTGCTCCTGATTCGCTATAGCGTGAATGTCAATGCCTTTAAGATTCAAATTCTTGCCTTCTTAATAGGGATTAGGCGCATAGGGTTATATTGGATATGACCCTATGCGGCATATTGGTTAAAAAGTTCAATAATTTCAATATCATATTTTAAGCATAAAAAAGACCGTACGTGGCACCTGGTTATGGGTACTGCGTGCGGTCTTTTGATTTGTTGTTTATTTCGTTTTGCATGATGCCCCCACCTAGTGAATTCAACTCGCCAGCTTAATCAGCTTGGCGACGGTTTTTTTGTCTACTTGCTTATTCTCTTCTTCTGAAAACATTTCATAGAGCGTGGTGATCAGTTCAGCTTTTTGCTGGGGATAGCTGCTTGGTATTAGCTTAATCGGCTACCTTCGTCATGCACTCGGAATGGGCGTCAAGAAACATTTTCACTTCGTTGCTGTGCAGTGATGTTACCCACTCAACAAGAGCTTCTCCTGGAGAATTTTCTTGGTCGTAAAACACACAGCTTTCTGACCTTTCCCCCCTTGGACATCTGAGTAGCAACTTCAGAAGCTGTGATTTTGATTTAAGCACTTGCATGAGAGTTTCGCTCTTTCTCCCCCATGAATCCCCTCCTTTATTGAGAAAACCAATGCAACAAACTAACACAGCACTACACGTTCAACAACAATCCCTAATCCTCAACTCCCAAATGACTTATTCGGTGGTGATAGAAAAAGATAGCGCGGGATAAGTTCGGATAAAATCTGATCTGGGATAAACCAAAGAATTGGTTGAAGGTTTGATCCGCCGTTATCAGACTTGATCCACGTGCAACCAGGGCTTAATGACTTGTTTGTTAATCTTTGAAAGGCATGGCGCGGGATAGGTTCGGATAAGGTCTGATCTCAACCCTCAGGGACAGGTTTAATCTGTCCGGAGGAAAGCCTCCATTGCACGCACCCGTGACCGTGCAACTTTACATATCATCATCCAGGGCCAACAAATCCTCTGCCTGTCGAAGACTTTCACAAAACTCTTTCACCAGACATTTGCTTACATCTATCACCACTGGCTCAACATCATAGGTACGGTCAAGTCGCTCGAGTAGTACCTCTTCGGCAACTAGCTTCAATGCGATGGCCCGCTGACAGAAAGCCCGATCCTTGATTCTTCCTGCAATCAACTTGGAAACCACCAAGTCATGAACTTCCAGACAAAGGCCTGTAACCCCTGCAGTGCCATCTGTCCTAAAGGGAATCAAGCGATTCTCCCAGCCTGTGGGCAAAACAGCAGTCTTACGTTCTACTCCATCTGCATAGTAACCAAACTCCTTGGCGAACAATGAATTTGCACCTAAATCCCGTTCAATCAATTCCCACAGATCTTCTTGATCCGCAATTAAATCAACCTCGCGCGACATCTTGAATTCTTGCGGCAGAGTCTCGAAATCTGTTCCCTTTGGATAGTTACCGATGATCGCCTGTGAACCGATCACTATGAAGGTCTTGCTGCCGGTACTCGCCCCCGCTGCGCGCAAAACATGTTCCAGCTCCCATGGCATCATGATTTTTGCCCTTTGTTGCGGTCAAGAACCTGCTGACTTTCCCGTTTAGTTAGCACTCCGTCAAACGGCGAGGTAGAACGCAGCAGCGTGCCCTTTTCGCCGGGAGAGGTGATAATTTTCACAATCTTGTCCACTGGTTGATCAAGTAACTGCTGCCAGGCGATCATGTAGGGTGCCGGGCGTTGATCAATATCCCAGCCCCATTTGTGAACATTTTTTTTGGCCTTATCCAGCACAGGCTGCGGATTTTTTTTCAGCTTGCGGGCGACCAGTTGATGGACTTGCAGTGACACATCGGCAATCTGACGCTGGCGGCCACCGTACCCCTGGAGCCGGGTCTCTGCCACACGAAAGACCTCTTGACCGATCTCGGCTGCCAGCCCCGTCTCTTCGGCACGCTCTATGTCAAAACGATTCTGCAACTCCAGCCAGAAGTATGGCGAATTGCCAAAATAATAGCTCAATCGCATAGCCGTATCAGTGGTAATCGCGCGGCGCCCGTTGACGATTTCATTTATGCGCTGGGGCGGCACGCGCAGGTCTCGGGCTAACCTGTTCTGGCTGATGCCCCGTGGTTGCATAAATTGTAAAAGAAGTTTTTCCCCAGGATGTTGCATGACGTCACCTCCATCTATACACCTTTTTATCACTGCCAGGGTATCATGGCAAGCGTGATAGGGTAAGAGCCATTAACTACCAATCGGTAGGATATTCATCCTCAATGTCCGCGGGATCATTGTAGGCAAGAATCAAATTCTTATCCCGCTTCAGAACCTTCGTAACCGTCTCGGCAGAGACCAGCACCGTATCTTCATTATGCAGGGCCAAACCCAGCCGCCCGTTGGCAAGCTTATCGGCGATATCCTGCTGAACCTGGATACGCTTTATCTTTCCGGCGGCATCAACATAGTGATAGTTGTCATCACCCTCTTCCACCGCTATGTGGTTGGCCGCAACCAGTTGTTGCGCGGCAGCCAGATCGGCTTTTTGTTGGGCTTGTTGGTTGCGTTCGGCATTTAACTTCTGGTCCTGTTTGGCCCGTTCGGCTTGTTGCTGCTGCAGCCTCAGCTTGTCGCGATCCTCAAAAGAGTCTCCCAGCTTGCGTTTCTTTTTACTCTTGACCCTTTTTTCGTGGTCGGCCTTTTTCGCCTGCTTCTTGTTGACCAACCCGGCCTTAAGCAGCTGTTCTTGTATGGAAAGCCCCATTTTCTACTCCAGAATATGACTTTATCTTTGTGATGAATAACGCTAGCACCACCCTGCAGCGCAGGCAGCGCCGACACATGTGCACCAAAAACTATAATAATCCCGGACAAAAGGGAAGCCATCCGGCCATGACAGAGGATTGATCCAGCCCCCAGAGGTAACGATCGATCGCTTTGGCAGCCTTTTTACCGTCGCCCACTGCCAGGATCACCGTGGTGCGGCAACTTTCCTCAAACTTTATTGAAATCGGAAGCAGCTTTGCTACCAAGGTCAATCATGATACGGTTTCTACAGATAGGACTCTCCATTCATTAATTACTCGCAGTCAGAACCGGGTCGGCCATGTCAACCAACATCAAACTGAAACTGCAGGTCTTCGATCGAGTTGGGGCCATGTCTCAGATTGCCGCGTTACTGGCAGAAAATGCTCTGAACATTCTCGCCATGGAGGTGGAGAAGAGTGGTACGGAAACTTTTGTCTATCTCGACCTGGAGTCGGCAAGCCCATCCCTGAACCAGACAGAACTTTTCTCCGCCCTCGAGGAGATACCCAACATCTTCAGCGCAGCGGCGATCAGGACCATGCCACAGGAGCGCCGCGAAAAACGCTTTCAGGTCGTGCTCGACAGTGTCAGCGACGGCATCCTTTCTATCAACGAAGAGGGCGAGCTGACGACCATCAACCGCGTAGCACGCAAAATGCTCGGCTGCGGTGAGGATGATTTGATCGGTCGCAAGCTGAGTGATCTCGATCTGCCTGATACCAGTCTGCACGCCTGCCTGGAAGGAAACACCTACCGCAATGTTAAACGCAGCCTGACTCGCGGCACACAACGTCACCAGTACCTTGCGACTGGCCGGGTCATTCATGATTCGAAAGAACGGATCGTAGGGGCCGTTGAAGTATTGCAGGATATTCGCGCTATTCGAGAGTCAGCCAGCGCGGTTGCCCGGGAGCCGCAGGTGACCTTCGATGACATGGTCGGTCAGTCTCAGGCATTGCGGCAAGCGATCGCCTTTGCCGAAAAGATCGCCACCACCGATGGTATTGTCTCGATCCTCGGTGAAAGCGGCACCGGTAAAGAGCTGTTCGCCAGCGCTATCCATGTGAAAAGCGGCTGCAGCGGCCCGTTTATTCCGATCAATTGCGCCGCCCTGCCGGATAGCTTGCTCGAAAGCGAGCTCTTCGGCTATGTCGGCGGCGCCTTCTCCGGGGCGAAAAAGGAGGGCCGTACCGGTCTCTTCGAGGCGGCGCGGGATGGCAGCCTCTTTCTCGACGAGATCGCTGAAATGTCTGCCCCCTTGCAAGCGAAGATGCTGCGCGTCATCCAGGACGGAAAACTACGCCGCATCGGCAGCAACGAGGAGATCACCGTCAACACGCGGGTGATCACCGCCACCAACCGCGATCTCGAGCAGATGGTCAAACAGGAGCGTTTCCGCGAAGATCTCTACTACCGGATCAACCTCTTCCCGGTGTATATCCCGCCGCTACGCGATCGGCTCGAAGATATTCCGCTCCTCGCCGAGCATTTCCTTTTTCAGATTAATGCCCGCCTCGGCAGGCAGGCGCGGCAGTTGACCGAGGGAGCACTGGCCAAGCTTAAGAGCCACCACTGGCCGGGAAATCTGCGTGAACTGCGCAACGTCATCGAACGCGCCGCTATTCTCAGCGGCAGCGAGCAGATCAGCAGCGCCAGCATCCGTTTCAGTTTTGAACTCAGCCCGACCGACGACCGTTCTGCAGGAACCGGCAGCAGTGAACCGCTCGCCAGTCAAGTCGAACGACTGGAGCGCCGGATCATTGACGAGGCGTTACAGTCCTCACCCAGCAAACGCCAGGCCGCCAGACTGTTGGGAATGTCGCATACGGCGCTGCTCAAGAGACTGAAAAAGTACCAGCCCTCAGTGGAAACCAAAGAGACCAGCGGTAACTGAGGTTTCCATTCAGCTTTTCCTTTTTGTTTTTAGTCGGTTAGACAGGGCAATGCTCATCGATGGAAACCATGGTTTCCATCGAGCCACTCCTTCTGTAGTCCACTCCCTCCCTAATTCGAAACAGAATACCCAGCTCGATACAGTTTTTTATCGGCCGAACTCCTTAATTCACAGCCATAAGTCCACTTACACACAGCGTTCTATATCCACATCTCAGTAAATACCATTTGTCGATGACATTTTTCTGTTTACTTTCCCGAAACATGGCAAGCCCATTGCTATTACAGCTATTCAGCAAAACACTGTTTGTAATATCACCCGAGGGAGGAACATCGATGGAGATCGTCGAGCGCAACAACATCTCTGAGCATGAGCAGGTCGTCTTCTGCCATGACCCTGCATCCGGGTTAAAGGCGATTGTTGCCATTCACAATACCAGCCGGGGTGCTGCCTTGGGCGGTTGCCGGATGTGGTCTTACGCCTCAGAGGATGAAGCGCTAGAAGACGTGCTGCGCCTTTCTCGCGGCATGACCTACAAGTCGGCCATGGCCGGTCTCGATCTGGGCGGCGGCAAATCGGTGATCATCGGCGACCCGCACACCGACAAGAGCGAGCAGTTGTTGCGCGCCATGGGACGCTTCCTCAACCATCTGCACGGCGACTACATCGCCGCTGAAGACTCGGGAACCAGTGTCGCCGATCTCAAGGTCATGGCCGAAGAGACTCCGTACGTGAGCGGAATTACTGAAAAACCCTCACTCACTGGTGGCTTGCGCAATGGCGACCCTTCCCCCAGCACCGCCTTCGGTACCTTTCAAGGGATCAGGGCCGCGGTCAAACATCAGCTACAGCGCGACGACCTTAAGGGTTTAAAGGTTGCAGTACAGGGGCTGGGTAACGTCGGCTACCGTCTCGCCGAACATCTGGCAGAGGCTGGCGCCAGACTTTTGGTTTGCGATATCAACCCACAACAGGTTGAATCCGCCATTAATAAGCTGGGGGCGACAGCGGTCTCTCCTGAAGAAATTTTTGCCCAGGAGGTCGATATTTTCGCTCCCTGCGCTCTCGGCGCGGTGCTCAACGACCAGAGCATTCCACAACTTAAGGCAAGCATCGTCGCCGGTGCCGCTAACAACCAACTGGCTGAAGAGCGTCACGGACTGGCATTGTTGCAGCGTGGCATCCTCTACGCCCCCGACTACGTGATCAACGCCGGCGGCATCATCGATATCGCCTGCGAACGCCAGGGCCTCGACGAGCTGCACCTGAATCACCAGCTGTGCGGAATCTACCAGACCCTGCTCGACCTCTTTGCCCGCTCCACACGCGAGGAGCGGCCGACCAATATTATTGCCAACCTGATGGCTGAGGAACGCTTTACTACCCATTAATCGGGTATCGCCTTTTCAACAACATCGCAGTCATTTTTCAGGAGGAACACGTGTCTACTGAATTACGCACCAAGACAACTGAAGAGAAGAGCGCCCCCCACGGCCTCTGGTCATCACGCATGGTCTTTATTCTGGCCGCAACCGGTTCGGCCGTCGGCCTGGGCAACATCTGGAAGTTCCCCTACATCACCGGCGAAAACGGCGGCGGGGCCTTCGTGCTGGTCTACCTGCTCTGCGTGGCGGCGATCGGCATTCCGATCATGATGGGTGAAGTGCTGATCGGTCGCAAGGGGCGCAAGAGCCCGATCAACAGCATGCGGATACTGGCCGATGCCGAAGGTAAGTCACGCGCCTGGGGCGCACTCGGCTGGAGCGGGGTCATCGCCTCCTTCATCATCCTCTCCTTCTACTCTGTGATCGGTGGTTGGGCCACCACCTATGTCGGCTACTCGATTAGTGGCAGTTTCAGCGGCGCTTCGGCCGAAACAGTCAGCAACCTCTTCTCGGACCTGCTCGGCAACCCCTGGAAACTGACCCTCTGGCATACGGTCTTCATGGGTTTGACAACCCTGGTGGTTGCGCGCGGGGTTCACGCCGGGCTCGAAAAGGCGGTCAAGTTTCTGATGCCGACGCTCTTTGTGCTGCTTTTGATGCTGGTCGGTTTTGCCATGACCACAGGTCATTTCGGTGCGGGACTCGAGTTCCTCTTCACCCCGGATTTCTCCAAACTGACGACTGCCGGCGTCCTGACCGCCATGGGCCATGCCTTCTTCACCCTCAGCCTGGGGATGGGGGTCATGATCGCCTACGGCTCGTATCTACCCGAGAACGTCTCAATCGCCAAGACTTCGATCATCGTTTCGCTACTCGACACGGTCGTCGCCCTGCTGGCCGGGATGGCCATCTTCCCACTGGTCTTTGCCAACGGCATGGAGCCGGGCGCCGGCCCAGGGCTGATCTTCAAGACCCTGCCTATTGCCTTCGGTCAGATTCCCGGCGGCATCGTCTTCGGCACCCTCTTCTTTGTGCTGCTGGTCTTCGCCGCCCTGACCTCTTCGATCTCGCTGCTCGAACCTACAGTTGAATGGCTGGAGGAACACCGCGGCATCAACCGTAAACTCTCGGCGCTACTGACCGGCGGAGCCATCTGGTTGCTGGGACTGGTCTCGGTGCTCTCTTTCAATATCTGGTCCGATGTCGCCCCGCTGGGGATGTTTGAAGCCTTTGCTGGCAAAACCCCCTTCGACCTGCTCGACTACCTGACCGCCAGCATCATGCTGCCGCTCGGCGGACTGCTGGTCGCGCTCTTTACCGGCTGGGCAATGTCGAAGGAATCAGCTCGCGAAGCTTTGGATATGCTCGATGGTCCCGGCTTCGATGTCTGGCGTCTGCTGGTGCGTTACGTTGCGCCGATCGGGGTGACCATCGTCTTCTTCTATAATTTAGGCTGATGGGGCGGATGAAAAAAGTAAACAAATAGCGGGTATAATTGAGCCAGGTTTTTTATTTGAACATGCCGGTCAAAATAGAGCCTGACTAGGATCAATCTTCAGCTACGCATTAAA
>JAJRQB010000176.1 GCA_024280485.1 Deltaproteobacteria bacterium
CTTCGGTACGTAATCCGTGGTTTCGTTTGGCGCATCTCGTCGCAATCGGTGTGGTTGTGCTGCAGTCATGGCTAGGTGTTAAATGTCCTTTCACCACTTGGGAAATGGCGCTACGCGAAAGGGCCGGTGACACCGTTTATCCCGGTACCTTCATATCTCATTGGCTAGAGACGATTTTGTATTTCCGCGCACCGGAGTGGGTATTCATAGTTTGTTATACAGTTTTCGGGGCGCTGGTTCTGGCCAGTTGGTTCTGGGTTCGCCCACGTCCGTTTACTACACATTAAAAGGTACCAAAGGGGGACATTCTATATTGTCCCCCAGATACACTGGAGCGAATGGAGGGCCCTCCCCCGCTAAAGTAGACATCCCGACCTAATCCACATTACTTATTTCTGAACCAGCCAGGTATTGGTTGGGCGCGTTGGTAAAGTGATAGATGTTCTCCATAATATTGAAATGCTGCTTCTCTTCAGCTGCGATCTGTAACAATATTTTTTTTGTTTGCGGATCTTTTTCTTCGGCTGCGGCGTCTTCGTAAAAACGAGTGCTTTCGGCTTCGACTTTCATCGCATGCTGGTAAGCATCCAGGGTGCCTGCAATATTCTTGAGCGCTTTCTCCGGCAGGGGGAGAGTCTCAAAGATATTTCGGACCGTTTCGAGGGTGGTACTCTCCGGAACAGACGATACGCTTTTGCCGTCTTTTAACTTCTTGAAAATCTCGTAATGCATCTGCTCATCTTCTGCCAGACGCGAAAAAATCGTCTGCAGCCCCGGCTGATCGGTCTGACTGGCCAGTTTTTCGTAGTAGCACTTGCCGTCTTCTTCCATCTTCATCGCAAAATCGAATATGTTCATCATCAACTCCCTGGCTACAGTTTAAAATTGAATTTCAGCTTAACATGAAGCGTAATCTGTGGGACATGGCTGTCAACCCAGCTATGAGGTTTTGCAGGTTAAATTTTATGCTGAGCGTCCATAGCGAGCGTTCTCCGCCAATTGAAGCCTAAGTGGATTATATACAGTATTGAGTTTTATGCACCACACAGACCTTTTCCTCGTCCTACCTACAAAGGGATAAATACCCTCTAATAAATGAGCGGATATTTCCATTCACGCTGATATTTTCTTGTTGATGTTTCTGCGCTCATCAAATTTTTCCTGTTCCTATTTGCCAAGCCAAGAATGCCGGGTAAACTATATGAGCTAAATCAAATAATCCACACAAAAGGAGTGACAGAATGAGTACAGTGAATAAGCCGGAGATTCTTCTGGAGAGTGGAACCAACGAAATGGAGATCATTGAGTTTCACGTCGGTTCCCAGCCATTGGGGATCAACGTCCAGAAGTTGAAGGAGATCATCTCCTTTGACGAATCAGCCCTGACCGCCATCCCCGAGAGCGATCCTGCGATGCTCGGCACCTTGCTGCTGCGCGGTGCCACCATCCCGCTGATCGATTTAAAAAAACATCTGAAGCAACGTCAGCAGAAAGAACAGCCCGAGGAAGAGCGACCGGTCGTGCTGGTCTGTGAATTCAATCACCGCACCAACGGCTTCAAAATCGACGGGGTCAACCAGATCCACCGAGTCTCCTGGAGTGACGTAGAGCCGATTGCTCCCTTTATCAACCAATTCAAACCACGCTTTACAGGCAGCATTCATATCGAAGACCGTGAAATATTGATCCTCGATCTGGAGCATATCGTCGGTGAATTCGACCCCGAGTCGGTCCTCGGCAAGCGTGATGAGATTGCAGGTACACAACAGGACCAAGGGAATTCAACGCAGCGGATGCAGGCCAAGGTGCTGATGGCCGAGGATTCTTCAATTATTCGCACCAGTATCGAAAAGGTACTGCGCGGGGCCGGGTTCGATGGACTGGAGGTCTTTGTCGATGGTGAGGAGTGCTATCAGCGAGTCCTGCAACTCAAAAAACAGGCCGATGAGGCAGGTGAGGATATCCGCCAGCATTTAAACTTAATCATCAGCGACATCGAAATGCCGAAAATGGACGGGCTGACGCTTTGTCGTAAGGTCAAGGATGAGTTGGGCTATAAACATATACCGGTACTCCTTTTCTCCTCGCTGATCAATCCGCCGATGGAGGTCAAGTGCGATTCGGTGGGTGCCGATGGTTATGCCGCCAAACCTGAGATCGCCAAGTTGATTGAGATGATGGACCGTTTTATTGTGATCGAGCCTGAAACGACGACACGCAGTGCTTGAGAAGAACAACACCTTGTTAGATTGATTGTCTCCTTAAAAGTGGGACAGGCGGCATTCAGATCCTGAGCATCGCCTGTCTCACACCAATCTCAACGCTCCAGCCCCCCCAGCTCCCTGTTCGCACCAATCAAATATGTTAAATATAAATCTTACCCTCAGCATACTCTCTGAGACTTATACCCAGATATGATAGAGTTCAAAGATGGTAACCAACACGGAGAATCGAGATATTTGCTGTCTGTGTAGAGTAGAAATTGCAGGCAGACAACACCATAAAACCTCAACAAACCTAAAGAAGATTACTTTAAATGTTTAAAATAATTGCACATCCGGGAAGCGCTCATAAAGATGACTTCATGGCCGTAAGTGTTCTACTCGCAACCCTTGGCGACGCTGAAGTATTTCGGCGTGAGGCGACCAGCGAAGATCTGGACGACCTCAACACT
This sequence comes from Deltaproteobacteria bacterium, assembly GCA_024280485.1. Lineage (GTDB taxonomy): Bacteria > Desulfobacterota > Desulfuromonadia > Desulfuromonadales > Geopsychrobacteraceae > Geopsychrobacter. The sequence continues at coordinate 2,675 of JAJRQB010000176.1, forward strand.
TACGTTGTCGATGTCGGGATGGAATACGCCCCGGAAAGAAACAATTTTGACCACCACCAGGACCGCGACCTGCCGTGCGCTTTTCATCTGGTGATGAAGCACCTTGGACATCACGATGCCGCGATGATGATGTTCCTCTGGTACCCGCAAATGAGCATGATGGATGTCAGAGGACCCTACAAGACCGCCGAACACCTGGGCATCGACTCAAGTGTGATTTTCGCTTCATCATCTCCAATCGATGGCTATATTCTGTCGCGCTTTTCCAGAATGGAATCCCTGCACAGCCAGGATCTTCTTTATGAATTTATGAAGGAGTTGGGGAAAGACATGCTTGCCATGATTGGCCGCAAAATGAAGCGTCTGGAACGCCTGAAAACAGAAGCACAGGTTGTTGCGGTAAAGCACTACAAGGCAATTACTTGCACTATTGATGATTCTCCAAAATTGGCGATGGAGCTCTATATGCGGTTCTTAAACAATGAACGCATAGTGATGAGTATTACCCCATCGGTGCGCGGTGCGGGTTGGGAGTTGCTGCGACTTGATGACCACGCTGCGGTGAATTTTCTGGAGATCGCCGATCATCCCGAGATCCGCTTCGTGCATGCC
>JAJRQB010000177.1 GCA_024280485.1 Deltaproteobacteria bacterium
AATTTCTCTATTTCCTGGACATGTGTCAATGTGGAAAAGAATCAAAGATCGGTTTTGCTTCTCGATTTCCTCACGATTTTTCTGATTTAGGGTCAAAATCTGCGAAATCATGAAGAAATCAAGAGGCTAAATTGTTTTTTTTAAAATCTTATGCAAGATAAACTCTTTGCAAAACTGAGCTATGGTTTGCAAGGTTGCCGATGCGTATATCGATAATAAATTCAGGCTCTTGTCAAAGGGGAATAGCCTTAAGCTAGCGCCATTCGGGACACCATACTTATTTAACTGGTAGCATCGGTTGAGTTCAAATTGTCCAGGCGCAAAAACACAGCCGGAAAACACGATACCGAGAGGTGATATTGATGGAGTTCTTATCAAACAATCAGTGGATTATTATCCTGTTACCATTTTTTATCATCATAGTTATTGGGATAGTGTTAGCAGCTAAGAATATAAGGCGAGAAAAAGGTGTTCAACAGAAAGCACGAGAGCTTGGTTTCTTTGTAGGCACTCAAAATCCCATTAAAGAAATTAAGAATATTCCCGCCTTTTTCCTTCTTGCGCCACAAAGTAACCATGTGCAATTCCGTCAAATTCGTAATATTATTAAAGGCCGTATTAGTGACTTGGATTTTATGATATTTGATTATATTTCAAAATTCAGTAAAAGTAGAATTAATACTGCAACAGTTTTAGCTTTACCATTATCCGTTGAGGGTATTTCAGATTTCAGGCTTACACCCATAGACAAATTATTTTCTATCCATAAACGAGTTATTCAGAACTCTATAAATAAACAGTCACAGATTGATCATACAGGTGGTGATGCAGTTGAATTTTCATCAGAACCAGAATTTTCAAAGAACTACCTTCTTTATTCAAGCGATGAACAAACTGCTCGCAAATTATTCGATGTAAATACTTTGAGACTGCTTTCAAAACAGTCCTCGAAGGGCTGGAGTATTGTATGTGAGAATGGATGGATGAATCTGTCTCTCAATAATACAACTGTGAAGCCAGAAGACTTGCATGACTTTTTGAAAATATCGACGCTAATATACAAAACGATTGTAAGAAAGTAAGGCAAGACATAGGGGCCAAACCTGGGCATTGGACAAGTTGAAATTTGTAGACGCGACCCCTATGAGCGCCGAGCGATTGTATTATGAATGGTAGTGGGCCAAGGGGGGATATGGAGCTATATTGGACAAGATGATCAAAACTGACCGGCCGCCCAAGAAGCGTCAACCAAGAGGACTGCCAATCCTGCATGAGGACAAGGATATCATTGTGGTGGTGAAACCGGCTGGGCTGCTGACCATTGGTACTGATCGGGAAAAGTCGAGAACGGCCCACTATCTGCTCAATGATTATGTCCGCAAAGGTAATCCAAAATCACGCAATAGGGTCTATGTGGTCCATCGCCTGGATAAGGACACGTCTGGGGTCCTTGTTTTTGCCAAAAGCGAACAGACTAAAAAAATTCTGCAGGAAAATTGGGAGAATACCGAAAAACACTACCTGGCCATTGTTCACGGTCGACTGACGGACAAAGAAGGAACGATCTCCTCCTATCTGGTCGAGAATAAAGCCCAGAGGGTTTACTCGACCAGTGATGCAACTAAGGGGAAGCTCTCTCATACGGCCTACAAGGTGTCGGAAGAGTCAAAAAGGTTCAGCTTGGTTGATATTCATCTTCTCACTGGCCGCAAGCACCAGATTCGCGTGCACTTTGCGGAAAAAGGGCATCCCGTCGCTGGTGACAGGAAATACGAGAATAAGGCCAGCAGTTCAAAACGACTCGCCCTTCATGCCCGCTCAATTTCTTTCATCCATCCCTTTACCCATAAGCTAATGACCTTTGACACTGGGATGCCGGATGATTTTATCCGACTGTTCCGTCAGCTGTAGCCGGAAAAAAGGGGAAATAAGCCATGAAAGGGTTACTTTGGGGAGCCGCGCTGCTTCTGACTCTTTGCGCTTGCGCTCCGGCCAAACAACAGTTGCTGGCCGAGTAGGCTCTCTGTGTGCCGATCGGGCTGGAAAAAGAGGAGTTGGAGCTTTGTGTGCTCAATATTCAGAACTCGCATCAGAATTATCAGCTCAATACCTTCTATCTGCTCTCCGAGTGGAATATCAGCGATGTCGCAGGATTAGGCGGTGGATTCAAAACCTGAGAACTGTTGGTTTCACCGGCGCGGCGCTACCTGGTTGAGGTTGAGGATGGCGGCCCCAGTGAACAGCCCTCGGAGATCGACTGCGGGGCTTTTCTTTGCGTCAGTTCATTCCCGTCTGATATGAAAACGGAAATTCCATGATGAGCTCTCTGGTCAACAGCGTAATAAATGTCAAAAAAGTAAGGCCACAGCATCCAGATGCCCTGAAATCTCAGAATTCAGTCAGATCCGTTTGCTACAAGCAATATCCGTATAATCATATAAGCAAACGGTCGGGGTAAGCAGGTGTGTTTCTCGAATAGTTCGGTGGTTTTCGCAGGTTGCGTGGCCACCGTATTTCACTAGTGTTGGAAGGCTGAGTATGTTGTTGTCGATCAAGTTTAAACGCCCATCATTTATGGCAACCTTCATGTTTTCGTTGTGGACAGGAGCAGGATATTTAACCTATCTCGCCGCGCAGTATAACGATTTAAATATAATAAATGTGCGTTACTATCTAGCCTTCCTCGATAAAGTACATGTTATTTTCATTACCGAATTTGCCAAATTCTTTCTATATCATTCATATTTCATGCTTTCATCCCTAGTGTTTGCCTTTACATTTCCAGTGCTTCTTTCGTGCCTGACTAAATTTAAATTAGTATGGCTCGTTGGTTTCTTTGTCGGTGCGACCTGTTTTGATTTTATCTCTTTCTACTCTGAGTTTCTTTCGTATTCGGAAGTCTATGAAACACTTCCAGCTAACTTGGTTAGCGGGATGCGAGCCGATATTGTAAGGCTTATGTTTGTGCTGCCTTTATTCATATACTTAGGCGCAAGCCTTGGCAGAAAGATCAATCGTTTTGCAAGCCGTAAGTTAGGGGGACGGGAAATGCCAGATTGTTTCCCGATAATAAAAGACAAACCATAACTAAAATTAAAAATCTGTCAGACCACTAGTTAATTCCGGAGGGGAATTCATGCGCATCATCCTAACCATTCTGCTTACCCTTTTAATCACCACAACATCGCACGCCATCTTCAAGTGGCGGGATGCTGACGGCAAGCTCCATTTTTCAGATACGCCACCACTCAGCACTAAAACAATTGAAAAGTTTAATGTCGTCCAAAACCAGGCAGCTGAGACAAAGACTGAGTGGATACAAAAGAAGGAAGCCCACGCGAAAACAGAAGAACGCATCGCCAGGGTCGATGAGAAAGCGAAGCAATGGCGAGAAGAAAACAAGGAATTCAGCGAGCAAGAATGCAATGCAGCGCTAAAATCAGAACAAATAATTCTTGAACTAATCAGACTCGATCCGGCCAGGAAATCCTTATTTGCCACTGATCTTAATATCCTTAGCGGACAGAGAAGGATCGCTTGCCCCTAATTAATCAACCCAAGGGTCCGTTAACACTTACATCGAAGCTTGCCTGAATTCCGTGAACTCGCGTTGTCTGTGGGCCGATAATAGAAAAAGCCTTTCCTTGTTTCCGGGAAGGGCTTTTTTGGTTTATAGTCCACTCTTTGAGGCTGCTATCCTGTCGGGAACTTTGTGGAAAAAGATTTTAAAAAAATAATCCAGCAATCAGGCCTTGCCCAGGGCATTGGCTTATTGTTGGCGGTGTCGGGCGGTGTTGATTCGGTGGTGCTGCTCGACCTGATGACGCGGTTCGCAAAAGAGTTTTCACTCGACTTGCAGGTTCTGCATCTCGATCACCAGATTCGTCCTGAAAGCGGCGCGGATGCAGGGTTCGTTCGCGATCTCTGCATCAGGCTGGATGTCCCTGCCAAATCGAAACCGTTGATGTGCCGGTGCTGGCCAGGGAGCGCCGCTTGAGCCTTGAGACTGCCGGACGTGAGGCGCGGCGTGAGGCGTTGTTGCGTCACGCTGCTGAACAGGGCTGCACGCGGATCGTTCTTGCTCATCATCGCGACGATCAGGCTGAAACCTTCCTGCAGAGGCTGTTGCGTGGCAGTGGCAAGAGTGGCCTGCAGGGAATGACCGTGCTGGATGGCCTTTGGTGGCGACCCCTGCTCGATTTTTCGCGCCAGCAGATTCTGAAGTATGCCGCGCAGCGCCAGCTTGACTGGGTGGAGGATGCCAGTAATGCCGACACCGGTTTTCTGCGCAACCGGATTCGGCACCGGTTATTGCCCGAACTGCGTGACTATAACCCCCGGATAACCGAGAGACTATCAGCCTTGAGTCGTCAGTTTCAGCTTGAGGAGGATTTTTGGCGGCAGCAGATGGCTTTGATTTGGCCAGAGCTGCTGCTGAGTGATAAAGATGGGCTGCGTCTGAATCGACAACGACTGCTTGAATGTCATTCTGCGCTACAAATGCGACTGTTGCGGGAGGGGCTGCGTCTTATGCGTGGCGACCTGCAGGGGATTGAGTCGGTACACCTTGAGGCAGTGCTTGAATTGTTGCTGGCTGAACGCACACAGGCTGAACTCGATCTGCCTGAATGCTGGGTCGCACGTCGATATGATCAGCTCTGGTTTCGTGAATCTGCTCCACACATCGAGGAATTTGATCTGGCGTTGGAGATTGGCCAACCTCTACTGTTGCCCGATGGCCGAACCTTGCTGGCTGAGCTGCAGGCTCGGCCGGAAGTCCCGGGTCGCGAGCTTGTGTTGTTTGATGCGGCTCGGGTGTCGTTTCCGCTACGGGTGCGCAGCCCGCTGCCAGGCGATCGCTTTCGCCCTTCGGGGATGGAGGGGAGGCGCAAGCTGAAGGATTTTCTGATCGATATCAAACTCGAAAAGGAGCAGCGATTCTCTCTGCCAGTGCTGCTTGGAGAGGATGAAATTTTGTGGTTGGTTGGCCTTCGTCATTCGGCTGTTGCACAGGTTGGTGAGGATTGTCGGGAAATCCTTGCTGTCAGGCTGTTTTAGCGGGTTGATTTAGCGACAAAGCCCTTGTGAGTCCAGTTCATTTATGATAGTTTTTCCACACTTTTTACACCGTTTGGCGGGTCACTTTGCGACCTGCTGTAGCTTAAGAACTCCATAGGGGGTCCAGTGAGTCAATTTCAGAAAAATATTGCCCTTTGGCTGGTCATCTCTCTGTTGATGATCATGCTCTTCAATATGATGAGTCAAAGAGGGACTGACCAGAAAAAAGTTAAC
>JAJRQB010000178.1 GCA_024280485.1 Deltaproteobacteria bacterium
TCAGGTGCCACTCCCCTCGGGCGGGTCGATCGTCATCGACCAGACCGAAGCCTTGGTCGCCATTGATGTCAACTCGGGAAGAATGGGTGGCGAAAAGGGGATCGAAGCCACAGCAGCGCGTTCTAACATTGAAGCCGCTGCCGAAATCGGCCGCCAGCTGCGCTTGCGCGACCTCGGCGGGTTGATCGTCATTGACTTTATCGACATGCGCGACCGCAAAAAGGTGCGTGAAGTCGAGCAAACATTAAAAGAGAGCGTCAAGGACGACAAAGCGCGCATTACCGTAGGACGGATAAGTCAGTTCGGCCTTCTCGAACTCTCTCGCCAACGCATTCGTCCCACCCTGTCGGTCGGCGCTTATCTCCAATGCCCACACTGTCACGGCAAAGGACAAATCAAATCTCCCGAAGCCCAGGCTGTAGCGCTACTACGCCAACTTCACGCGTCTGTCTCTAAAGGACAGATCGGCACAATCGAAGCCAGCGTTCCTCTCGATGTTGCCAATTACCTGCATAATGAACACCGTCAAACACTCAGTGACCTCGAGAAACGCTTTGACCTCAAGATCAAGATTCTAGGCAGCCTCGACGCGATTCCTGAACAAATTGAACTTGAACTTATCAAACGTGAAAAGAATCAACCCGAAGAGACGGATCATACCCCGGTTTCACATGCTGATGGGCTTGAAGAAGCTATGGCTGTGGCCAACGCCCCGGAAGTAGAAAAAGAAGAGACCATCGCGGTAATCGAAGAATCTGGCGGTATAGAAACAACTGAAACTGAAGGCACTGCTGAAACGCCACCAGCAAAGCGCCGTCGGCGCAGGCGCAGGCGGCGTCGCAGCGGTGCGGCAGAGCGCGTACAGACCGAGGGCCAGGAAAGTGAATCGGCTGTCAACCCGGCTGAAGAGTCTTCGAACGAATCTCCGACAGTTGAAACCACTAACGAAAGCGTAGAACCCGCACAACAGGAGAAGCCTGCCCGACGGTCACGCAAACCTGCAGCTAAAAACGTTGTAGTCGCTGCAACTGAGATCACAGCAGAACCAATCGTCGCTGCTGCAGCCCCAATTGAAGAGAAACCGAAACGCCGCTCCCGCAGACCTGCGGCTAAAAAAGTTGAGGAACCTTCAACCGAAGCGACAGCCTCTACGGCTGAAGCTGGCACTGATGCTCCAACTCCGAGCGAAGAAAAACCTAAGCGCCGGACACGCAGACCCGCAGCTAAAAAAGCTACAGAGCCTGTAAGCGAAGTTACCGTCACTATTCCCGAAGTCGCTACAGCAGAGCCCCCTTCGGTCGAAGAGAAACCGAAACGCCGTACGCGCAGACCCGCAGCCAAGAAAACAACGGTACCTGCTAGCGAAACGGCTGTCACAACGACTGAAGTTTCCCCAGAAACACCGGCGCCTGCCGAAGAGAAACCGAAGCGGCGCACGCGCAGACCCGCAGCCAAAAAAGTCGCTGAGCCCGCCCGCGAAGCGGTCGATAGTAAAACTGAGGGTTCCAGCGTGACCCCGCCTCCGGCCGCTGAAAAACCACAGCGGCGCACCCGCAGGCCCGCAGTCAAAAAGACCGCCGATTCTGCCAGCGAAGCGGTCGATATTAAAGCTGACGTTTCTGCCGTGGCAGCGGCTCCCATCGAAGAGAAACCGAAGCGTCGCACCCGCAGGCCTGCAGCCAAAAAAAGCGCGCAACCTGCCAGCGAAGTGATTGCCAATAAACCGGCAATCAGTACAGAAGCGCCCGTCCCGATAAAAGAAAAACCTCAACGCCGGACACGCAAACCAGCAGTGAAAAAGACTGAAGACTGATCTAGCTTTTGTAAAAACAAAGAAAGAAAAAGCCAATAACTTCTATCAGTTATTGGCTTTTTCTTTGTGACCGATCAAGTCGGAAAGAGTCCCAACCGCTACGGCAAAAGCAGTAGAATTGTTCCAATCCATAAGGACTCTAAAATTGTCGTAAACCAGATAGGCTTGACCACTCTGGCCGTCAGGCATGAGCAGCGAAGCATGAAGGTCGCGCTTCGGCAGATCGCTTCCATCATTCATTCTCACTCCCAGAGTCTGCCAATGTAAAAGCGGGAAGGCTGTCTCCAGTCCGGATGGATCTAAATCATTTCCCCCAAGGAAGGTTACCGGATGTCCCCAGGGTTGATCATATTGCCAGCCTAGTTGTTTGAGGTAATTGGCGGCCGATGACAGCACATCGGGAATCGAGTTCCAGATATTGATGCGACCATCACCATCGGCATCAACAGCATAATTACGAAATGATGATGGCATGAATTGACACTGCCCCATAGCCCCGGCCCAAGACCCTTTCATACGCTTCAAACGGATGTGGTCCGCATCGAGGATATGCAAAGCATCAAGAAGTTCCTTGCGAAAATAAGAACTGCGGCGCCCGTCATGAGCCAGTGTCGCCAGGGAGTGGATAACTGAAAAGCTCCCTGAATACGCACCGTAACTCGTCTCGATCCCCCATAGAGCAACAATGATGGACCTCGGAACTCCGTACTTCTTCTCAACCCGGCCTAACCAGGTCGGATAGCGACTGAGCATCTTGCGACCCTGCGTAATCCGCCTGTCACCGACGCGAGTCCGAACATAATCTTCCAGGGATTGAGTCAACTCCGGCTGATTTCGGTCCAGCTCTATGACCACTGGTAACGGGCCGTTAACACCCGCAAAGGCTGCGGTCAATGTTTGTTGGGTAATTCCAGCAGAACGAGCCTCCGCTTGAAATTCACCCAACCATTTTCCGAAATCATTTTTTGGAGCAGTTGCCACAGCGCTTGAAGATAACAACCAAGCAACACTGAGAAGCACCAGAATCAAACAGCAAAAGAACCTCATCCTCACCCCTCACTCATTGAACTATTTCGAAAATAAATAACTCTGAACATTAAAAAACAACGCCCTGATTGAATAATTCCAAACAGGGCGTTGATCGAGAAATGAATTAGCTCGGTAGCGACAGATCGACCTGTCGCAAAAAAGTGCTCAGTTCTTCGGGCAATGGGGTAATAACTGAAATCGGCTCGCCACCAAATGGACTGTGGAAAAAGAGTTTATAGCTGTGCAGGAAAACCCGCGGCAGCTCAGGAGGGCAAGGTCCGTGGTAGCGGCGGTCACCGAACAAGGGGCAGCCTTGTTGAGATAGCTGCTGACGAATCTGATGCTGACGACCACTTATCAGTTCGATCTGCAGCAAACTGGCCGTTCCATTCGTGGAGAGTGTTTTGACCAGGCATCCGGCTTCTTTAACTTTGCCTTTGGCGTGAACATCCGAGACCAGCTCGGCTGGCCCTTTATACTCTCCAGCAACCAACGCAAGGTAAGTTTTTTTCAACTCGCGTTCCATCAACAATTTGCCCAACTCACCCAGAGCCTTACGCCCTTTACCGAACAGGCAAGCTCCAGAAGTTTCAAGATCGAGGCGCTGGACCGGTGAAATTCTGAATTTCTTGTCACTCTGATCGATCTGTTGCTGAAGCAGAGCGGTCAGGTTAGTCGTCTCATGCCCGACCGAAGAATGTACTGCAAGACCTGCCGGTTTATCGGCAATCAGCAGCATACTGTTTTCAAACAGGATCACAGGTGGTGCTGGCTGCTGTTGCGATAGAGCAATCAACTCTTGCAAACGAGCGCTGTCAGGCAGCAGGATGACATCTCCTGTACTGAGTAACGCATCGGCCTTCAGGGGCAGAGCGGCGCGCGAAACCTTCCCTTTTTTGAAGAGTTGATTCAAATATGCAACCGGGGCCACAGATATCTCGCGTTGTAGAAATTCGCAGGCATTCATGCCGGCAGACGCAGTCTTTACATGGTATTCAATCGCCATTACTTATTCTCCGATGTTGTTTTCTTCAGAAAGACGACCAACGCACCCTCACCACCATACTGGCGCGGCGCCCTCCCCCATTCAGCGATCAGGGGTTGGCCTTCAGCCGCGAGGAATTTTTCTGCCTCGTCACGCAGAACCGGTACGCCGTCGGGCGAATGCAGACCGCGACCGGTGACGATAATCACTGTCTGCCATTGTTGATAGGCGGCGTTCTGTAAAAAATGTTGCACCTTTTCCCTGACCTGATGTCGCTGCAGGCCATGGAGGTCTAGACTCGCGTCAGGTGTTAAGCGTCCCTGTTTGAGCTGCTTCAAACGCCGCGGCGTGGCGAGCGGAGTTTGCTGCGGAAGCTGATCACTGAACCGCACATCGAGCTGACCAAGGGATTCAAGAAAAAGATCTTCATCGCTCGGTTCTTCTTCAGCCAGGGGATCATCGCTCGCATCAGATAATTCAGGAGGGTTTACATCAAGAATCTCATCCCCGTCGCCCAAAGAGTCGACACCTAAAAAATCCATCTCTTCAGAAAAAGTGCGTGCTTTTTCGACGCTAGCCTCCGTTGCTAGAGCTGGCGATGACGGCAAGTTCTCTTCAGACTCAGAAACAGCAAACCCCTTCAGTTGTTTGAAGGGGCTGGTGATATAGCTATCATGAGCACTCTTTTTAGAACGCTTTTTTTGACTCATATTTGCACAACTCAGCGCACAACCATCTTGCGCCGCCCTGTCATAGCTTTAGTTTGTTTCTTAATAATAGCACCTGGCTTCTCGAGGTGAAACTGGTACCACATGTCGCCAAAAACCTTCATCTTCATCTTATTGCCAGCCTGCAAAAGTTCAAGATTCTTGATAAGTTCTTCGCTGCCCGGATTCTTTTTCAGCCCTTTTTCAAGGATACTGATCGCCTTGGTGTGTTCGCCTGACTTAGCCAGACAAAAGGCATAAAGGGCCCAGACCAGAGGCTCATTTTTAGCGGCCGAAGTCGCTTTTTCGAAAGTGTCAGCCATTTTCTGTGGCTTACTCTTCTTCATATAACTGATTGCGAGCATCGACATTGCTACCCAGTGGCGGACAAAAGCCTTTTCCAAATAAGGGAGAGCTTCGTTAAAATCCCGCTTGAGATAATAAATACTCCCAATCTGGGCATTGATCTGTTGCTTGATATAGAGCTGCCAGGGCGCATATTTGAAGGCGCTTTTCATCACCTGAATTGCTCGCTCTGCCCGATTGGCCTGAACATCACGCTGCGCCTCTTCCATCAGGACACCAAACTTTTTCATCACTATGCGCAGTAACAGGAAGTAAGCAACGGCGAATACCACCACCGAAACGGCACCAGACACCCAGGGATTCTGACCGGCAAGCTCTGTCATTGCGATCATGACGGCAGTGGAACAAAATAAAGAAATCAGCAGATTATACATGGCAAACGTTCCTTTGTTGGTCTTATGCAAAAAAGCCCGAACAGCGGGCCATTTCAAGGTGCGAAACTTTAACAACCCAGCCGCTAAAAGTCAAAACAAACTAGGAGGCTGTCCGAGAATAAGGGCCAAAGCGAAAATCCAGAAGGTTGAGATCAGATTTTAGCTCATTTGCAGGCTCATAGCCGTAGCTATGGGATAAAAAGGAACTGAAATATGGGCCGAACTGCTGGGTTTGCAGCCGGTCATTCATTCTTGGGCAGCCTCCTGGCAAAATCCTAACGTGGCAGTTGACGATGTTCTACCAGGCGATCGATACCTAAAGATGCTAAATCTGCAGGCAGTTCAGAATTCTCTATAAACTGACTATTTCCGGCCTGAAAAAGCGGGTGGGAAGTCTGTGCCGTGCTTAAACGGAAAGCGTCACCGCAGCCAACCGTACAACGTCGACCACTTTTATCCTGATGATAAGGGCAGTTGCGGCTACTGGTCACCATCAGCCAGGGGTAATGTAATGACCCCATGATCCCTTCAGGAAGAGGTGAAATCCCTTGCAGGAGATTGTCCAGTTCAACCCTGCTAATTTCGTTTTCAGCCAGCAGCTGTCTGGCCTCTTGCCCGTACCAACTTCCCTGCCTGAAATATTCAAGTGCTTCATCTGTAAGCGATAAATCTTCGATGCGCGGTCCGCGTTTCTGACCGGAGAGTGCGCGGCCAAGAATAATCGGGGCTTGGGGCAGATACTGTCTCGCGGGCTCAAGCGCACCTAAATCTGAGATAAGTAGCTCATCTTCGCTCTGCCAATCATCAGTCAGCAGACCAAAAAGGAGTGCTAACTCGCCAAGGGTCTCTTCACGAAGCACCGGAGTCATCAGTGTAAAACTTAAACCGGAGCGGTGTGCAAGATTACGTGCGCCAAGAATTTCGCGGCTTGACGGCATCGCCCAACTGCAGAATTCAGCGCCAAAGTAGAGACGATTAAAACCGGACAGATCCGAAATGTCATTTAAACGTGAAAGAGCCAGAGCCCTGGTAGGAAATGAGCTCTCCATTAGCTGCGGCGAGAGACCGGGACATGAAGGGTTAACTTTTGACCGGGCTGTAAAATGTGTTTTTGCGTCAGATCATTCCAGCGCCGAATCTGATTAGTCGCAACATCGAACTGACGACCAATCCCCCAGAGGGTGTCACCACTACGGACCCGATAAACCATCTTTTTTGATCGTCCGGTGGCCTTTGCAGTTTTCTTACGTGAAACCTTTTTCTGTCCGCGTTTGGAGACAGCCAGAACCTGACCGGGACGCAACAGATTACTCCAGCCAAGGCGGTTCCAAACCCGCAGATTTTTCTGTGTGACATTGAAACGCTGAGAGATCTTCCACAGACTGTCGCCAGACCGGACAGTATAAAGCTGGCGACGACTACGTTTATAATCATCAGCCATCTCATCAATCGGCAACTGAGTAAAACCCTCGCGTAAGGGGAGAATCAGGTTTGTTCCGATTCGCAGTGCGCGCGGATCCTTAATACCGTTAAGGCTGACGATATCATCGACCTCAATGCGATATTTTCTTGCCAGGGTGCGCAAATTATCCCCTGAGGCGATCTTATGACGATGATAGCGGGCTCGATCAGACACAGGCAAATCTGCATATGCGCTACGAAAAATTTCCCCACGGCCACTCGGAACTCGGAACCGGTAATTGGTGACTTTGGGAGGCGTACACCAACGCTTGAGCTCAGGATTTAACGCTTTAAGCTCATCATAATCGCTGCCACTCAGGTCTGCGATGACTTCCAGATCAGTCGTCGTCGGCAGACTGATAAATTCAAATCGGGGTTGCTGTTCAAAATTCAGGTCAGCAAACCCATAGGCTTCAAGGTCGCGTACGATAGTCAATGCCGCGAGCAATTTAGGCACATAGTTTTTGGTCTCTGCCTGTAGCACATTGCCATTGGCCAGATCCCAGAAGTTACGGCTGTCAGCTTCCCGAACAGCCTTACGGATCTTTCCACCACCAGCATTATAAGCCGCAATCGCAAGGTACCAATTACCGTCAAAACGTCCGCGAAGATAGCTTAAAAACTGAGCTGCCGCACGGGTCGACTTCTCGATATCGCGCCGTTCATCAACCCACCAGTTGTTATCTAATCCATCATACCGCCCGGTACTCTCAATGAATTGCCAAGGTCCGGCGGCATGGGCCCAGCTATAGGCCTTTTCATTGAAACCTGATTCTATCATCGCTAGATAAGCCAGATCGAGTGGCAATCCTTCACTGGCGAAGACCATTTGTATCCGCGGAATATGCTTGGCAGCTCGTTCCAACCAGCGCCCAAACATCCTATGTGCCGGCCCCGTATAGTAAGCAATGAGCTTATCAACGCGTCGATTCTGCTCAAGGGGAATATCTCCGGTGTACTGCAGAGGAGGACGGTGGGCGATAAAATCTGCAACCGATGGTGGCACAGGTGCCTGCAAGCCAGTTCGAACTTCAGCAGTCAGATGGGAGTCATATTCGGGAGGAGTCTGAACCGGGAGTATTTTTTCTGTGAATACAGGCGGTGGTGTCACAGGACTCAAAGACTCAACCGTACTGGAGGTCAATGGAAGGCAGCCGACGACACCGAGCAGCAGTGCCAAGCTTGAAAACAAACGCACTGACGATGGAATCCGCTTAAAAAAGTTGAAACAGTAGAACCTCATAAAGTCCCTATACAACGTAAGTTTTTGCCAGTTTATATACAATATTGAAGGCGCAAGATTAGCGGACAACCCTGCCAAAAGTCAAGCCAGCGGCAGCTCTTCGGCAGGCCAGCAACAGCGTTGCATCTCTGCCAACAGCGGCTTAAATGACTTGCGATCCAGAGCACTGACCGCAATCGCCTCAAAACGTCGGCACAGAGCGATAACTTCGTCCTTATCGATCTGATCGACTTTGTTAAACACCAGCAACAGCTGACGCTGTCCGAGATCAAGGCTGGCTAGAATCTTGTCGACAGCAGCGATCTGCTCTTCAAAACGTGGATTTGAAAGATCAACCAGATGCAATAGCAGGTCGGCATCCTCCAGCTCTTCAAGAGTCGCACGAAAGGCTCCAACCAGACTGGGGGGAAGATCGCGAATAAAACCGACGGTATCTGTGATGATCACTTCTCGGTCAAGGGGGAAGCGCAGACGACGTGTCGCGGTATCCAGGGTGGCAAAAAGGAGATCCTCGGTCAGCACCTCGCTCTGGGTCAGGGCGTTCAGCAGGGTCGATTTTCCGGCATTGGTATAGCCAACAATCGAAATGATTGGTATCCCGGCACGCACCCGTTTCTGCCGCCGTTGCCGACGTCCGCGCCCAAGAGCTTCCAGTTCTTTCTCCAGCCGGTGAATCCGGTCACGGGTGCGGCGACGATCGGTCTCGAGCTTTGTTTCACCCGGCCCACGGCCGCCAATACCACCCATCAGACGCGACATCGCTGTCCCCTTGCCCGAAAGCCGTGGCAATAGATATTTCAGCTGCGCAAGCTCAACCTGCACCTTGCCATCACGCGACTGGGCGCGACGGGCAAAGATATCGAGGATCAGCTGGGTGCGGTCGATAACCTTGACCTCGGTCACTTCACTGATGGCGCGCACCTGATTGGGGGTCAGGTCGCGATCGAATACCAACAGGGTTACGCGCTGCTGCAGGGCATTGATAACAATCTCACGCAACTTCCCCTCACCCACCAGGTAGCGCGGGTGCATCTTACGTGGACGCTGCATAATCTGATCGACCACTTGCAGGTTGGCGGTTCTGGCGAGCTCTTTCAACTCCGCCAGAGAATTTTCCATCTCACGCCGCGAGCTATGGCCAACACAGATCAGCAATGCACGCTCGCGACCATCTTTCAGATCGACAGTTTCGCCTGCAAGACGCTCCATCTCGGCATCGAGAGCTTGGATAAAGGTCGAGAAGTTAAGTTCAAGCTGGTAAAAGTCATCCAGTTCGACACGCTCTATCTGAGCCTTGTCACGCGTCGGCAACAGATGTGCATATTCGATCCGGCCCGGCAGACCATGTTCGCCGACTCCAATCGCCACCATACAATCGAGGCGCAGCAACTCAAGGTCGGTCAGGTCATCACGCGAGAGAGGCTCTTGTTTGAGGTGCGTATGAATACATCGCAAGCCGCGCAGACCGCTGCGGCCCAGGGCGTAACTGGAAAGATCAGGGATCAGGATTTCACGATTATCCCCAACAATGACATGCAGCACTTCACCGGCCCGATTGATAATCAAGCCAATCTGACGACCGATCTGCGCCGATTGCTCGGTCAGATAACGCGCGAGTTCGTCGCTGATCAAACTGTCAGCGGGGACTCGCCGACGGTAAATCCGTTCAAGCGCTTTGATATCACTCGGCTTAAGGCCGTTGATTTTACCGTTGATCATTGCATCCTACAAACAACACAGGCCCCTAGCGGGGCCTATGCTTAATGACAAATTAGAAACTGATGAGATGGCTAAGCAAAAATTTCGTCCTACAAGGCGCAGTGATTTTTCAGGGTCGAAGGCATACATCAAGTATGTCGAGAGTCTAAAAAAGCAATGCAACACCGTAGGTCGGACTTTTTGCAACGCCATCAGCCTTCGGCGATGCTGAATCCACCATCGACATAATGAATTTCACCGGTTACACCACTGGCAAGATCGGAGAGCAGATAAAGCGAAGCCTTGCCGACCTCATCTTGGGTGATCGTGCGCTTCAGCGGTGAACGGGATTCCATCACCCGCAATTTATCATTAAAGTTGCCAACTCCCGAAGCCGCCAGAGTTTTGATCGGGCCAGCCGAGATAGCGTTGACGCGAATCCCTTTGACACCGAGTTCGGCGGCCAGGTAGCGCACCGAAGCCTCAAGCGCCGCCTTGGCAACACCCATGATGTTGTAGCCAGGAATAGCGCGCATGGCGCCCAGATAAGACATGGTGATGATACTGCCACCCTCGTTCATAATCGGCAGCGCAGCGCGGGTCATCGAAACCAGCGAATAAGCACTGACGTCGAGCGCCAACTGGAAACCTTCGCGGCTGGTCTGCGAAAAGGGGTTTTTCAGATCATCACGATTAGCGAATGCGACCGCATGCACGACAAAATCGATCTTGCCCCAGCGCTTTTCAAGCTCGGCAAAAACCGCATCGAGTTGAGGTTCATCCTGAACATCGCAAGGCAGAATGACCTCGGAACCGAGGCTTTCGGCCAGTGGCCGCACACGTTTTTCCAAGGCTTCATTCAGATAGGTAAAAGCAATCTCAGCGCCAGCTTCTTTAAGCTGTTGAGCAATCCCCCAGGCAATACTCTTTTTGTTTGCGACGCCAAAAATAATGCCACGCTTACCGGTCATCAATCCCATGTTATTCACTCCTGTAATTAATCTTGATTCGAATTGCTCTTTTTAACAGAATCGCCTACGCAAAACAAGGGGCTCTCGGTTCGTTATCATTAGCCAGCCTGAAATGAAATCGAAAGCAACCGGCACTGAAGCCCGTGCCAAGCAAAGGTGGTGTTCTCATTTTCACCAGAATTTCTTGTTCGGAGAGTGTTCGTCCAGCAGGATCAAAAGGATTAAAGCCCACACAACGCCCCCGTTCTCAATATAGCTACACTTGAAGCGCATTTGAGAACGGAAAGCAAACCGCCTAAGGGACTGACTACTTAATTTGTAGCTCAAAAAAGTTGTCTGTCCCTCTCAATGGTTCCCAATTAAGTATGGTGCCCCCGGAACTCCGCCTGCTCAATGAATTCGATAAGCTGGATTCTATGAATTGTGTAGACGCGACCCCTCTATGCTCCCCCAGTAACGTGATACTTAGATTGGTCCGACCCCGAATATCGGAATCTTCAAATTAACCGGTTCAGCTTATTTATATTTCAACTATTACATTCTCACAATTTGAATCTAGAATTGCCTTTGGGTTTTGTTCAAAATTAAGCTTATCTTTTACGTAGGCAGATACACTTTTTGCCAAATAATCATTTAATGTTCTATCAGTAATGTATTTGTCAGACCTTACTGCTTCTGTCTCTTGCCCACTAAGCGCTTTTTCTAAATGATGAGTCCATATTCCATGCCCTAACTCATGGCAAGAGTAAGAGCTTTGACCTGGCTGACAAGATATAAAAGTAGCAAAATGAGGATGCTCACTTTTAAATATTTGGAAGTCTTCACTGTTTAAATCTGTAATCAATGCCCTTTCTTTATCATTTTTAAAACTTTGTGCACAAGCATCGATGAATACTAAACCGGATTGACATTCCGAATTTAACAACGGATCCAGTAAAATCTTACGCAGAGAAACTGCTGTATCCGATATATTATTAATATGGGTATCGTATGTTGAAAGGTAATTTGTCGTACCATTGTGAAACCCATGCCCAACATAATAAAAAATCAAACGATCTTTCTCTGATAAGGAGTGAAATAAGTAACCTAATCCATTCTCTAAATCACTCTTCAATGCGTCTTCATTAATGAACATATGAATGTCACTTTCTTCAACATTGAATCGTTCAATTAGCATATTGCTAAATAATAAAGCATCTTTCTCAGCATACTTAACAGGAGGTACTTGGCTATTATCTCTGGTTTTATAATTTTCAATTCCAATAATGATTGCCACTGTTTTATCAAAATCTGAAACGGCCAAAGACTTTTCAATATCTAAAAATATAACTTCTTCAGCTATTGTTTGAGAGCCTTTTCTTATATATGTTTTGCTTCCTAGTTTAATTTCTTCATCAGAATCTTCGACTTTTATAATAAACAGATGTTTTACACCAACTTTTACCCAATCATATGAAGCGGTTGGCAACGGAGAAAGCATCATTAGAGCTTTCTTGGTAATCTCATCCATTCGGAAATCTGAGCTTAAACCTATAAATTGATTATCTTTTCCATGCTTATTTATTCCAAAAACCAATGACCCACCTTCAGTATTGGCAAATGAAGAAATAATCTGAGCAACTTTGTAGGGAGATGAAGGAACTGCATCAAACTCAAAATCAACTGATTTCTGTTTTTTTATGAATTGCTCGAATTCTTGTTCTTCAAATGTGAAGTTAGTTATAGGAATTCTATTAATTTTGGTCATTTTCAGTAAATGGCCCATTGTGATTTTTTGTGGCACATTTTCGCCATCCTCACACCAAAACTCAGCATCTACATATTCAAGTACATCAAATTCTGAAGTGTAATATAGAAGCACCGCATCATTATCTGAAGGCCTAGCAATAATGGTTAAATCTTGCCCATTTTTAGTAACACCGCCAATGATACTAGGCGCAATTTCGGAGTGATTTCCACAATCATATTCAGGCAGTTTATCTAAATAATTAATTACATTAGCTACAGCCCTTGAAATCAGTTTTTCTACGAATAGGAATCGTTCATATTCGGAAGTAGGAATGTGAAAGAAGTCTGGGGACGTACCGTTGCTAATAGCAGCTTTAATCTCATCAAAAGACTTAACTATTGTGCCGGATGGTAATGTTTGAACGTTATTAAACTCACTGGCATCTACATCAGTCCCTAAAGTGACACCTACCGGTAAATCAATACTCTCTTGCTCAAAGTACTCTTTTATTTCGACAGCAGTAGAGCATATAAGGAAGTTCAGCTTCTTATCATGCCCAATCAAATTTAAGTATCGACAAAGCATACCAGGTAGTTGTAGTAACACCTTATTGCTGTTCCATGGTTTAGTTACAAAAAGTTTATCGCTATCAAGGTGAACATTGACGTTTTTAGAAAAATCGAGGTCTTCATATGTTATTTGAAGAGTTTCTGCTTCATAAATGTCTAATTCATCAACCCCAGCACCCAGCTGTTCTAAAGAATCTAGAGTTTTAGAATCATTATTTTCGCTCTCAATCCAAGCCTTAAAGAATGGAAGTATACTTTCTAGCCGTACAATTAATTCTAGTCCATTTTCATCGTTATAGGCTTTAAGCTCAAAATCACTTTGCTTTAGAATTTTCACTTGGAAAGCATCTAAAAACTCAACAATATTGGGATGCTGTTTATTCTCAGAGCTAAGCTCAAAAAAGTTGAATTGTCCCTGGAAGATCCCTTCATTGCCATCTATGAAATACTTTGTAGACTTACAGCTTGAAAACTCTTTTCTTGTATTCAGCAAAAGGCCTGAATCAGACCAAGCAGAAACAATCTTAAGTTCTGGCTGCCCCCAGTTAACACACAAATCCATTAGTTGTTTATATATTAATTGAACTCTATTAGTGTTACTCCTTCTAACTTCTTTCTTTTCTGTTACATCAGTAGATATTTCACTAAGCAATTCTAAATAATCATCTAACTGAAGCTCAGTTCTAAATTTAAAAAATGATTTCCAATCAGCAGATAACTCAACACCGTCAAATACAGATAAATACTCACCAGCTAACTTCTTAATTTCTACAGTGTTAAGTAATACATTACTTGAGGATCTACATTCCTTCGACAACACAGGAATAGCTTTCAAGTTCTTAATAAACCATGGAATATAATTTCCAACCTCATCCCCAGAGTCTTGACCTGCCCATCCTGAATACCCCCAAAATGCAGTAGCTGGCCTAGAGAGATCACCAGGAGGTATATTCTTTATTACATCCTCCCAAAATAATTTTGAAAACGAATAATCATCTACTGTGTTATGAATATAACTTAGAAGCACAACTTCCCTATATGAATCAGTAGTAAACGTTCTAAAGGCAGGAGTAAATTTTTTATCTTCATCTTCAAAGTACTTATTTTTAAAACCGCTAGCTATAAGTGAGCTCTTATTAATTTTAGCTTGATACACTTCACAATTTATACCGTCAGCTACCTTCATAAATTTAAAAAATCGTTTCCATTCATCCCGATCATCCCCATCATCCATATACGTTGCGCTTACAAATACATCATCTTCTAATACATCTTCTAGTTCTAAGCGTGGAGAATAATTATTTGAAAGAATGCAATTCTTTGCAGCTACAAGTTTTCCTTTACCTGTAAGTAATTTCAAATTTGACAATTGAGCAAGTAAATCTGAGTGCAATTCATCCTTTTTATAAAGATTAAAAAGATCTCGAATGGTTTGAATCGCATTATCTTTAGATACATAGCTATCTGAATTAGGAATTATAGTTTTCTTAATAAATGTGATATCAGTCTTTTCAACAACACCAAGCTGTTCAATCCATGCCCTCATATCAGGATTTAAGGAGAGCCATTCTTGTATTTCTATATGTAAGAACGATAACGCACTCTCAGAATCATCCCAATTTTTGTCATTTGCAGTAGGGAAATAGATTTCAGAAGGGATATTTAACTTATTCTTATGGTCAAAAATAAATGGCAATTTCCCAAGAGTTCTGCCTGTCACACCGTTAACAGAGTCTTTTTCAGATAAGATCTTTAAGTGTTTTATTAACGCTATATTCTTGTCAATCGAATGATTACTAGCAAAAGTAGAAGATTTTAGTAAACGATGTAGATCCTTCCATTCAAAACTATCAGCCCCAAGTGTTTTAATAGCACTCTCAAACCCAGTTTTTTTAACAAATAGCTTAAGGCTTCTCTCACCAGTACGGTCAAAATCACTTAAAATATTTTTAATCGATTCTTCACCGACATAATCTTTTCCAGAAAGATATGTGAAATCAACTATAGAATCCTCGACTTTAATTAATTGATTATTCTTTGTAATAACAAACTTTACTGTAGTGATGGCCTCCTTAATCCCTGCATTAAAGTGTTTACCTAGTTCATCATCACTGACTTTTCCAGGTATTAACCTATATGCTTGAAACTGTAACGGCCCTACCACTAACATTGAAATCCACTTAAACATTTCAATTGCAATACTCTTAAACAACCACTGATTCCACTTGGAATCAACATGGAGATGTTCACGATTTGCATTTGTCAAAAAGCTTGTATTTACTAGCACAGGGAATTGATATTTTGTTTCATCAGTAGGCAAATACGAATAAAGAAGTTTTTCACTCGTTGCAAGTTTTGTTATTCCATCTTCACCAATTTTAGCTGCTAAAGTTAGTTCTATATTCTCAGCTTTTAACAACTTATCAGGTATGTTTCTTTCATCTGCTAGGGCTGAACTAAGCTCGGATGGGACATCTAAATTAATTGTATTTATCAACCATCTAGCTTCAATCTTCCCATTTGTCTTTAATTCGACATCACCACTCTCTAAACGATTGATTTCTATTCGGTAATCCTCATTTAACTCGAAATTTATTTCAGAAATACTCTTCAGAAATAGAAACATATTCACATTTTTTGACAGCTCCTGTACTGCCAAAAATGTATCTGTGACGTTATCAAGTTTAATTATTGTTGCAACTGTAGCATTTACGGCTTGGAGGTATTCATGGACTGGCGCTAAGACATCTTTGTATTCGGTATATATCGGAATTAACTGCCAAGGGTGAACGAATTTACGCTCACTGTTTCGTTCCCAATCTGCTTTGTTTTCATCCCATTGCCAGACAAAGGGGAAGGAAGAGTCAAATCTAAAATATTCATTATTTGTATATACAGTAACTTTTTCAGACTGCCCAAATACTGATTTAAATCCAATGCCTTTATAGCCAGTTTTGGTAGTATCGATTGTCTTTGTTCCATTGTTTATATTACACAGCCCCTGTACATCCCTTTCATCAAAAGCCTGCCCTGAATGCGCTACGACTAATACATCACCAAAAGTTTTTATCCAAACTTTTACTGTCGATCCTCCATCAGGCGAATCGTCAGCATTCTGTAAAAGTTCATAGATAAACCGCTTGGAATCAGTATATAAATCTGTTGATAGCGCTTCAAGAGAACTAGCTTGGTTTGTAGCCTGACCTGGAGTCATATAGCTTGTATTTTCATTGAACAACTTTGCAACAATATTTTTTATAGACATATTATATCCCTAATACTTGGGTAAACAATTAGGTAGAGTAGAAGGCAGGTTCAAACATGTTTAGATTACGTATGCGTGCCCGTCACTTTCGTTAGACGAGGATACCCTTTCCAACCGTCTGACCCAGCCCTCCCTCATCAAACCGTGCTTGCGGTTCTCCCGCA
>JAJRQB010000022.1 GCA_024280485.1 Deltaproteobacteria bacterium
CCTCAACCCCGGCCGGGGTCATGCAGACGCGGTTCTCTTCGGTCTTAATTTCTTTCAGAATTCCGACGATCATTTCATACTCCTTCAAGCGCTCAAAAGCTTTCAGTTGAATATTGGCTACTGGCTTTTTTAGTAAATTTGAAACAAGTATAACAGGCGGCACTCACAATTAACTTGCAAACATCAGCGCCTAACCATACCTTTCAAGAAGATTCAACCATCATTTCTCATTTTGGAGCAAGATCATGCCAGACGTACCGCTAGACGCAATAGATCTGCGAATTTTAGCTGCTTTACAAAAAGATGGCCGACTCAGCAACGTACAGCTAGCAGTGCAGATTGGATTATCAGAGTCGGCATGCCTGCGCCGTGTAAGGCAACTTGAGAAAACTGGCGTTATTGATCGTTATGTCATGCTGATAAATCAAGCTGAGATCGGTAAACCAGGGACGGTATTTGTCAGGGTCACGCTTGAAGGACAGCAGCAGGAGAAGCTACTTCAGTTTGAAAAAGAGGTCATAAAAGTTAAAGATGTAATGGAATGCTATCTGATGTCAGGTGACAGCGACTATCTGCTACGGATCATCATCCGCGACAACGACGACTATATGCGCATCCATAATCGCCTGACATCTTTACCAGGTGTCCAACGTGTGCAATCTTCATTTGCCATGAAAACTGTCGTCAGAAAGACAGAACTTCCTCTCGAACTTCATAGCTAAAACTTCAAACCTTCTCCCATTGACGGCACGTTCCACAGGATGATAGTTTAAACTTAAATCATTTAACCAGGAGCTAATAATGCCGACACATCATCAAGGTGATCAGAAAGAAAAGAGTGCACTGAATGCCTACATCAGTCTGCTGCGTTGCACTGGAACCGTCACCAGCGCCACCTGCCGCCACCTTGCCAGCGAAAAACTGAGTATTGGCCAGTTCGGCACTCTTGAAGCGCTTCATCACCTTGGCCCGCTCTGCCAACGCGATATTGGCAAAAAGCTACTGAAAACCGGCGGCAATATCACCACCGTAGTTGACAACCTTGAAAAACGTGGCCTGGTCGTGCGCCGTAAAATGCCCGAAGACCGCCGCTACTACAGCGTCGCACTGACCGAAACAGGCCAGGACCTTATCGCGCGGATCATGCCACGCCACATCGAAACCATAACAGCCAAAATGTCGGTTCTCAACTCGCAGGAACAGGAAGAGCTGCGCCGCCTCTGCCGCAAACTGGGACTTGAAGGCTAGGAGTTCAATATTTAACTGTTTGTCAGAAAGGAATAGAACGATGCTTAAAAAAATTCTCGCAACCGAATATAGCCTGACATCTCTGTTACTACGCCTGACTTTAGGGATCGTGATGTTACCCCACGGACTACAGAAAACCCTTGGCCTGTTTGGCGGCAACGGCTTCTCCGGTACCTACGGTTATTTTACGACCCAGATGGGGATGCCCGGGATCGTCGCCCTGCTGGTCATTCTGGCCGAATCACTCGGCGCACTCGGTTTGATCATCGGTTTTGGCACCCGTCTTGGGGCACTGGGAGTGATAGCCGTCATGAGCGGCGCAATCACAATTCACTGGCAGCATGGTTTCTTTATGAACTGGGCCGGCAAGCAAGCTGGCGAAGGTTTCGAATATCACTTGCTGGCACTGGGTATCGCAATTGTGCTGCTGATTAAAGGTGGCGGAGCTCTCTCAGTTGATCGCCTGATCGCGGGGAGGATTAAGCCATGATCAATATTCGACACAGCGAAGAACGCGGTCATGCGGACCACGGCTGGCTCGATACCCGTCACAGCTTTTCTTTTGCCGACTATCAGGATCCGCAACAAATGGGCTTTCGCAGCCTGAGGGTCATCAATCAGGACAGGCTTACAGCCGACAGTGGCTTCCCGACCCATCCCCATCAGGAGATGGAAATCATTTCTCTGGTCCTCAAAGGAAAACTGCAGCACCGTGATTCAATTGGCAACGAAGGAGTCATCAACGCAGGTGAAGTGCAGCGGATGAGTGCCGGAACCGGGATAAGACACAGTGAATGGAATCCCTCAAAAGAATATCCGGTTGAATTTCTACAGATCTGGATTCTACCCAACGAAAAGGGACTGACACCCAGTTATCAGCAACGTACTCCCCTTCAGGAAGAAAACCAGCAGCATTGGACCCTGCTCGCGTCGCCGAATGCACGCGCTGGCTCAGTCAGTATTCATCAAGACGTCGAGTTATGGCGCGGCCACCTGCCACAGAACAAACAAACTTCCCTGAAACTGCGCCCCGACCGACATGCCTGGCTGCAATTGATAGAAGGTGATTTACAGATCAATGAAAAGCGCTTGCGGACTGGCGATGGTGCCGCGATCAGCGACCTGACAAAACTCGATTTCAGTAGTATCGAAGGGGCCGATTTTCTGCTCTTCGATCTGGCCTGAACAAACGTAAGGGAGATGAGCCATGACAAAAATACAAGTGGTCTTTTACAGCATGTATTCCCATGTTTATAAAATGGCAGAAGCGATAGCAGAAGGCGCGCGTCAGGTGCCTGATGTTGAGGTCAGTTTACTGCAAGTGGCCGAACTGATGTCGGATGAGGCTCTGGAAAAGAGCGGGGCCAAGGATGCGCGCGCCAGTTTTTCACATATCCCGATTGCAACCCCCGACCAATTGGCCGAAGCCGACGGCATCATCTTCGGCACCCCGACCCGCTTCGGCAACATGGCTGCGCAGATGCGTAACTTCCTCGACCAGACCGGTGGTCTATGGATGAACGGATCCTTGATCGGCAAGGTCGGTAGTGTCTTCGTATCAACGGCCAGCCAGCACGGCGGCCAGGAAACAACTATCACCAGTTTCCACACCACCCTGTTACACCATGGGATGATTATCGTCGGAGTTCCCTACAGTGAGCCACGCTTGCTCAGTCTGGATGAAGTCTCGGGGGGCAGTCCATACGGTGCCACAACCCTTGCTGGCACTGACGGTTCACGTCTGCCAAGTAATAATGAACTGGCAATCGCGCGTTTCCAGGGTACCCATGTCGCTAAAGTCACCGCCCAACTCAAACGCGGAGCTTGATCTGGGTCAGATTGGAAGTGATTGACTAAGCGCGCCAATTGCGTTAAATACTGCAGACGCTTTTGCCGCTCTAGCTCAGTTGGTAGAGCAACATAGTCTAAATATAATATATGAAGCCGCAACCATTTAATGTTGCGGCTTTTTATTTGCCTTGATGACTACGCAAGCTTTTGGGCGGGTTCACCATAAGTCTGATTATCAACCAAAAAACAGCAACTTACAGTTTGTAGTGATTTCCGTGATATTCGGTAGGCTTTGGGGCTTTTGTCGGGATGGGGACTCGGGCCATCTCGCTGCCTTTGGCCGATCGAGGGAAGCGATAGGTGATTAGGAGGTAGTTAGCGTACATGCGGATCCCCTCGATGACCAGGGGCAGGAACTCGCGTTTTTCTTCAAAGGTCATCAGCTCGAAATCGTCCCGTGACAAATCGATCGCGTCAAAGTCTGGCGGGCTAGTTTTATTTGCAATGACCTTTGATCTCTGGATTTGGATGGTGCTTATGGCTTTATCGATATCGGTACGCTTGCTCCTGACGCTGGGATCGGTGATATCGAGAACGCCAGAGACTATTGCATCGATCAGGCGTTTTTTCTGATCAATGAGATCGCCCTCCCCTTTTTGTAATTTGGCCAGACTGTTATCGTCGCTACTCACCTGCTCTTGCTTTTCAACCCACCATTTTTTTAGATTGTCACTGCCGCATCCCAGGGTGATGAAGCCGCTGGTCAATATTTTTTCGTCTATGACGACCTGCGGAACCATGCGCGATTTAGGGCATTTGGCTCTTAAACCTTTGGCGTTGCAGCCGTAGTAATCGAGCCGCGTACCGTCTTTACGGGTGTTGGAGTTCTGCCAGGCGCGGACGGTGCGGCCGCAGTATCCGCAGCGGATTAGTTTGAGGTTGGTGAACAGAGCTGCGGCTGATCGCTTTGGCCCGCTAGTTCTGCCGGCGCGGCGGTTGGCACGGATGCGCTGCGCCTGGTCTTCATCCATAACCTTTGGCCATTGTCCCTGGATGGTGTTGTCGGTTTCGGGATCGATGCGCAGGCCCTGCAGAAATAACAGCCGTTGATCTGAGACATGCCTGCGGGCGCTGATCAGTGAGATCCCTGCGTCCTCGGCAATACCTCTGGCGCTGTGGGTTTCGGCGAGTTTCCAGATTCTTTGTGCCTGGGCCAGCAATACCGAATCGACCTTGAGGCCTCCGATGGTCTTATCGTAGGCATAGGGGATCGGTGGGTTTCCGCTCAGGTATTTGCCAGAGAGGAAGGCTTGTCGGCGGCCGTCTGCCATGCGCTCTTTGAGCCAGAGCATCTCGGTGTTGGACATGGTCCCGGTGATGCCGAGCAGCAGACGGTGTGAAATTTCGTTGGGATCGAGGATCTGTGTCAGGGTAGCAAGCTTGACGTTGTTGTCAGCACAAAGGGCGACCCATTGGAGGTAATCGACACCGGTTTCATCGCGGCTGAGGCGAGATAATTCCAGGGTTAGGATAATATCGATCTTGCCAGCGCGGATATCGGCTTCGAGCCGGGCTCGTTCAGGTAGAGCTTCGGCCTTACCTCTGGCAGCTGAGGCAAAGCCTTCATCATAGATGAGGGGCGTCCAGCCCTGGGACTTTGCGTGGGCTGGCAGCTGTTGCCGCTGGACGGTGAGCCGGTGGGCGTCTTTACCGGCTTCTTCGCGGCTTTTGCGGATGTAGATGGCGCAGTTCATTTGTACGTGCCTGGTCCCGGGTCTCGACGGCCCGCTGTGAGCGTGTCAGGCCACTTGCAGCTTGCAGCCAAGAGCCTTTGCCACCCGGCTTACAGTGACAAAGTTGGGGTTGCCGCCGTCGGCCAGCGATTTGTACAGGCTGGCGCGGGTTACTCCGGCGAGCTTTGCAACCTCGGTCATCCCCCTGGCGCGCGCGGCAGTATTCAGCGCATGGATAAAATCGGCTTCGTTACCAGTTTCAAGAGTCTCTTGCAGGAACTCGCGGATATCTTCAGGTTTGGTCAGATGTTCTGCGATATCGAAAGGTTTGATTTTGAGGGTCATGGTTTATGCCTCCATGTCGTGCAAAAGTTCGGTGGCCGTCTTTATGTCTTTGGCCTGGGTCGATTTGTCTCCTCCAGTCAGCAGCAACACCACTTGGCGGCCACGGATCGTGTAGTAAACCCGCAGCCCGCTACCGAAGAAAAACCGCAGCTCAAAAAGGTTGTTGTCAACCTGTTTGAAGTCACCGAAATTGCCGTTTTCCACGCGGCCAAGCCGGGCCATCACCCGGTTTTTGGTCGGGCGATTTTTCAGCCTGTGCAGCCACTTATCAAAGGTATCGGTGCTGTGCAGTTCGTATGTCATAGCCCTAGTGTATCCCACGGGAGACACAACGTCAAACGGAAAAGGATTTGGATGTTGATGCGTTATTTGTTGATTGTTGAGATCTGATCCACTAGTCGTCCTTATATTTGCGATTGAACCCATTTGTTTAATTCGTCGTATTTGAGCAGATCCCTGGTGTGGTTGGTCCAATAGCCTCGTTCGAGATGGTAACCGTGCCGCTCGCCCTCGTAATAGACGTCCGCCCACTCGCTCCCCTCTTTTATGCGCAACTCGACAGGACTTCCGCATACGGTGTCAGTCATGAATGTTCGGCCTGTTGCTGCCGCTTCTGGTCTGCCTATCTCACCGAGAATTTGGACCAGATGTTTGCAGAGCCGCTCGGGATCTTTACGACCTCGGTATTTTCTGTCTTGGAAATTTGGGCAGGTGCATGTGAGTTTATCGGTATCAACGATGTATTCAGTATTGGGATCGCTGAAGCTGGTGACTGCATGTACGCCAGCTGGATTGGTCGATGGGCTGCTGTAGGTGCCTGTACGGGTAATACCATGATCTTTTGGTTTCGCTCTTTTTTTACTATTTTTGGTGGCATTCTTTTCAGCGAAGCGCTTGATTACCTCACTGACCCGGACAGAAAAACAGCCAGCGTGGTAAGCCATAAATATCAAAACAAGGATGACGGCCGCTGCAGAAGAAATCATCCTTTCGGAAACTGCATAAAAGCCCACAGCGAGGGCATAAAGAAGATAAAAAAAGGTATGAACAAAAAAGGCTTTCGCCCGTGTCGGGTTGACACTGAATCTGAGTACCGGTCCAGGTTTGAAGATCCCGAAAATTGCAGCAAACAGCGCAACCCACATCGGCAAAGATAAAGCAGTATCCACATGCCCCTCCCTTAATTTGATAATGAAATTACAGAATTTCCCAACCAAGTCGCCTCATCTCTATGCGGAGTTCTGAGCCGCCGAGTTTGAGCCCCCATCCCCTTTTTCCCGCGACTCCTGGGCCGATTCTTCGAGCATGGCCATTGCGTGTTTTTTGGCAAAGTCGCTGGCCTTCTCCCATATATCTAATAGGTGCTGCTGTTCTTTTGTGACCGGGTTACGGGCTCTTCCCGGTAGTGCCTTTAGCTCCTTATCAGCTGCGCTTGCTTCCTCTGGAGTTAGAGAAAAGTACTCTAAATACCTTGGCGGCACAGCAGACCATTGTTTGCCTTCGCCTGTTTTTAGCCACTCAATCTCTACCCCTGCTTTTGTAGCGACCCTAGCAAGACTACCTTCAGGGATATTCTTCCGTCTTCGCCAGTTGCCTGCTGAACCCGATGAAAAGCCTGCAATAGCAAGCATTTGTGCAGCATTGTCGGCACCCGTTGCGTAAATCATACGGTTAATTATAGATTCAATGTCGCACATTGTGAGTTTTATCCTTGACCAAGCGCACGCTGTGCGCTATTAGTTATCTACGGAAGCAATAGAGCGCGAACTTAATTTCTAAGGAGCTACGGTTATGACTTCCAGCCAAGAACCGAACAACCTATGCCGTGCCGTTGAGCTTGCAGAAGGTGTGGTTCTTCTCGTTTATCCATCTGAGCAAGCTGCTCGGGTTGCATCCGCTCAGCGAGTTCAATCTCTTGGGCTTCCCAGTGGTGCTTACGCAGGTAGTCAATCGCCCTTATTTGGGCTGAATCAAGGTTTTGGTCCATCACCCAGACATGAGCTTGGCCACCTTTTATCGGGTGGCGATCTGAAGAGGGCAGAACTTTGATCGAAAAAAAATAGGGGTACATCTTGGTGCTTTTGGCTTCGAGTGGCTCTGCTTTTACCGAGGAAACCGTTTTGTCGCAATTCGGGCATTTTCCTGAGTTGACCATTTTGGTGTCCCTCCACCGGGTTGTTTAATTAGTAAACCCGAAAGTTAACAAGGAACTAATTGTTATGCAAACGAATAACGCAAACGCAATCCCAGAGAATTTAAGGCGGTTGATGGCTGAGCGGAATATCAGTGCCCAGACGTTGTCTTATGAGGCGCGTCTCCCTCCAAGCAGAATCAGTCAATTGCTGAGGGGGGCAACGCTTAATCCCACACTCTATACGTTGCAGAGTTTGGCGGCGGCGTTGGGCGTGAAGATTGATGATCTGGTCACTGAAGCTAACTCGGATGATAGCCAGCCGACACGTAATTAAACAGTAGAGAGATTGAGGGGTATCTATGCCGAAGGTGAAGTCGATGATGATCACTTTTAAAGAGGCGCTGCAGGAGGATTTGCGCGGCTCTAAGGTTCCGGCCAAGGTCGTGGCTGAGGAGCTGGAAATGTCTTACAGCATGCTGATGAATGCCTGTAATCCAGACTTGCCTGAATTCAACTTTCAGGCGCGTAAGTTAGCGCGTTTTGCCCAGGTGACGGGTGGTTTTCATGCGATCAATTTCATCGAACAAAGTTTGGGCCGGGTGTCTTTTAGTTTGCCGGAGATTCCCGACGAGCTTGAGGAGATCGACTCGTTGGTTGCGGCGAATGTGCGTGAGTTCGGGGCTGCTCTAACGGAGATCGGCCAGGCGCTTGCGGATCGGAGAATTACCAAAGTTGAGGCGAAGCGCCTGGAGAAGACGATTACCGAGCAGGTGCGTAAGGCGATGTCGTTGATTGAGTCGGTTAAGAAGGTTGCGGAGGGTTAGAGATGGCACTGACAGCAACGACTATCGCTCAAAAATTGGGAATGAAAATTAACAAGGTAAGCCCATGCCTTGCAGACCTGGGCTTGCTCGAGCGCTATGAGGGCTACCATGGCCGCAAGGCTTGGCGATTGACCGCTGAGGGTCGCAAATTTGGCTTCAGCAAGGAGTTGGAAACCTGCAGTGACGGTTCACCGATGTTGAGTATTTCGTGGCGTGAGTCAGTTGTGGAGCTGTTGAGCGAGCAGGTTGGCGGTGCTCTTGGTGCACAACAAGCGATGCTGGCGCAGGCGGCTGATTTGAATACGGTTGAGGCGGATCTGGAGTTTGAGCCGGGGACAGAGTTTGTGTTGCAGCCGAAGCTGAATGGGATTCGGGCGATCTGGAACCCGGATCGGCAGGCTTTGTTTACCCGTAACGGCAAGAAGATTCGTTCGGTGCCGCATATTGTTGCTGAGTTGAAGAGGCACGAGCTGGGGCATTTGCCTTTGGATGGCGAGATCTACCGGCATGACTCTTCGTTTCAGGTGATTAACGGTCTGGCGGCTCGGCACCGGGGTAGTGATGAGACTGAGGTTTTGCAGTTTCATGTATTCGATATTGCTCAGGCGGGTATGCCGGCGACGGCGCGGCTTGAGATGGTGAGCAAGTTGACTGTCGGGCGTTATGTGCGCGTGGTGGAATCACAGCAAACAAATGACTTGGAAGTTATCCAGGCGGTTTATGAGGGTTATCTGGGTCAGGGTTATGAGGGGATCATGTTACGTTTGGCTGAGCGGGATTATCGGTCGGGCCGTTCGCACTTTATGTACAAGATGAAGCCGGTGTTTGACCTGGAGGCGACCTTGATCGGTTTCGCTCCGGCGAAGGCTGGTTCGTGCAACGAGTCTACTTTTGGCAGCCTTATTTTGAGGCTGGACAGTGGGCAGGTTTTCAACTGTGCGGGGTTGTCTGCGGCTGAAAGGCTTCACCTGGCTGATGTCGCTGAAAAAGGGTGCCGGATCACTGTGGCCTATGGTGCGATGTCTGAGGCTGGTGTTCCGTTGTTTCCTCGTTATAAGGGGATCCGTTGGGATCTGTAAGGGGTGGTTGTTATGTCTGAGGTTAGTATTTCGCTGGATTTCACCGATGCGATAGAGCGGTTTTCTAAAGAGTTAATGGCGACGAGAAACCAGATCAGGGTGGCGACCAATCGTAGCGCGGAAAAGGTGGCGAAGTGGTTTCGAACGCAGGTGAAAAAAGATCTGCAACGGGCACTGGGCGGCGATGGTGTCATAACCCAGGCGGCAATCGGGAAACGGATCAACCTTGCCAAGGGTAGAGCTGCAGAACCCTATTTGGCTGTAGTGGACATAAATCTGATGCCGCTACCTGCGCGATTCTTCAACAATCTGCAACAGGACAAGAGCCGTGGCGGTGGTACCAGGGTTGGGCGTGAATATTTCAAGGGCGCGTTTATCGCCAAACTCAAACCGGCCAACAAGCGACCGGGAGTTTATAGGCGCAAGGATCATCGGCGGCACCCTGTGCTTTCAATGCATATACCTATTTATGGGATAGTCATCGATCTAATCCCAGCATATGAAAAGGGTATGGCCGTTGAGTTTGAGAGAATTTTTGATCATGAATTACAAGTGGCCATGGGTGCTATTGGAACCGATAAGGGAGCTGTGAAATGAGTGTAATTACCGATCTGCATCAGAAAATTATTGCGGGTATCAAGGCGGTTGCCCCAGGCCTGAAAAGTTGTGAGGCGTACCCGCAATTTGTGAAGAAGATTGCCACACCAGCGGTGCTGCTTGAGATGGGTGCCATGGACCCATCGCAGGATCCCGGCACGGGCGAGTTGGCCTTGGATGCTAGGTTTTCAGTTTATGTGATCGTTTCTTGCGGGGATCCCGATTTCAATTTGGCGACGCGTGAGCTTGCCGCGCAGATCGCCATTGTTGTGGCTGGTAATCGCTGGGGCCTGCCGGTTGGACCGGCACGTATCGATTCGATTGAACCCGACACGTTTAAACCTAACATCCTGGGCTATGAGATCTGGCGTGTCAGTTGGACCCATCTGATCTTGCTGGGTGATTCGGTATGGGATGATTCGGGTGTGACTCCATCTGAGATCTATCTAGGCTACAGCCCGGATATCGGGTTTGGGCATGAGGATGATTATCAGCGTGTTGAGTGATCGGCGGACTGGAACGGAGGGGTGATTATGGAAAATTTTAAAGACACGGACAAACTGATATTAGCGAC
The DNA here is from genome assembly GCA_024280485.1 of Deltaproteobacteria bacterium. GTDB lineage: Bacteria > Desulfobacterota > Desulfuromonadia > Desulfuromonadales > Geopsychrobacteraceae > Geopsychrobacter. The sequence continues at coordinate 10,326 of JAJRQB010000022.1, forward strand.
TGGCCACCCACCGCGCATAGGTGAGTTATCTGCCTTAAAGAGTCGTCGGCTTTGCTCTATGCCGGAGGGTCGCAAGTTTAATGCTGAGAGAGTTAAGGCTCTGACTGGTGCCGATCCTATAAAGGCCCGGAGGATAGGTTGATGGGTGACAAGAGCATACTCAAAAACTTTGAATCGGCCTGCCAGAAGGTAATCGAGGATGGGACCGCTGCTGCGACTAAGCACCCCATCAATGCTGATTTTTATCTAGACCGTATGTCTGGCCAGATGCTTGGCATTCAGGCTGCGATATATGTGCTTGTTCCTGATGATGACAATTTTCTCGATGCGTTGGTTTTTATCCAGTCCAAATATTTTGATTTAGGGCAGGCGAAAACCGCCCGTATCAGATCTGAGATCAATGAGCGGGATTACGAGGCGGTGGTTAGTGATGAGTAGCAAATCTCTTAGTGATGTTATCGAGGCGGTTGCGACTGCTTACGACTATGTGATTGAGCATCGAGTGCGGCTATTAGGTGAGTCTGAGGCACACATGGCTGAGATGTCCGACAGCGGCGCGGAGGTGTAGATGTCCCGGTCTCGTTATCAGACTAGACCTGAGGATTGCACTCTGGAGCAGCTGGAGAGTGTTGGCCGATTGTATGATTTTATCCATCGAATCAAGCCGGTGTTGGCTCAACGTCGTGAAGCTTTGAGATCTGCAGGATCACCACAGAATCAGTTGTAATTTGATCACCCGATTGAGGTGATCAGTTAGGCCAGGGAGAGGCCCCTCCCCTCTCTCTGGCCTTTTATTTGAGTGAGGGATCGCCAGGAGGGCGGCATGAAAAAGCTATGGATTCGTATGTTTGAGCACAGTGATTTGGCTGCCCTTTGGTTGGTCTACGCTGTGCTTTTTATTTTGTGCGCGAATGTATGTGCTGGTTTTGCTGGCTGGAATGGCTGGAATGGCTGAGGAGGTTGTGATGTTGTCTGATCGTTACCAGGAGCGCCGGGATAGGTTGATACAGATCCTTGCTCTGACCAATCTTGAGTGTCGGTTTGTTGAGCAACAGTATCGAGCCAATACGGCTGCGAGGCGGGTTGCGTTGTTGGTTGGTCAGTACGTTGAGACTGATAGTCGTTCTGAGCGCGAGGGTTTGTTGCGGCTCCTGGTCGAGACTGCGGTGCCGGTATTACGGGATGCAATTGAGGCGGCGGCACTGAAGGTTCCGGATGGTTATACCGTTTTATCAGATCAGCATCTACGTGCGTTGCGTTCAGTGGCAATACAGGGACTGGTGGTCAGCAGTACTACCGGTGATGTGCGTGACTACGCGATCGGGAGGATGAAGCGGCGGCTTGAAGTGGTCACCAACCTGGATGGGGTAGTTGGTGGAGAAACTCTAAAGGAGGGGGCGCATGGGTAAGCAGGGAATATACAGCGAGGAGCTCGCCGGTAAGTTGATCCGTAAGTGTCTCGATGACCTAAGCACTCTTTATTTACCAGGGGCGTTCGAATGGGCGCGGCTCACTCGAAGTGACCTCTCTGACGCCGTGATGACTGCGTTCAAGGCCATCGACCTACCTTGCGATGCTTCTAACATCCAAGGGCTGCATGCAGCCCTTGCATCCTTTAGGTCCGCCTCGGCGGACCTGGTCGCCGGTTTCCGGCGAGTGCAGATGAGGAGCCGGAACGGCTCGTCCGGCCCGCGCCCCCCCTCTCCCGAAGAGATCATCCCAAAGGTCCAAATGGTCCCTGAGGGCGATTTCGGGGCGCAGAAGCTGCTGTTCGGAAGTCAATCCGGCACGGGTCCTTTGGGGCATCTGGGGGCCTAACGGGTACGAAGGGCGCAGGCTTTGTGTCCGGATGAATTTTGGATTGCTCTGTAAAAATGTAACTCCGTCTGTAATTTTCGGCGGATATACCATAAGTGGTGGATATGGATAACGAAACAAAAGTGATCGATATCAAGAAGGCGGTGGCGGATCGCGTCGCTGAGGAATCTGCCGACCTAGTTGAACCAGGGGTAGCAGATGAGATCGCGGAGAAATTCGTGCTCGATTGCTATCGCGCCAATGAGCGGGGCGACGGGCTGCTGTTCATCGCAATTCATCGCGGCCGGTTTCTCTACAATAACGCCGCGGCCGAATGGATGCACTGGACCGGTCATCACTGGGAGCGGGATATCATGGGCCACCACCATCGAGCAGTTGAAGATGTGGCGGTCAAGTATCTCGAGACAGCCTACGGGCTCAAAGAAAAAATTGAGAAAGCAGTCAAGTCCGAAGAAACAGATATTGCCCGAAAACTGAAAGACCAGCAGATCGATCTTTTCAAACGTGTCAGCAAGCTCCGCTCAAGTGGCGGTGTTGAGAATTGCATCAAGTTCGCCAGGATGAACATTGAGCCGCTCGCCATTCACGGCGAAGAGATCGACACCAACCCCTGGCTGCTCGCCACAAAAAACGGCGTCATCGATCTGCGTAACGGGATCCACTCACCAGGCAATCCAGATGATCATCTGCTCAAGGCCAGCCCGATCGCCTGGCAAGGGCTCGATGCCAAATGCCCCAATTTTGATAAGTTCCTGCTCGAGATCTGTGACGGCAACCAGGATCAAGTCGACTACATCGTTCGAGTTATTGGCTACGGCATTACCGGCACAGTCAAAGAGCATATTTTCCCGGTGCTCCAGGGGCAGGGCCGCAACGGAAAAGGTGTCCTGGTCGATCTGCTCAAACACGTCCTGGGAGATCTCGCCGGTCCCATCGAATCAGAGATGCTACTCGATCAAGGCCGCTCTAAAAACTCCGGCGGTCCCAGCGCCGACATCATGAGACTCAAAGGACTGCGGATCGCCTTCGCCAGTGAGACCGATGAAGGTCGCAGGTTCTCCAGCTCCAGAGTCAAGTGGTTCACCGGTGGCGATATGCTCATCGGCCGAAACCCACACGACAAATATCCAACCGAATTCATACCGACGCACCTGCTCTTTCTGCTCACTAATAGCAAGCCACACGCCCAGGGCGATGACTTCGCCTTTTGGGAGCGGATGCACCTTATTTTCTTCGGGATCAGTTTCGTTAATCGTAAACCGAAAGCCGCCAACGAACGAGAAGCCAAAAAAGGGTTGATCGATTCCCTCAAAGAAGAAGCGCCCGGCATCCTGGCAAAGCTGGTTAACGGTTGTCTCGATTGGCAGAAAAACGGCCTGCAGCCGCCAGCGATCGTCACCGAAGCCACCGCCCAGTATCGTCGCGATGAAGACCTGATCGGCGGCTTCATTGAGGACTGCTGCGAAGAAAAGCCGGGCGAAAAATGCGGCGCTAGCGATGCTTACAAAGCCTTCGAAAACTGGTACCGCCTCGAGAAGGGTAACAAGGTGCCATCGCCCAAATTCTTCGGCCAACAAATGGGTAAGAAATTCGAGAAGAAAAAGAGCGGCACCTATTTCTATCACGGCCTTGTCATCATCGAACATGGTCAGGCTGCCTTTGAAACGGGCTATTAATCTGGGATAGAGGGAGGGTCGGCGGACTGAATAGGGAGGGAGGGGGCGCGGCGAACTGACTGAAAATCTTGCAGATTTCGCAAAGTTGGGAGGGAGGGAGGCAAAACGCGAGAAGTAGCGGCCCAGTATATAGAGGGTTGGTTGGTTTTGTATTTACCTACATTCTCCCTCCCTCTATCCCAAAAAGAAAAAAAGTAGTTAAAAAACAAAAAGTTGGCATAGGGACCATTGATAAAAACACCGTCCCTTGACGGTCCCTTGACGGTCCCTTGACCCTCCCTCTTTTATTTTGGATGGAAAAAATGAACATACTCGATCTGCTTAAAAGCCATAACCTGCCCAGCCGTAAAGTCAGCAGTTTAAAGGGCGGCGAATATCACTCACCATGCCCCACCTGCGGCGGCGGTGATAAGGATGCCAAGGGTCACAGCGATCGCATGCAGCTGTTCCCCGAGCAGGGCACCAACGGTACCTGGTACTGTCGCGGCTGCGGCAAAGGTGGCGACGCCGTCGAGTGGCTCATCTTTCATGATGGAATGAACTTTCCAGCAGCCTGCGCTGCCCTCGGCCGCGAGCTCCCCGAGCAGCAAGAGTACGCCACCCCGGTTGTCCGCCGTCAGCAGGCCGCACCGTTTAAGCCCAGAGACATCATTGCGCCGGTTGGTTCCTGGCAAGAAAAAGCCAGCAAGCTCGTTGGTTACGCCCATGCTCAGCTACGCGCCAACCCTGAGCAGCTCGCCTGGTTGCAAGATCGCGGCATCACCGCCGATACTGCCCACCGTCACATGCTCGGTTGGCTCCCCGGCGAAAACGGCAAGCCAGCCCACTTCAAAAGTCGTAAAGCCTGGAGCATTCCAGCAAGCACCCAGGGTACAAAGCCAGATTCTCTGTGGATCCCTCGCGGCATCGTCATTCCACAAATCACCGATGACCAAACACAGCGCATCCGGATCCGTCGCCCCGAAGCCGATCGCGAACTGTTCCTCCCCGATCGCAGCTATCATGTCCTACCCGGATCCGGACAAGCCCCGCTGCTCATCTATAACAATCAGCGCGTCATCACTGTCACTGAATCCGAGCTCGACGCCATCCTGGTTGAACAAGAAGCTGGCGAGCTCACCGGCACTGTCTCAATGGGGAACTCGACCGCCAAGCCAGATGCCGCCGCCCATGGCGCCCTCAGTCAAGCCGATCTCATCCTGGTCGCCCTCGATTTTGACAAAGCAGATTCCCAGGGCCGTCGCGCAGGTGGCCAAGCCTGGATCTGGTGGAGCAACAACTATCGCAACGCAATCCGCTGGCCCACCCCGGTCGGCAAGGATCCAGGCGATGCTTTCAAGGCCGGACTCTCGATCCTCCAGTGGATTCAGGCCGCTGTGCCTGCCATTTGGACTGAAGGGACTATTGACGCCGGTCGCAGCAACGGGGGGGAGGGGGAAGTTCTGGCAGAAGAACCCGCCATCGCCGCTGAGGTTGCAGAGCGTGTCGAGCAAGAAGAGGTCGGCAATCGCCCTGAAGGCGTCACTGAGCTCGGGCAGCTGCTGCAGGCTCACAAACACGCTCATGTCGATCTGTCCGGTGGCGGCTGTCGTATTGTCACCCACCCCGAATGGCGCAAGCACTTCGAGGCCGAATTCTCCCGCATCAGTCGCCTGGTCTTTTATGACGCAGAGGTCTTTCAATTTCTCATCAACCATCCGGCTGAAATTATCACCGGGCAAAACTACTGGGAAGGATCCAGCCAATGAGCAACCAGTTAAGAAAAATTTCCAGACTCAGAGACGCCAACTATCGCCGGTCCTGGCAGGTGTGGCTCGAAACAGTCAAAGAGCTGTCCCTGGGGCAACGTCTCACCATCGCTTACCAGATCGTGCCCGGGTTGCGGGTTGCCTCGCAGCTATCAGTGATGCTGTTGATCGTTGTTATTTTTCTGGTCGCGGTTCTCTCCGGCGCGCCGATCGAGTGGCCAGAGTTCGCAATTCACTAAAAACAGTAAGGAGAGAGAAATGAAAAACGAATGTCCGAAGTGGATCAAATTTTTAAAAGAAGTTGTCGGTGATGATGTCGCTATTGAGCAATTGCGGTTCTGGATGAAGTCGCTCGTAGCCGGAGAGAGGATGCACCAGGCTTTATTGTTGGTCGGTCCTGGCCTCGGCAAAAGCACACTTGCTCAGGTTGTTGCGCAGATGGTCGGTAGTGATTCAGTTAGTCGGGTCGATAGTTTTTTGAAAACAACCTGTCTCGCCCCGCTGAAAAATTCGCGACTTAATATCTGCGAAGAAGATTTCAACTTCTCTCGCTGTTCGGCTCGGTTGAAGTCGATCATGGGTGGAGATACTCAATTGTCCCGCTATCCGTACCAGCGGGTTGCTGAAGAGTTTGTTTTTGAGGGTGCTTTGCTGTTTACGCACAATGGTCAGATAAAAGAACAGAGCCTTAGTCTCGAGGGGCGTCTGCTGCGGATCCCGTTTGAAGGTCCCGCCCCTGCCCAGTTGAATTTTGAATTACGGGATGAGCTGCTGGCAGAGCTCGAGCAGATCAAGTCTTGGGCTCTCGAGGGGGGTAAATAATATGACACATCACACAAACGCAACCTTCGAGAACATCGCCCTGGCCAGCCTGCAGGTTAACGAGCAGAACGCGCGGAAATTTCAAGAGGCTACCAGCGGCCATCGCCGTACCAAGTTTGATGAACTGGTCGCTTCAGTGCGCGAAAAGGGAATCATCGAACCCTTGGTGGTTCGGCCGATCGATGATGATAACTATCAGATCATAGCTGGTGAGCGTCGGTACCGTGCGGCAGAGCTTGTGGCTGCAGACGCTGGCGCTGCCGCCGATTATTATAAGGTTCCATGCATGATCTGGCAGGTTGACGATGCTGAAGCCTTCGACCTGGCTATTATTGAAAACCTTCAGCGTGAAGATCTGACACCTTTCGAGGCAGCGACTGCGTTCAAAACTTACCTCGATCAATTCGGCAATACGCCAGAAGCGGTGTCAGAGCTCGCAGCGCGTACCGGTCTGCCAGCTCATGCCATCCGGCGCCAGGTGCGGCTGCTCAATCTGCCGACCGAAATCCTCAATATCTGGGGTGATGGCACTATCACCGCCGGTCATGTCGAAGCTTTCACCCGCATCGATGATCGCGAAAAGTGTCTGCAGGTGATGGGCGAATGCCTGCGTCGCAAGTTCTCGGTGCGTGAGCTGCGGGAACATATCAACGGAATTTCTCCCGATCTCGAGCAGGGCTTTTTCTATAAGGATGATTGCCTGGCTTGCGCATCCAATACCAGCCTGCAGTCCGGTCTATTCTCTGAAGTTGAAACCGATGGCAAGTGTGCCAGTCCTGCCTGTTTTGAAGATAAACAGGCCGCTTTTCTTCTTAGTAACTGGGATAAGAGCAAGGCCGCAGAACAGTTCCGCACCCGAGGTTTCCGCTTCAGTCATCGCCTTGGCCAGGAATCCCGCGAAATGATTACCGCTGAGGTGACCGCCGCTCGTTGTTTCGGCTGTGATCAATTTGTCAGTGTCTTGCGTCTGACCGGTTTGATTATGGGCGGCTACGCTCGCACCTGTGTCGGATCGCGTGAATGCTTCGAAGAGCTCTACTGTCAGACTGCCTCAAATCAGGTTGAAATATCGGAAGTCGAAGAGACCAAACAGCCGGTTGAGAATCAGGTCGAATCAACCGAGCAGCCTCCGGCAGAAACTCCGTCGACCAGCAAGAAAAAAGTCGCTGCGGCTAAAGAAACAACTGGGCCAGTCTTCTCCGCTCAACGTGGCACAAGATTCCGTGACACCTTTTTCGGCAACCGGCTTCCTGCCCTTATCGCCCTCACTCCACCCGATCAAGCGCAGAGTCTCCGTCTGGTGGTGTTGGCTTTGGCGCTTTCTTCTGCGGCCGCAAAGACCGAACTGGTCGCAGGGCTCGGCAGCAACGATACGCCCGAGGACCTCACCCGCAAGATATTCGAGATCCCGATGCCCGAGTTGCTCCCCTTGTTGCAGCAACTGGCCAGCGCCCAGGTCATGAGTAGCGGTTACAACTCCACCACCCCAACTGTGCGCCAGGTGGTAGCAGAGCGATTCGGTATCGAGCTGCACAAAGAATGGTGCTTTACCGAGGACTATCTGAAGGATCTGAAAAAAAGCGAAATCGTTAAGATCGGCGAAGAGGATCAGGTCAATATTTGGAAGGATGAAAAGGTCAAAGCCTATCACCGTGAACATTTTTCCGGCAAAGGGCTCATGTCTCTCAAGCGAGAAGATCTGATCGATCTGGTGTTCAAGAGCGGAGCCGATCTCACTGGCCGGGTGCCTGCTGAAATTCTTGGCAAGAAGAAATAGGAATTCACTGTGTCTGTCAACGTCATCATCGAACGGATCAGCGCCAGCCTTAACGCTGGAGCGCTGCCAATAAGGCAAGCCGACGTTCAAGTTGGTCCGCTTGATATGGCAGATATGGTTCGGCCGTATGCTGAAATTTTCCCAGGAGTACCGACCAGTATCGAATCGCCAGAGATCTTCGGCTGGGGTTCGGGCTCACTCAAGAAGCCACACCACCTGGTTCCCTCTCCGCGCCGTAGTTGCCTCCCCTTGGCAGCACCGCGCTATAGCTCCGCGCCGATCTGCGTACCCGGCGCTGGCATCTTCCATTCGATGCTTGGTGTTTGGGAGTGGTATCAGGCAAAAGGCCTTGCCAAGCCAGAGTTGCTGGATGGACCGTTCGCAGCAGAAGAGCTGGAAGCTTTCCTCGAGCCGCTCGTTGACGGGCTCTCGGATTACTGGCCCTTGGCTGTGCATCTTGAGCAGGCCGGGTGCGACAGTGTCGAGGATCTGATCGGGCTCCCGCTGCTATTGCCGCACACCTCTTATGATGAGGAGCATGTCGGTGTGGTCGAGGCTTTGCTGAGCGGTGTTGATTCTATCGCCTCAATGCTGACTGAGTTTCTGAGTTATGACAGTTTTTTCGATCTTCCGGAAGAAGACCTCGCCATTATCAAATCGGCCGGTTTTGTGAAGCTTGTTCAGTGCTATGCCGACTTTAAAGGTGAGAAGACTTGCGACATTCTCAAATTGGAAAATTTCGGTACAACCTTTTTCGGTCAACTCTGGCAGCAGTTTCCCGAATGGGAAATAGAGCGCTTGCCGATCATCAGCGGTGATGGTGGGCGTGATGCCGAGATCATCATCAAGGGCCCAGACACCATAGAATTCTGCCTCGCCTACGCCGAAGCCTACGAACAGATGATGGGTGCCATGCCTTATCCGTTTGACTTCGAGGCCAATGAGGATCGGGCTGTTGACCATTTCGTGCATGAGCTCTGCGAGGTTTGGCGCAAGGGCCGCCGCATGTCATCGGTGCCCCTGGGTGCCGGTATGAAAAACGTCTTTAAGGATTATTTTGCCAAGGAGGGAAACCGTGTCCAAACAGCCTAACTCTACCGTCCAGATGCAGAAGCAACTCTACGGCATTGGCATATTCGAGGCAGAGATTGTGCTCTCTGATTTCACCAATGGTTCGGAGCGCAGGTTTGTCGTAACTCCAGATCAACTTATGGGTTTCATCCACTCAGACATAACCCTGCAGTCATTCCCGGGTTTGATCTGGATGAAAGCCGGTGCTGGCTCAGAAAAATATCTACTGACCTTGCCCGCTGGGCAGCGCACCATCCTTTATCGAAGAAAAAAGAACGTCATCACCAAGCGCCTGCAGCTTCCTGCCATTGCCATCGAAGCCGGTATCGAACCTGTTGAAAAGCAGGTTCGTACTATCCGCATGTGGGGCTTTGCCGGTCGCCAGCTTAAGCCAGACAGCATCCTTTATGAGCTGCCATTGCCGAATTTGGGCGGCAGCCATCTTTGCCTCGGTAGCACCGAACGGGCCGTTGATAGAGATATTCTCGGGGCCGTCGAACGGACAATCTTCGATACTCCGTTCAACCATCACAACCATCTTGTCGGGCGTGAAAAGCTACCGTTTCACGACTACGTCAAGAAATACGCCGGTCGCTGCCCCTTTCATACCCTCACCAAAATCGGCCACGGCCGCGACATTCTCGGAGGGCACCTTCGATGAATCGTAAAACGTACCTGGCACCGCAGTTCAGAAAATTATTGCTCATCGGCACCGGTGGCACTGGCAGTTACCTGGCTCCAGGCCTGGCCAAGCTTGTCGCTGGTTATCGGCTCAAGCTCGAAGTACTTCTGGTCGATCCCGACGTAGTCGAAGAAAAGAACTGCGCTCGGCAAAACTTCCACTCCTGGGAGATCGGGCAAGCCAAGGCCGAGGCCATCGCCTTCCGGCTCAATCAGCAATACGGCGTCGATTTCGGTTTCGTCCAGGGCAAAGGAGAGGATCACTTCGGCCACTACCTTGACAGATCCCGCCTGATCGTCAGTTGCGTCGACACCATCGCCGCTCGCAAACCATGCAAAGAGCAAGGCCCCTGGCTCGATCTCGGCAATGGTCAGGAGACTGGTCAGGCAATTTACGGCACGACCGTCGACAAGAAGCTGCTTGCAGGCGAGCTGGAACGCTGGGACACCTCCCCGCACGTCGGTCATCTACCCAGTCCCTACAAAGTTGCCGGCATGGGTCGGCTGCGCTCCAGTAAGCGTCAGACGTCTTGTGCTGATACCCCTTTTGCCGAGCAGGGAATCTTCGCCAACGAGTGGGCCGCCAATGCCGGTCTGGCAATTATTCACCAGCTGCTGATCAAGGGGGAGCTGACCACCCCGGCCATCTACTTCGACACCGGCAAGGGCCGGATGGTTTCGGGATTTATAACCAAAGATCTGTTGAGCCACTAAGGAGCGCACTATGGATAGGGCAGAAAAAGCCAAGGAAGTGAAGCGAGTTGTGAAGGTGGGGGATGTTCTAACTCACACACGCTGTATGGGGTGCCTGGAAGAACACATTTTTACCGGCTGGGATGGGGAATGGATGTGTGGTGATCCGGCCCCTGCGCCTGCTTTTTTCGCGGATTTATCTGCTGAGCCGGTAAACGATATAGCGCCAGGCAATGTAACGCATATCAACAGCGTTCCTGTGGAAAATGTTGAATTTCTACTAAATGTGAAAAAAGAAAGGGAGAGAAGCTAATGGCAGAAACCAGAGTACAGATCGCCTACCACTTCAAGTTCGATCCGGCCCAGCAGATCGTGGGCCCGGTGCAGATCCCCGAGATGATCACCCGCACCATTGCTGTCGGTAGTGAGATCATCCCGCAGAAAGTGACATCCAGTTCGATCCCTGAAGCCGATCGCGCCGCTTTGTTGGTCGAGATGGAAAAGCAGGTCCGTGAAGCCACTCGCACCGCCAAACCTGCCGGTGCAGCTGGGGCCAATGTTGGCCAGAACAATGAAGAAATCAGCGTTTTTTGAGGGGAGAGAAACCGATGGCAACTGAAACAACAGACATGATCGTTAAGTTCGAAGGGCGTGAGTACAACGTCCCGGCCGGATTCACCGTCGAAGAGTTCGTCGACAGCCTGGCCACCACCAACCCCAAAGCAGCCACCGCCAAGCTGATCAAGGATAGCGAAGGGGTTTATACGCTGAAGCCGCAGTTTAAGGATAAGGGGTGATGACGATGAAAGTATGGGAGCCAATCGACGAACTTGTGTCCTTCGCATTCGATAAAAGCAACAACATCATGATCGAGGGCAGCGAGAACCAGGACGACTACCGAGGTGTGCTGATCGGTCACTCTCTCGATGATCCTTATGGTCATTCACTGGCCGAGGTAATTACTGGTGAAGGCCGTGAGGCAGACGAAGAGTTTGCCAAGCTGATAATCGCTGCAATGAAATATCAGGTGTCGGAGCCAACAATTGAGGAGGTTGTGCAGCATTCCGATCTGCTGCCTGGTGAGCTCGATGATCTCTCCGTCCCTATGAGCAATGCTGATTGTGTCAAGGTCTGGTCGCAGCTCCATGAGGCCAGAACTAAGCCACCGCTTTTGAGCATGGCTTGTTCGTCAAAAGACCCTGGCGCCGAGATTGAAGATTCCCTTTACCGGGTGCTCAGCAAACGACTGGCGATAGAGGCTCAGATGGTCGTTTTTGTGACCGCCGAAGAGCCACCTTATGTGGACGGGGCTTTGGAATTTGTTCGACGCTATTTCAGCGGTCGAGTCGTTGAGGTTGGTGCTGAAGGGGAAGTCGACCGGATGAAACTCTACGAAGACTTTAGAGGGTATTGCGACCTCGAAGATTATCCGCTGCTCGGACGTAAAAAATTCTTTAGCTGCATTAAGCAGATAGTTCCTGGTTTGGAGATAAGGAATTGCATGGGACGTCGCTATTTTAAAGGCTTGAAAATAGCGGTTAAAGAGGTTGCCAGCGGATGAACGTTGATATTCCCCAGGTCCTCCTGGTCATCCTCGGAGGATCGTCCATCTACCTGGTCGGTCGCACCGATCGCTGGCAGCGCTGTGGATATATCACTGGCCTGCTCTCTCAACCCTTCTGGTTTTACGCCACTATCAAGGCTCAGCAGTGGGGAATGATCGTGCTTTGCTGCTGGTACACGTTCGCCTGGGGGCAGGGATTCTGGAATCATTGGGTACAGAAGGAACTTCGCGTTCGATAGTGAACGCCGATAAGCTGCGGCGTTGCGCCGCTTGAGTACTACCGCAATTTCGCGGATCACGACCCGGCGGTCCGTCTACTTAGATTTGCTTGTTATAAATGTTTTTCGGCTTGATCGGTAGGCCAATAAACAAGGGATATAAAATTATGTGCCACGGTGGTTACGTATACAAAGGGAAAAAAGGCCCCGTATGGAAGATAACGGATGATGGAAGACATATTATTTTTTACGGTAGATATGGAGTTTGCGAAACAGCAACAAGCTGGTGTCGAGAGCATTGTTATCTAAAAACCAAGCCCACAAAAGTAAAAATTGACCCTGAGTATACGTTTATCAATTTCACAGCAGAAAACATTAGTGCTAATGAGGAACTGTCTGTAGATGTGGGCGGTGCTAAATACGTAACAATGTTTTCCTCTGGTACGCTTGGGGGTATAGGTAATTTCTACAATTGCGATCTGGAAGAAATTATCCATAAGGTGTGTAAGATTTTTTATGACAAGCGCGTTATGTTCTTCGTCCGTCAGCGGCTGGATTTTGTTAAACTCCGCTTAAAGAAACCCGCCAATGCAGTGATTGTCCTATCTTTAGATACTCGTTCTGAGATGAATCTTATCAACTGGGGTATCGACTCAGATCTAGTAAATGCCATCTCCATCGTCGAACATGTAGACAACGCCCGGCTACTTACTATGGTGAAAGCTGTCACCACGAATACTGCTACCTGTGATCAATGCGATGACTACGACTGTTTCAATATAGGAAAAGGTAAAGGGTTGATAATTTGCGGTTTCCAGTGCTAACGGAAAGGAGACAAAAAATGAAATTTAGAAACTGTTTCATCGACGAAAAAGGCCGGATATTCAAAGACACGACTCTGCGAAACGCGGCAAAAGCTTTACCGGTTAAAGAATACCAGCTAACTGACGAACTTTTAGACGAAGTTCTGCGCTGGAAACTGTCAAATTTTCACGACTATTTGACGCACTTCAAAAGGGTTGTTAACGCCGACCTGGCAGCACCGATCATAATTAGATCCGATGGCCTGGTTATGGATGGACGGCACAGGATATTAAAGGCATTCCACGATGGCGTAAAGACGTTACCGTCGCAGAAATTTACAATTGACCCAGAGCCAGATTTCGATGCTGCGTAAGAATATGACCTTGGTTTTCCGAAAAGAATTTATAACGTTTGAGTTAACGGGCTTGCGGATTAAGGAGAAAACCCTATGAGCACCAAGGCTGATGAAGGTTTGCAGAGTGAATCGCGCGCGACTTGCGTAGCAAGTCCGCCGTTGAGCGATTTGTTATCTGCCTTGGCAGAAATGGTCGGTGCCGTAGAGTCGATTACTTACCCTGGCTGGTTTGATGATGAAAGCATCTACATTGGCAGGCATGGTGACATTGACTGCACCGAAGAAGTGAAGCCAGCCCTTGATAGGGCAAGAAAGTTGTTGGGCAGATAACATGGGCAGATAACATGGGCAGATAACGGTAGTGATAAGCGGTTGATTGCCGTACTTGAAAGGAGCAGAAACTTGGGCGAGAAAATAGACAGCAACAACAATCCGCTTGATTTTGTGGTTGGATTGCAGCCAGGCATGAGCGTGGAGAAACAGCTTGATTTGGCAAACACCCTCATTGAGGAACTACTTGATAGCGGGTGCCTCGGGCTGTATGAGACTGCAAAGGTTCATAAATATTGGGGCGTGGACTGCACCTGAAATTTTTAAGCAATACAACGAGAAGCGATAACGCGCGACGACTTCGACTGTTGGAGCACCACCGAGTTATTCGAGAAAAAGACGATGTGTTTCGTCGCGTGCATTACGTGGTTATGTGGCCTTTTTCGAGCGAGGAACGATTATGAGAAACCAACAGATGTCAGTAGAAATTAAGGATGGTCGTTTAGAGATAAGTATTGGCGTTGATCTAATGTGCCACGCAATAACACATGGCCCGTGCCAAGAGGCGCTTGAAATTACCGACAACGATATGTTTGCCGGTGAGGTTTTGAGGGCTTTGAAATGTGAGGAAGAAGACGGAACAAACCCTGTGCATATAATGCTGGATGCTGCAGCCGAACAAGCCATTGAGGACGGGGCAGAAGGTTGCGAGTTAGCTTAGCCACTTAACACCAACTAAGCAACCTGCAAGCTGTTTATCATCCCGCTAAATAAAACAAACCAGAGGCCACACCATGACCGACACCGAAAAACTACAGAAACTCCTCGAGGTCGCAGACGAGTCAGATCGTATGGAACTGCAGATCATGCAGAAAGCCATCGAAACCACGCGCAGCGCTTATCAGTCTGCAGCAACAGCCAGCAATAAAAAGGACTGGGATGTTGCGCGTGAAGGTCTGCAAGACGCGAGTGACCGGCTCTGGTCTCGGTACATGGTGCAAGAAGAACGGCTCGACAACCGCAAGGCGGTGCTTGAATACCTCAACGAAAACGGCTACAGCATCTCCCAGGGTAAACTCTATGGTCATGCGAAAAAGGGTCTGCTGCGGTTGCAGCCTGATAAGTCGGTGTTGATGTCCTCGGTCGAGGCCTATATCAACAACCCTGATTCCGGCCTGATCAAACATGCCGAAACCGGGCAAACCGAAGAGGATCAGGCCAAGGTGAGCCGCAAGCTCGATCTTGAACTCTCGCTCCTTAAAACCAAGGCCGAACGGCAGCGCTTCGATTTTGATAAAGAAAAAGGCCGCTATCTGCCGCGTGAAGAGTTCGAGCTCGAACTGGCCAGCCGCGCCGCCGTACTCGAAACCGGGTTCAAGCATCGGTTCAAGACCAGAGTCGGCGAGTGGATCCAGTTGTGCGGTGGCGATCAAGGCAAACGCACCCTGCTGCTTGATGCCATGCTCAAAGAATTGGATGTGCAGCTTAATGACTTCGCGACCAGTGAGCGCTACCAGGTGATGTTTATCGCCGATGAATCGGCCGATGAGACGACCGAAGAGGAGGCAGAATGAGTGACGCGGCCAAACAACTTTTTGATACCGAAACCATTAAGGTCTCGGCCGCGGCCAGCTGGTTGCCGCGCTCGCTCAGGCGGCGTCTAGAACGGCAGCAATGTATCGCCTACAAGGTCAAATTCAGCCGCGCCGAGCGCAAGATCTACCGCAAGCGCACCCCGTTACCGGTTTCCCAGTGGGCTGAAAAGAACCGGGTAGTGACTCTCAGTTCGCTGCCTGGTCCCTGGAAAAACGAATCCACGCCATACCTGACCGGCATCATGGATGCCTCCAATTACCCTGGGGTACAGACCATCATCCTGTGCAAGGCTCCCCAGGTCGGTGGCTCCGAGATCGCGCACAACTTTGTCGGAGCAGCCATCGATCAGCAGCCGGGCCCGGTGCTCTACGTCTACCCTGATGAGCAGACCGCCAAAGAGAACAGCAAAGACCGTATTCAGCCGATGATCAACAGTTCGCCCCGGCTGCGCAGCTATCTGACCGGAGTGCAGGATGATTCAGCGGTGATGAGAATCAGCCTGAAGCACATGCCTATTTACATGGCCTGGGCTACTTCGCCCAACCGCTTGGCCAACAAGCCGATCAAGATCCTCATTCTGGATGAGATCGACAAATATCCAGCGAGCAGCGGCAAGCGAGAAGCCGATGCCATCGCCCTGGCTGAAATGCGCACCAATACTTTCAGCGACAGCCGTACCATTTGGAAGATCTCCACCCCGACGATTGAGTCTGGCAATATCTGGGTCGCGCTCAATAACGAGGCCCAGGTGATCTTTGATTATTGGGTCACCTGTCCGCACTGCGGCGAGCTGCAGCTGATGGAGTTTGATCGCATCAAGTGGCCCAAAGATGAGCGCGATCCGGAGAAGCTCGAAGCATCGCGCCTGGCCGAATATGACTGCAGCGGCTGTGATCATAGCTGGGACGATGAGACCCGCGATCGGGCGGTGCGCAATGGCCACTGGCGGTCACGCGGAAGTCTGCTCGAGCTGTTTGTTTACTTGAACGCCAACCGTCCGAAAAAGGTCGGCTTTCATATTCCCGCCTGGCTCAGCCGATTAGTTTCGCTCTCCGAGATCGCCGGAGATTTCCTGCGTGGTCAAAAGGATAAAACCAAGCTTAAAAAGTTCATGAACCAACGTAAAGCCGAGCCCTGGATCGACTACGGACAAGACCGTGAAACGGCCGCAATCCTTGCCCTGCGGGATTCGCACCGCCCTCGCGGCATTTATCCCTCTGGTGATATCGCAGGTTTGACCATCGGCATAGATACTCAGGACGTCGGTTTTTACTATCGGATAACTGCCTGGGGCTTTGGCATGGAGATGCCTGCTGGGTTAGTCGCTGAAGGGAAAATAGAAACATTGGATGCCCTCGAAGAGGTCATTTATCGCGAGTATGAAAATCCTGATGGCTATCGGCTGATGATCATGGGCGGCATGATCGATACCGGCGGTCACAGGACGGCTGAGATTTACGACTGGTGTCGCCTGCATCAACACATTCTGCCGATCAAGGGCAAATCAACCCGTGGTGGAGCGCCGGTCGATTGGTCACAGATCGACTACTACCCGGGCACTAAAACCAAGATTCCAGGTGGCCTCATTCTCTATAAAATCGATACAATTTTTTATAAGGACATGCTCGCCAGCAAGTTGGAGATAAAGCGCGATGATCCTGGAGCCTACCTTTTCCACAATGAGATTGATGAGGATTATGCCGCACAGATGTGCGTCGAGTACCGGGATGCAGAGTCAGGAAAGTGGGAATGTCCCAAAGGCAAGGCCAACCACTACTGGGACTGCAGCGTCTATGACCTGGCTTATGCCCACTATCGGAACATTCGTAGCTGGGTCAGGCCAGATCCAGCTCAGCAGCAAGCCGCTGCCAGTGGTGGGCGTCGGGTGCGTAGTCAGGGTGTGACGGTTTAACGATTGGCAATAACTTGCTGCCTATTTTGGAAGAGGGGAATGACGATTATGAACACGGAAGAAATTATAGAGCATTGTAGCGGTCACGAAATGACGCTGAATCGCCTTGCTGAGCTGTGTGGTTTCTTTACGCTGGCAGGAGAATATAGCTCTGGATGTACTAACCCCGAAAATCATACGTGCTCGGATGGTGCGGCTGGTAATTGCCATGCAAGCGGCTGTCCCATTGCTGGTGATATGTCTGATGATGACTCAGACATTATGGATGGCGACAGAGTTATGAGTTTGTATTAGCCGTATAACGATGGAATAACCGGTTCAGCGTCTTTTGCTGAATCCGCGTTGATGTACCTGGTTAGGTACGGATCGGAGATATTATGGATCAATTTCAGGGCATCCAGTTAACAACTGACCGGCCAACAGTTATAACCCTGTGCGGATCGTCTCGCTTCTGCGGCGAAATGGCGATACTCGCCTGGGAGTTTGAAAAGGGTGGCTGCATTGCTATGGGGTTGCACCTTTTGCCACAAGGGTACTGCGAGGAAAAGGGGATGGTCCCGGATAGTGACGGAAAAATACACCACATCGGCGAGCAGGAAGGCGTTGAGCAAGAGATGGACGCCCTTCATTTCAAAAAAATAGAAATGTCAGACTCCATTTTTGTGGTGAACATCGACGGGTATGTCGGAAGCTCAACAGCCAGAGAAATTGCCTACGCTGAATATTTAGGAAAACCTATTTCATATCTGGAAAGTTAAGTACCTAACATCCGTTATACAGCCTGAAGGCTGGTTATCGTGTAAATCGCTTGGCCTGTTCTGCAAAAAAGTACATACTGTTTTCAAGGTTCAGCCTCAACAAGTGGAGCAATCGTGGATAAAAAGCATGGCGGAAAGCGCCCAGGATCCGGACGTAAGCCGGTCAATCCTCAACTGAAAAAGGTCCCGATCGGAATCAAGCTTCCCCAGTGGTTGGTTGATTGGTCTGGTAGCCAGGATAAGAGTCGGGCCGAGTTGATCGAGGAGGCGCTGATCGAGAAACATGGGCTTGCTCCGCCTTCTGTGGAGAAGGAATAACCACAACATCTAGTGCCAATTACTGTCACACCTCCCTAAGTAATGTGTTCATCATAAAAAAAACCTGTTGACGGCCATCGCGGGATTCCCAAGATAGGAAAGCGAACTAGAGATTTTCACCAATCTCTAAATCGCTTTTTTTATTTGCGGAGGCAGCGTGGCAACGATCACTCTCGAACAGGCAACAGCTCAGCGCGACAAGTACCTGAACATGAGCCTGAACTATGATTGTCAGGCCTATGTCTCAACCCACGCCGGTCAGCGCAACTCCAAAGACATGCCCACCCTGGGCGAAATCAATAAGCAATTCAAATACTGGGAAGGTCAAGTCGCTCGCCTCTCTGGCGTCAGTCGCGTTAATGCGGGGTGCCCGAAATGAGTGGCGACCATCCGGTTGTTAAGGCTTCTCTCCTGGATCGGGCGGTGTCTTACATCAGTCCAGTCCGGGGCATGCAGCGTCATGCTGCCAAGCAGATGATGGCCATGACCGGCGGTGGTGGCTTTATCGGTGCCGACAAGTCTCGCCGTAGTTTGATGAACTGGGCAACTGGAGGCGGCAGCGCCGATGCTGACACTCTCTCCGATCTGCCGACCCTGCGTGAGCATTCCCGCGATCTGATTCGCAACACACCTATGGGTGCCGGTGCCGTTGGTACCATTGTCACCAGCTCTGCCGGTGCCGGGCTCACCCTGCAGTGTGCTATCGATCGTGAGCTGCTCAACCTTAGCGACGATCAAGCCGACACCTGGGAGTCTAATACCGAGCGGGAATTCAACCTCTGGGCCCTTACTTGCGATCTTCGGCGCAGTCTTAATTTTTGGGATATGCAGGTTCTCGCGATCCGCTCATGGCTGGAAAACGGTGATGTTTTCACGGTGCTGTCCCACAAGAAGCGTCGCGGTGATCTCTACGGACTCAAGCTCTCGATGGTCGAAGCCGATCGTGTTTGTAATGCGGATGATGCCCAGGACAGCGACAGTCTCTCGGGCGGTATCCAGCGTGATGATGATGGGGCCCCCGAGTTTTACCATATCCTGAAACACCACCCCGGCAACGCAACCTACCAGGCTAAAAAGTGGGACAAGGTCAAGGTCTTTGGCGAGAAGCGCGGCCAGCGTAACGTACTGCATCTCTTTGACATGCTGCGCATCGATCAGTCTCGCGGCATCCCTCTGTTGGCTCCGGTCATCGAACCGCTCAAGCAGATCAGTAAGCTCACCGAAGTTGAGCTAATGGCTTCGGTTCTGGCTTCGCTTTATACCGTCTTTGTCAAAACCGAGAACGGCGAGGGGATCGGCGGGTTGTCTGGTCCTCCAGTCGGCGGACCGGTTGCACCTGGAGCTCCGGCTCTGGTCAAGCAAGCCCCAGCTAAAGACAAGCAGCCGATCGCAATGGGCAGTGGCCTGATCGTCGATCTTGCCGCCAACGAGTCGGTCACAACCGACACCCCGGGCCGTCCCAACGGAGCCTTCGAACCGTTCTTCCTGGCCATCGTCAAGGAGATCGGTATCGGCATCGAGTTGCCTTTCGAAATCCTGATGAAGTCATTCAACAAAAGCTACTCAGCCAGTCGCGGTGCCATCAACGAAGCCTGGCGCATGTTCCTCAAGCGCCGGAGCAAGTTGGCTCGTGATTGGTGCGATCCGATCTTCGCCGCCTGGTTGGATGAGGCTGTTGCTCTGGGCCGCATTGCTGCCCCGGGTTACTTCGCCAATCCGTTGATCCGTCAAGCCTATCTGGGTACCAGCTGGAACGGTCCAGGTCGTGGCCAGATCAATGAGCTGGTCGAAGCTAAGGCCGCAGAGCTGAGAACCAATATCGGCATGACCACTATGGCCGCTGAGATCGCTTCCTATAACGGCGGCGACGCCCTCAAGGTTCACCAGCAGCGCGTCAAAGAGGTCAAGCGTCGCATCGAAGGTGGCCTGCAGGCCCCGCTGAAGTTGGGCGCCCCACAGAAAAAGGAGCCCGCAAATGTCTGACCGTATCAAAAAGACCGCCCTGCAAGCGGTGATGGCACATCGCTGGGCAATTACCCAGGATGGCCTGCGCACCATCCTCTCTATTGCCAACCGCGAGGGGGATGTTGAAGCGCTTAAGGCGAAGCTGGGTGAGGCCATGCCTGATACACGCAGTGTCGAGATGCGCGGCAATGTTGCGGTGGTCCCCTTTGCCGGGCCGATCTTCCGCTATGCCAACCTCTTTACCGAGCTTTCCGGCGCAACCTCCCTGGGGATGCTGACTCTCGATTATCAGAAGGCTCTCGAGGATCCGTCGGTCAAGTCGATTCTGATGGTTCCAGATAGTCCAGGTGGTCAGGTCAACGGCACCAACGAATTCTCCGACATGGTTTACCGCATGAACAAGATCAAGCCGACTCTGGCTTATGTCGGTGGTACTGCTGCCAGTGCGGCCTACTGGGATATCAGCGGTTGTCGCGAGATCATTGTCGACGATACCGCCTGCCTCGGTTCGATCGGGGTGGTCGCCACTTTTCAGGATGACAGCAAGGCCCGCGAGGATCGCGGTATCAAGTCGATCGAGATCGTGTCCTCTGCCAGCCCCAATAAGCGCCCGGACCTTAGCTCTGAAAGTGGCCAGGCGCTGGTCCGTAAAGAATTGGATGCTCTGGCAGATGTCTTTATCGCCAAGGTCGCCAAGCATCGCGGCGTCTCAGTAGAGCAAGTCCGCAGCGAGTTCGGTCAGGGCGGGGTGTTTATTGGTCAGCATGCCGTCGATGCCGGTCTGGCTGATCGTATCGGCTCATATGAAGAAGTCATCGAAACGATGCAGAAGGATTTCAGCGGCAGCACCAGTGTGAGTTTTGCCGTTAAGCAGTCAACCGAAATTGGAGGTACCACCATGGATAAAGAATTAAAAGAGCTGAAAGAGAAAACCCCGAAGCTGTACGCCGCTGTTCTTGAGATTGGCCACAAAGCCGGTCACGCCGAGGGCATCACCGCCGGAGCTCTTGCCGAGCAACAGCGTGTCAAAGCCGTCAACGCCGCCCTGATCCCCGGTCATGAAAAGTTGATCGCCACTCTGGCTGCCGACGGTAAAACCACCGGTGGCGAAGCTGCACTGGCGGTTCTCGGTGCTGAGAACAAGCTGCGTGATACGGCAGCGGCTGAGATCGAAGAAGATGCTCCTGCGGCACCAAATGCCGCCGAGCCTGGTAGTGAAACTGCTGAGGCCAAGCAAGAGCAGGAGAACGTCGCTGGATTGAAGGCTGGGATGGCGAGAGTCAGAGCTTAAATCGTAAACCTGTAACCCGATCCCCTTAGGAGGATATTTCAATGGAAATCGAAACTTTAAATACAGACAACCTGATTGCGGGTGACTTCCCCATCGTACCTGGGGACGGAACCATCTTGACCGGCCAGACTTTGGTTCGCGGCACTGTGGTGGCAAAAGATAGCGGCAATGCCAACAAGCTGATCCCTGTCCAATCGGATCACGGCACCGCTTCTGTCCACGACCCCTACGGTGTTTTAGCCGAGGACGTCGACGCTACTGGCGGTGATGTTGTCACCACGGTCTACCAGGCTGGTGAGTTCAACGAGGACTCTTTGGTTTTCGGTGGCACCGACACCGCCGACACTCACCGGGACGCCTTGCGCGATCTCTCGATTTTCCTTAAGAAACCAGTTTCGGCTTAAGTGTCGGCACTTTAAACAATTAACAAGGAGGCTTTTAGCCATGAAAAGATTCGCTCTGTTTTCCTCTTTGGTGCTGCTGATCGGCATCGCCCTGGCGTTTGTAGGTGTCCCTGCATTCGCCGACAGTCTACCTGCCATCGATGGGTTGGATGATGCAGGCAAGGCCGCACCGTTGCTGCTCGGTAATGTCAGTCTGTTCCAGTCTCGGACATTGATGGAACCACTCAATGAGAAGCAACCCGCTACCACCTTTCTGCTGCGGACCTTCTTCAAGGGTGAAAAGATCTTTGAGACCAAGGCCATTGATTTTGAAAAAATCAGCGGCACTCGTCGGTTGGCACCATTTGTTTCGCCGATGCGTAAAGGCAAGCTGATGGAAAAAGAGGGCCGCTCTATGACGAGTTTTGAGCCGCCCTACATTAAGGGCCTCGGGACTCTTCAGCCTTCTGATCTTAATGCCCCGGCTGCAGGCGAAACGATTTACGCAGGGGGTAAAAAGCACGGGCAACGTTTGGCTGAAAAGACTGGCGAAATCATCGCTGAACAAGAGGACACTATTGTCGCTCGTGAAGAGTGGATGGCCGCTCAGGCACTCGATAGCGGCGTTGTTGTCGTTAAGGGTGATGGCGTCGATACGGCGGTCGATTTCGGCATGCCTGCATCGCACAAGGTCACCCTGGTTGGTACCGATCTCTGGACCGATATCGTCAACAGTGACCCGGGCGCTGATCTTAAGGCCTGGTGTAAGCAGAACGGCAAAGATTCTGGGGTAATTTCGAACACCGTTGTTATGGGGGATGACGTCTGGACTGCCTGGAGCAACCATCCAAAGGTTGAAGGCAAGCTTGACAACCGTCGGATTGAACAAGGGCAGATCAAGATTGAGCTGCTGCCCGAAGGCGTGACCTTCTGCGGTACCTACAGGGACTCTGGCTGCATTGTCGATCTCTACACTTATGATTCTTGGTTCACCGATGATGATGGAACCGTCAAGCCTTATGTGCCGGTCGACAAGGTTTGGGTCGGTAGTGACCGTGCCAAAAACAAAAAACTCTACGGCATGATTCAGGATCTGAAGGCGAACTACGCAGTTAAGCGTTTCGTCAAGAGCTGGGAAAAGGAAGATCCTTCCTGCCGTTTCATCCTGGTTCAGTCGGCTGCATTGGTCGGGCTGCTTCAGCCTAAGGCCTTTACTTCGGCGAAGGTCGTTTAATCCTCACCGGTGCTGGTTCGCCAGCACCGGGCATCCAATCTGATAGCGAGGTAATGCTGTGGCTAAGAAAACTGTTGAAATCATTGCTCTTGAAACAATCAAGTACGACAAAAAATTTCGGGTTCCTGGTACCGATTCCGCAACATTTGAATGTGAATTGAAAGTCGCAAAAAAGTTGGTTGATGACGGCCTGGCATGTCTGCCCCAAAATTTTGAGCAGGCGAGCCAGCCGACAAATCAGCCGGCAGCCAAGATCATCGCCGATGCCGAGGCCGAGGCCAAGAAGATCATCGCAGGTGCAAATTCCAAAGCTGCTGAAATCGTTAAGTCCGCTGAAACCAAGGCTGCTGGAATCATCGAGGCAGCTGGGAAGAAGTAAGGCCGAGCTCGATCGGCCGAGCCTGTGTCCCTGGCCTCTCTCCCAGGGACACAGGCAACCCTTTAACTACAACAACCGGTGGGGATCATGAGCAAAGAGACGGCAATGCATTTCATTTTTTGGGGCAGTTTAGTTGTTACTGGAATCTGGTTCCTTAGGATGTTTTTAAATAAATCGACTATCGGCACCCGCTACCGTACCGAGAATGATTGCTCTGTTTGTCGTGAAGACAGAGACAGCGAGTTAAGAAAAATCCGCGTATTGCTGCACCAGGTTGCGTATCGAACTGGTGTCGACCCAGCCCTCATTGAGGAGATTATCAAGTGAACCAGCCAATCTCTGACACAACCATCATCACCGCAGTCTCTGGTCGTTTCCCCGAGCTGCTCGATGATCTCACCAGCTTCGGCTGGTTGTGGGTCAAGGCTGCAGTCGGTGTCTTGAAGATCGAGACCGAGCAGCAGCTGGCTGAGTTTGTTGTGGCCCTGGCTAAAAACTATCGCCATTTTCCGGAGATCCCCGATTGCCGCGAGCGTTTGTTTTTCGCGTTGGCCGCCCAGAGTTGCTACCTCGAGATGATCGGCAAGGCTCTTGCCGTGGCTCGTGATGCTTGCGAACTGCCAGCCAGCTTTACTCTCTGGCGTCAGTCCGGAAGCCTTCCGGGTAAGTGGCAGACCTGGCGTTTTACGCGCTCGTATTTATCGCATCCGGTCTGTTTAACCCATGGCCAGTTTCCGGATCAGCTCGGTCTGACCGGCTACATCATCAAGGTTGAGCAGCGCTATCTGCGTATGCTCGAGCCAGCGGGAGCGGTCTGATGGCGATCGATCATTTAGAAGTACTGCGCATGGAGATTCGTGATTTTGGTGAGCCGATAACGGTGCTGCCTGCACAGGCTGCTGCCTTTGTTGCCATGATGATTTTTGATGATGCCGTTGATGAGGCCAGGATCGGTCATGTCGGTGGGCACATGGGACAGCCAACCTTCCGTTGTCTGCCAGAGGTCGATGGCCTGATTGCAGTCGGAACGCGGATCACTCTGGATGGCGTTGAATATAAGGTTTTTGAAGTTGTTCGACGTCGTCATTGTTTGACCGAGATCCTGGTGAAAGAGCAATGAGTACACCTCAGGTCTCGATCTACTTCGACTATGAGCATGGTCTGTTGTCATCGCAATTTGGTGCCGCTCCGCATCAGATCATGCGAGCACAGGGTCGGGCAGTTAAAAAGCTGGCGGCATGGGTACAGACACAGATCGCCCGTGAGGCTGGCAGCAAAACAAAGGTCCCGCAAAAGGTACTTAAACCTCGATTTTATCGCAGCATGAAGGGCGGCAGTAATCCTGAGGCTCGAATATGGATAGGGATCAATCCTGTCAAGGCAAGAAGGCTGGGCCGCGTTAGTCAGTCTGGTCGGGGCGCTAAGGCTGGTCGGCGCTTTTTCAGAAAATCTTTTGCTGCCAACGTTTATGGAGACGACCAGCAGGTATGGATACGTAAGGGTGCTGCCAGGTTGCCGATTGCCGAGGTTGGTGTCTCGATTGCCGAAGGATTTGAAGATGTCCTGGATAAATATCAGGATGTCGCGGCCAGAAAATTCGAAGAGTTTTTTGAGCATGAACTCAAATTTGAGATGGGATGGTTTAACTGATGATGACTGCTTTGCACGCAGCAATAATTGCCTCTCTTAAGTCTACGTTTTCTTCGGTTCCGACTTGCGAGGCATACCCGCGTCTGGTGAAAAAGATCAGTTCTCCGGCGATTCTGACTGAGATCGTCGACCTGACTCCAACGACTGACCTTGGCACTGAGCAGCTTGAGGTTGCCGCAAGGTTTCGCGCTTATATCGTTTTTGATTTAACAGATCTGGCCGCTGAGATGGACACCGTAAATATGGCGGCAGCAGTTGCTGCGGCCATAAAAAAAGCAAGTCGTTTTGGTTGTGAGGTTGGCCCGGCAAAAGTGCTTAGCGTTGAGCCTGCTGATTTCAAGCCTGACTTGCTGGGCTTTTCGTCTTGGGTAGTCGAGTGGACGCATGAAGTCTGTTTTGGTGATTCGGTCTGGTCTGGTACGGGGAGCCCCGTGACCGAGATCATGGTCGGTTGGTCACCCGATATCGGTATCGGTCATGAGCCGGATTATGAGCAGGTGCAGCCATGAGCAGTGTTGAATATCGCTTGGCCGAATTGGAGCGCAAGCTTGCCAACCTGCAGATGGTCGGTGTGATTTTTGAGCTTGATGAGGCGGCTGCGAGGGTCAAGGTGCGTTGTGGTGAACTGGAGTCCGGCTGGCTTCCCTGGTTCACCCGGCGGGCCGGTGGCGATCGTGATTGGTGGTCACCCGAGGTCGGCGAACAGGTGATGGTGTTCTCACCCTGCGGGGATCCCGCTCAGGGGGTTGTGCTGCCATCCATCTATCGAAACGCACATCCGGCTCCGGCCAACAGCAAGAACGTGCGGCGGATCATCTTCGCTGATGGCACGGTTGTCGAGTATGACCGGGCTGCTCATCTGCTGAAAGCAGACGTCAAGGGCGATGTCCAATTGCTGGCCAGTGGCACTTTGGTTGCCAATATCACCGGGAACACGACTCTGACAACACCAACTGCAACCATTAACGGTGACCTGGTTGTTAATGGCGAAGTTTCCGTCAGTAAGAGTGTTGCCGCGACGTTGAACATTACCGCCGGGCAGAATATCGGCGATCAGGGCGGCAGTAAAACCATGGCCGCGATGCGTACAACCTATAACGCTCACCAGCATCCCGAAAACGGTGATGGTGGCGGGACAACATCTGCGCCTAACCAACAGCAATAAGGAGCAACCATCATGAAATGTATCGTATTGAAGCCCCTGCTCGATTCTGAGAGCCGCCCTATTAAACCTGGTGAGTCGGTCGATCTGCATCCCCGCGTGGCTGAGTCATTACGTCTGCAGGGCAAGGTCAAGTTCGCACCAGCCAAGCCAGCCAGTTCTGCTAAAGGCAAGAAGAAATAGAACCCATTTTTTGAGGAGGTAACACCATGTCCAGTTTTCTGCACGGCGTCGAGGTCCTGTCGGTTGACAGCGGTCCGCGTCCCATTCGCACTGTCCGTTCGGCCGTTATCGGTCTGGTCGGCACCGCGCCGAAGGGCCCGGTTAACACTCCGGTCCTGATCGCTGGTTCGCGCACTGAGGCTGTTGCTCTGTTCGGTACCGGCGTTGGCACTATCCCCGAGGCGCTCGATGCCATCTTTGACCAGGGCGGTGCGCTGGTCGTGGTTATCAACGTGCTCGACCCGGTGACTCATAAGGTGGCTGTTGTTCAGGCCGATTATGTGTTGGGTGCCGATGACACCCTGACCCTGGCCGATGCTTACAACTCTGGCCTGGTTGTTAAAGATGCCACCGATACCACCACCTATGCGGAGGATGTTGATTACAGCATCGATACCGATACCGGCGTGATCACCCGTATTGCTGCCGGTGACATTGCTGCCGCTGCGACTCTCAAGATCAATTACGACAAGCCCGATGTGACGGCGGTACTCAGTGCCGATCTGGTCGGCGGGGTTGATGGTGGCACAGGAGCTTACACGGGTGTTCATGGCCTGCTGGCCTCTGCATCTGTCGTGCATGTTACGCCGAAGATCCTCTGTGCACCTGGTTACACCGGTGAGCGTCCCGGGGCGCTGGCCAATCCGGTGGTGGCTGAGATGGTCGGCATTGCCGATCGCCTGCGGGCCATCATCGTTACCGACGCACCCAACACCACCGACGCTGATGCTATCGAGTATCGAGGCGACTGGGGCAGCAAACGGGTCTATGTCATCGATCCTTATTACAAGGTCTGGGATACCGTCGCCAATGTCGCTGTTGATCAGCCTCCCAGCGCTCGTGTCGCCGGGGTGATCGCTGCCAATGATGACCGGGGCAACGGTGGTGGTGGTTTCTGGACCTCTCCTTCCAATCGCCTGGTCAACGGCATTGTCGGCACCAGCCGCGCTGTCGATTTCTCCTTTGGTGATGCCAACTGTCGGGCGAATCTGCTCAATGAGCAAGAGGTTGCTACCACGATCCGCGAAGAAGGTTATCGCCTCTGGGGTAACCGCACCTGTTCGAGTGATCCCAAGTGGGCGTTTCTGGCCCATGTGCGTCTTGAGGACATGATCCTCGAGAGCCTGCTGCGGGCTCACCTTTGGGCGGTCGATCGCAATATCACCAAGACCTACTCCGAAGATGTGGTCGAGGGGGTTAACGCCTATCTGGATAGCCTGGTCAACAAGGGTGCTATCTCGGGTGGCCGTTGCTGGTTCGATCCAGAGCTCAACACTCAGGTTGAGATGGACGCCGGGCGGGCATTCTTTAACTTCGATTACGGTCGTTACGGGGTTGCCGAGCGGGTCACCTTTCAGGCTGCTGTCAATAACGATTACACCGTTGACGCGGTGTTCGGCTAAGGAGAAACAGCAATGTTGAATGACATTTTGAAGAACATGAACCTGTTCGTTGATGGCCTAGGTCACGCTGGCAACATTGACGAATTGACCCTGCCGAAGCTGGCCCTGAAGACAGAGGATTTCAGAGCGGGCGGCATGGACGCGCCAGTTGCTGTCGATATGGGGATGGAAAAGCTGGAGATCAGCTTCACTCTTTCTCGCTTCGACAAAGAGACCCTTAAATTGTTCGGCCTGGCACCTGGCAATGTGAAGCCGTTGACTGCGCGTGGGTCGGTCGAAAGTGAAGACGGTACCAAGCTGCCGGTGGTTGTCAATATGCGCGGCACTATGCGCGAGCTTGATATGGGCAACTGGAAGCCTGGCGAAAAGGCAACCGTTAAGGCCGCGATTGATTTGCGTTACTACAAACTAACGCACGGTGGCGAAGTGGTCCACGAGATCGACATCGAGAATATGGTCCGCATTATTGGTGGTGTGGATCAGTTGGCCGAGACTCGCAAGAATATCGGTCTGTAATTAAATGCGGGGCAGCCATGCTGCCCCGCCCTTTTTAAGGAGAGAGTCATGGTTCCAGAAACAATCAAGTTGGATTATCCGATCAATGTCGATGGCGTTGAGGTCGGTGAGTTGCGGTTGCGCCGGGTCAGTGTCTTGGACCTGGAAGTCATGGGCCGCGAAAAGTCTGATCTGTTGAAATCGATTCGGCTGCTGGCCCAGGTGGCTGATTTGCCGATGGACACAATCAGAGAGATGGACGCCGCTGATTTTAATAAGGCCAGTGAGGTTGTTTCGGGTTTTTTGGACTGACGGATGAGCTTTTCGAGCCGGTCATTGCCAACATAGCCACAGTATTCCACTGGGCTGAGTCGGAAATGAAGAGCATGCCGATTGAGAAGCTGCTGCGTTATCACAAGTTGGCGAAAGAAAGATCTAGGGTAGGGCCGCGCTGATCAGCCCGACAGCAACCAGCGCAGGGATATAGACCAGCAGGGCCAGCAGGAGACCACCCGGAACACCCCAGAGGATCGGCAGCAAGATCGCCGAAGGGATGGCGGCGATGATCAGTTCCGAAACGATAGATTTTGCCGAAAGTGTTGAGCTCATATGGAGAGTATAGATGGCTGACTTGAAAAAAACAATTTTGATCGGTGCAGTCGATAAATTCAGCGGACCAGCGCGGAAAATTGCCAATATCTCTGAGGTGCTGGCGAGCAAACTTAACGACAGCCAGAAAGAGCTGGTCGCCCTAGGGAAGAACAATAAATCTGTCGAGCGGATGCGGCAGCTCGAAACGCGCATAGGCAAGACTGCAGCAAAGATGGATCTGGCTCGCAAGCGAGTGACTGAACTCGGAAAAGAGCTCGGGAAAACCGCCAAGCCGACCAAGAAACTTCAGCAAGAATTCGACCGGGCAAAGCGATCTGTCACTGATCTTAAAAACAAGCACGTTGAACAGGTAAGCTCCCTGAAGGATCTTCGCAGCGAGCTGCGCGGTGCTGGGATCGACACTCGAAACCTTAAGAAAGCTCAAGATGGAATCGCCGCAAGTCTCGAAAAATCAACAGAAAAAATGAAGCGGATGCAGGCTGCTGCATCCGAGATCCAGACAGCCAACAGTGTCCACGAGCGCACCATGCAGCGGGCAGCCAACCTCTCTCTTTTGGCCAGTGGGCTCGGCAGTGCCGGGCGCCCCATGCTCGGTACTATCCGTAACCCGATGGCTCAAATGCGTGGGGTTGAACGTTCCAGGGGTGAGCTGTCATCACTTGGTATGCAGGACACATCCGGGGTGATCGGCATGGGCCGCAAGCTGAGCGGTCAACTTGCCGGGATGAATACGGCGGCTTTCGTCTCTGCGGCTTACGATATCAAGAGCGGCATCTCCAGTCTCACAGATCAGGGCGTTGCTTCGATGACCGCCCTTGCAGCAAAAACCGCCAAGGCGACTAAGTCTGACGTTGGTCAGATGACCTCTCTGTTTGCCACCGGATATGGATCATTCAAGAACAGTCTGTTTAAAAACCTCAGTGACGATGAATTCGGTGCGGTCTTCTCTGCGGGTCTTTCCGGTGCGGTAAAGCAGTTTAAAACTGACGGCAGCAAGATGCAGCAGTCGATTCAGAGTATGGGGTCCGGCCTGGCAGAATCAGGCATTGCTTTAGCGGACCAGTTCACCGCCCTCGGCATGCTGCAGCAAAAGAATGAAGCCGGTAAGTCAGGTACCATTCTGGCGGCTCTTGAGCGTTCTGCGGCCAAGGCTCAGACGCGGTTTGCTGATATGGGCTATGCCATAGATACCCTGGATGCCAACGGTAACCTGCGCGATTTGCCTGATTTGCTGGAAGAGATGCAAACAAAGTTTGGTGTTGGGCGTAAGAAAGCGTACAGCACCGAGATCGGATCTATCATCCAGGACGCCTTCGGTTCTGAAGAGGCGGTCAATTTCTTCAAGTCGCTTTGGGGGCAGCAGGACCAGTTTCGTGAGAATGCCAAGGCTCTTCGCGATGCTCAGAAACAGGGTGTCGCGTTCACTGAAGCCATGGCCAGAGCGATGGACAACAACCTCGATTCGCGCCTTGCCATCGTTGCGCAAAAGTTCACCATCATCGCCGAGATGATTGGTTACTCATTGGCTCCGGCTCTGGAGCGTTTTATCCCGGCTGCTGAGGCCGCCGCCGCGTGGATCTCCGGAATCGTTTCACGGCATCCGGCCCTGGTTACCGCCGCAGTCGGCATGACCGCCGCTATCGGTGGCATTGCCATTGTGGTGGCCCCGCTATTGATCGGTTTTGCCGCTCTCTCGGTCGCCATGAGCAAGCTCGGCCTCAAGTCCAGAATTACTGCAGCCGAGATGGCTGCCGGTGGTGGTGCTCGCAAGGGGGGTTGGTTTGGTAAGACCGGCAAGCTTGGGAAGTTTGGCAAGCTCAGCAAGATGAAGATGGGCGGCGCTGCTGGCCTGTTACTGGGAGCCGCTTCAATCGGCAGCACGCTCTTGGATAGCTCCAGTTCTACGGGCGAAAAGGCTGCAAGTATCTCTGCCGATGTCGGAGGTATCGGCGGCGCGATCGGTGGCGCTGCTCTTGGTGCAGCTGCTGGATCCTTTATCCCGGTTATTGGTACGGCGATCGGCGGGATTATTGGCGGGATTATTGGCGGTTTCGGTGGTGAAGCTGCTGGGGCCTGGGCTGGGGGCATGTTCTTGCCGGGCTCCGACGAGGCGCTTACTTCTGCACCCTTGGTGGCCGGTGGCGGGCAGGTGATTAATAGCAGCCCGGTTGTAAATCTACAGCTGCAGGCCAGTCATGATGTTGATGATGTGAAAGCGGGGATGAGGGAGGGGCTGAGGGAGCATGAACAGGAGCTTGCTGCTCTGCAGCGGGGGGCTCACTATGGCGACTAAGACCATGATGTCCCTGGGTGACTTCCGTTTTTCAATCGATACCGCCGCCTATCAGAAGCTACAGCGCACTGTCGAGTACAGGTGGCCTGCACAGGCCCGTGTCGGTCGCCGTCCGGCCCGGCAGTTCGTCGGCATCGGTGATGACAGCATCTCCCTGGATGGCGTGATCTATCCAAACTATCGGGGCGGTCTGGGACAAGTTGAGAAGATGCGAACCTTGGCGGGCAAGGGTGAGCCGTTGAGTATGGTTTCTGGCCCAGACGAGACAGGTTCTGGCAGGGCCATGGGTAAGTGGTGTATCACCCGGATTGCCGAGACTCAGTCGGTCCATTTTTCAGACGGTAGCCCGCGCAAGCAGGAATTCCGCTTGCAGCTCAGTCACTACGGGGAGGATAGCTGATGCCGCAGACTTATCGCACCAGCGATGGAGACATGCTCGACGAGATCTGTCATCGCCATTATGGCCGCTCGAGCGGAGTCGTTGAGGTGGTCCTCGAGGCCAACCCGGGCTTGGCAGACAAAGGACTGATATTCAGCGTTGGTGTCGAGATTCTGCTGCCAGAGCTACCAACCACCAATGAACTACAAACCGTGAAGCTATGGGATTGATATGACGCCTGATTTCCTCATCAAAGCCGACAACCAGGATGTGACCGCTATTATCCGCGATCGACTGATCGAATTGCGGGTGACCGATGTTTCTGGGCTTACCAGCGATACGGTCATGATCCGTCTCGACGATCGGGCTCCGGTGATCGAGCTCCCGCGTAAAGGAGCCAAGCTGGAGATCTCCCTCGGCTACCAAGGCGCTGGTCTCGATCATAAGGGACTTTTTGTGGTTGATGAGATCGGCCTTGAAGGGCCACCCGACACACTGGTGATCCGCGCTCGGGCAGCCGATCTTCGCAAGGGGCTCAAGGAACGTCGCACGCGTAGTTTTGACAACATCAAGATTGGTGACCTGGTCGCCAGTATCGCCAGCGCTCACGGCTATCTGCCGAAGGTTTCTGCTGAGCTTGCTGCCGTAACGATTGCGCACATAGATCAGACTACTGAGTCAGATCTGGAACTGCTCACCCGGTTGGCCGAGGGGCGTGGTGCCGTCGCCAAGGTCGCCAACGGTCTGTTGCTCTTTGTTCTTAAAGCAGCATCTAAAAGTTCCAGCGGCAAAGACCTGCCGGCAGTGACCAAGCTGCGCAGTGATCTGACCCGCTGGAATGTCCTTTTGGCAGATCGGGGCACGTACCCAGCGGTTGAAGCTCGCTACCAGGATATCCCTGCCGGTGCTGAAAAGAAGATTCTGGTCGGCAGCGGCACTCCGGTTTACAGGTTGGTGCCGAAGTATGCCGATGCTGAGACTGCTGCCGCTGTTGCAAAATCAAAACTCGCAGTCTTGGCGCGAGGCGTCGGTACTATCACTGGAGCCTGTAGTGGGGATCTCGCGTTAGCAGCGGAGGGCAAGTTGATTCTTTCCGGAGTTCGGTCTGGAGTTGATGGTGAGTGGCTGCTGGCCCAGGTGACCCATGTGATTAACGGCAGCGGCTACCGCTGTGAATTTCAGGGTGAGACAGTCAAATGAATGGAATGAATGCAACAAACGGAAAAGCCTTGGAAAGCAGCGCCCATCTGCGGCAGTCAATCACAGATATCTTGTCGACACCGCTCGGCAGTCGGGTGATGCGACGTGACTACGGCAGTCGGCTTTTTCGGCTGATTGATCGCCCGGTGAACTCGGAGTGGTTGGTTGACTGTTATGCCTGGGTAGCCGAGGCGCTGGATAAATGGGAGCCGCGCTTTAAGTTGGTTCGGGTCCAGGTCGAGTCGGTCGAAGAAGGCCATCCGACGCTCACCCTTGAGGGAACCTATTTGCCGGACGGAAAGCCAATGAAAATGGAGGGCATCATCGTATGAGTATCGACCTGACCCAGTTGCCTGCGCCGTCTGTCGTGGAGCAGCTTAATTTTGAAACGATTCTGGCCGAGATTCTGGCCGATTACCAACTGCGTTATCCCGCCTATGACGCGCTGATCGAATCTGATCCGGCTTACAAGCTGCTCGAGACCGCCGCTTATCGTGAGCTGCAACTGCGGCAACGGGTCAATGACGCCGCCCGGGCGGTGATGTTGGCCTTTGCTGTAGGTAGCGATATGGACCATCTGGCTGCCATACAGAGTGTGCAGCGTCTGCTGATCAGTGCGGCGGATCCAGATGCCGTGCCACCGGTCCCGGCTGTTTACGAAACCGACACCCGCTTACGTGAGCGGACTCAGTTGGCCCCCGAAGGGCAAAGCACCGCCGGACCGACCGGGGCCTATGAGTTTCATGCCTTGTCGGCAGATGCGACGGTGCTGGATGTCGATATCTCCAGCCCTGCTGCCGTACAGGTTGTGGTGACCGTGCTCTCGACCATTGGTGATGGCACTCCGGATCAAGCCCTTCTCGATGCAGTGACCGCCGCCCTGGCTGATGACAAGAAGGTGCGACCCCTGACCGATCAGGTCACGGTGCAGGCCGCGACCATCGTCAACTTTACTGTCGACGCGACTCTGACCGTTTACCCGGGTCCTGATTCCGAGGTGATCCGTCAAGCCGCTGAGGATGCCGTGACCGCTTACGCTGCTGCGCATCACCGGCTCGGGCATGACATTACCCTTTCGGGGCTCTATGCCGCTCTGCATCAGCCTGGAGTGCAAAAGGTTGTTATGGCTGCTCCGGTTGCCGACCTGGTTGTCGCTGCAGCGGCTGCGTCTTATTGCACCGGAATCACCGTAGCGATCGGGGGCACCGATGAGTGAGACCCTGCTGCCGCCTAACGCCACCGCCCAGGAGACTGCCTTGGAGGGAGCGATCGCCCGGATCGGCGAAGTGTCGGTTCCGCTGCGTGATCTGTGGAATCCGCAGACTTGTCCGGTTGCTCTTTTACCCTGGTTGGCCTGGGCGTTGTCGGTTGACGAATGGGAGAGTGATTGGCCCGAGGCGATCAAGCGTTCGGTTATTGCTGGCAGCATGGAGATTCACCGCCACAAAGGCACGCCCTGGGCGGTTGAGCAGGCTCTTATTTTGGCCGGGATGCCTTTCGCCAGGGTGCAGGAGTGGTTTGAGTACGCAGGCACCCCGGGACATTTCAAGGTGGTGGTCGATATCGAGGGAGAAGTCGTGAGCGGTGCCGAAGAGGCAAAGCTGCTGCGCTATATCAATTCAGCCAAACGCAAGAGCGCTTGGCTGGATGTCCTGGAATACAACTTTTCAGTGGCCTCGGCTGTGCCGGTCTACGCCATCGGCCTGCAATCGTCTGAAGTCATCACCGTCAATCCGCAATAAGGAGTCGTTATGCCGGAAGCTTTTTACAACATACTCACCACCCTGGGGCTCAACGCTCTGGCAAATGCCCAGGCAACCCAGACCCCATTGCCGCTGGTTAACTTCGCGGTGGGTGACAGCAAT
The DNA here is from genome assembly GCA_024280485.1 of Deltaproteobacteria bacterium. Taxonomy (GTDB): domain Bacteria; phylum Desulfobacterota; class Desulfuromonadia; order Desulfuromonadales; family Geopsychrobacteraceae; genus Geopsychrobacter. The sequence continues at coordinate 44,940 of JAJRQB010000022.1, forward strand.
GGAGTCTATTCTGCGCCGGTCGTGGGCCAGATCGCCCTGGTCAACGAGGTTTGGCGCGGCACTATCAACCGGGTCTATGTTTCGCTAAAAGATGCCAGCCATATCGTGGTTGAAGCATTAATCCCCGCCGCTGATGGGGGCTTTAATGTTCGCGAGGCCGGAGTGTTTGATGGTGCCGGAAATCTGATCGCGGTTGGCAAGTATCCGTTGACCTTTAAACCGGCCCTGGGCAGCGGCAGCGAGAAGGATCTGTATGTTCGCATGATCATGCAGGTGACCAATGCCGCCAACGTAGACCAAACGATCGACCCGACTCTGATCTACCTGACCCAGTGGCACCTGGACGAACATGCCGATCTGCGCAACAACCCGCACGTTGTTACTGTTGCGCAGATTGGAGCTGAGACCCCTGCCGGTGCGCAAACCAAGGTTGATACGCATCGGGATGTTGCTGCTCCCCATAGTGGCCATGAGACACCAGCCGGTGCGCAAACCAAGGTTGATACGCATCGGGATGTTGCTGCTCCCCATAGTGGCCATGAGACACCAGCCGGTGCGCAAGCCAAGGTTGATGCTTCGATATCGGCTCTGATGTCTGCACCTCCGGCAGTCCTCGATACGCTCAATGAGCTGGCGGCCGCTTTGGGTGATGATCCTAATTTTGCAACAACCATGGTCAACGCCCTGGCGACCAAGGAGACCCCGGCTGGGGCGCAGGCCAAGGTCAATGCTCTGTTGCCTTCTGGCACGAGGATGGTCTTTGTTCAGGCCGCTGCGCCTACCGGATGGACAAAGGTGCTCGGTATGGATGGTCGAGGTATCAGGCTGGTTGATGGTGTAGGTGGCGGTCTTGCCGGTAACAGTGATGCCTTTGGCGCTCACACTCACAGCGTCGGAGAGCACGGTCATGGTCATACCTTGTCTGTTGCCAGCCATACGCTAACGGTTTCTGAGATGCCAATTCATGCCCATACTCTTTCCGCGACCGACACGGTTGAATCAAATGATCCTGCCGGTGGTAGTTATTTGGCAGGAGTTGCTAGCTCTCCGGTTACCGCCACGACAAGCAATTCGGGTGGTGGGGCAGGACACGGGCATGGGGTCTCAGGTGCGGTCAGCAACTCTGCCGCTTTTAATACCAGCAGCTTTGTCCCGAAGTATGTCAATTCAATCGTCTGCTCTAAGGATTAATCGTGAAACGAATTATTACTGAATGCCCTCTGGTTATGGAGTGCGAGAAGGATGCAGTGGTCGGCGAAGAGAAGGTAACCATGCGCTGTGCCTGGTACACCAAGCTGATCGGGCAGCACCCGCAGACTGGAGCCGAGCTGGAGCAGTGGGGTTGCGCCATGGCCATGATCCCGGTGCTGCAGGTAGAGACAAGCAATATGGTGCGAGGTGTTCAGGCCGCGACGGAAAGCTTGCGTAATGAGAATTCTAACGCTGGATCCCAGGCCCTCGAAGGTATGACGGCGCTCGCCAGAGCAATACAATCATCCACTATGCTGACGATAGAAGGAGGCAGCTAACATGCAGGCAAATGAACATATCCGTATCGTGGTCCCTGATTCGATGGTTATCGTCGACGGTCAAGCTTATCAGTTCGACTTTGCTGCGCCAGCTGATGTCTGGGCGGTTCACTGGAACGTGACCAATGGCACCGGAGAGGTTGAGTATTCGGATGGCCGTGCCAATGACCAGATAGACGACTTTGCTCCATTCGCATCGGTCCTGACGGATCTTGATGCCTACCTGGCAACAATCCCTCCGTCGCGTCTTCATGTGCTGGTCAACGGACAGTGGGAAATCGATTTGGTCCTGTACCGGGCGGCAAAGGGAAAGCTGATCAACAGGGACCGCGATAGCGCTATCGACGGCGGCGTCTCCTGCGGCGTGAATGTCTTTGACAGCGACGATGTCAGTCGTAACAACCTGACGAGCACGGTTGCCGCAGTGCAGGCAGGGGTTCCTCTGCCCGCTGGTTTTACCTGGCGCAGCAAAAACGATCAAGACGTACCGCTCGATGCCGCTGGTCTGATCGCACTGGCGGGCGCCATGCTGGGTCATGTCAATTTGCAATACCAGAAGAGCTGGAACCTGAAGGCTCAGGTTGCTGCTGCGGTGACAGTTGCAGAGCTCGACGCAATCACCTGGTGATAAAACAACCATAATCCCCTAGATGACAGGAGTGCCTCATGCTCGAGAAAAAAAACGCCAACCCCAACGCCATCGCCGGTAGCAACCTGCTCGATCTGGATGTCGCAGCACTGACTGCGGTAGGCGGTAACTACTCGCAGATCCTTAACTGCGGTCACTGTAATCATATCGCCGTCGATCTGAATGCCGACAAGGGCTGCACGATTGTGATCACCCCGGTTCTAAGTGTCGACAACGATGAATTTCTGGGCCTGCCAGGCGACCCCGAAGTGCTTGGCAACGGTGGCGGTGTAGCAGGTGCTGAATATCAGAGGATTGGAGCGCCACGGGTTAAGGTTACCGTTACCAAGGACGAGGCAGGGGACTGCAACTATACGCGGATATCGGTGCGGGGGCTGGTATGAGGCCAGCCAGCAGTCGTGTTCAGGTGGGGCGCAGGCGAGAAACCAACCCTCTGGCGCATCCTCTGCGGGCGTTGATTCTAAAGCACAATGTACCCGCTATCTTGCTCGACAACTCATCCGGCACGCTTTTTCAGGAATCAACCGGCGAGACCCCGGCGAGCTATGGGGATGTTGTCGGGCTAGGTCTGGATCGATCACAGGGTCTGGCGAGGGGGCCTGAGCTTTGGGACGTGGCGGATGTTACGTTCAGCGGGGCTGGCTGGTCTTACGAGGGTGCCGGTGTGTGGATACATAGCGGGACAGTTCTTGGTGAGCTTCGTGTTGACGGCAAACTCACAGAGGGCCACCTGTATCGTTGTAACTTTGAGACTCTCGTAGCTGGTTATGCCCAGTTGCAGCTAGGTGGTTTTGCTGACGGCGTCAATTCTGCATTCACTACCGTCCCAGCAGTGATTGATAAAGTACTCCCAGCTTTAAATTTGGTGCTTAACTCCATCAGAATAACAACGTCAATTGACGGCATGCGTGTTCGGGTTAGTTCCACCCGCGAACTCAAAGGCAACCATCTGACTCAAGCTACAACCGCCGCCAAGCCGCTGCTGTTCGGTGGGTCTGGTGGGGTTGGGCCTGAGATATTTACTAACGGAGATGGTTCTACTTCGGATGTCTCTGGCTATACCATTGTCAATGACGCAACCGTGGCTATTGTAAACGGTGAAACAGTTATTACAGCCGGTGTCGACGCAAACGGGTATGTATATATGCCTGTGTCTGTAGTAGCAGGTAAATCCTATATTCTTTATGGTGAAGCATTGGGGTCTACTGGGACAGCAGCGAATCATCTGACCATATGGAATGCGGATTGGTCACAGTTGCTTGGCGTCCTAGTTTCAGGGGTCGCAACAGTGGTAGTTCCTACCGGGGACACAATTAAATTTGGTTTGCAGAATAGTGGGGCAGAGGGAGATACCAGCACATTCGATAACCTTTCTGTCAGAGAACTCGCCTACCCCCACCTGTCATTCGATGGTGTTGACGACTACCTATCAGGGTCCAACCCATTCACCGGGGATGAGTTGACGGTGATCTGGTGCGGGAAGTGGAGAACTGCGGCGGCAGGGACCACCTACCCGTTCGGCATGAGTGACGATGTTAGCAATGATAACTACTGCGGGTTGCGGCGTAGCTCTAATGGGAACTTAGCCTGTGTGGTTGCTGGGACAGTTGGGGTTTCTCTAGCGGTTGCAGGTGGCGCCGCGGCCGGTACCGATAAAATGCTGGCTGGTTTCCGCTTATCATCCACCCTTATAAATGCTTTCAAGAACTCGACCAGCGGGGCGGGGACTGTAACCACGCCCGCGATTCTGGAGAATGCCGCAAGCATTTCTGTTGGTGCCCTCAACCTCCCTACATGGCTAGGCCAGGGGGATACTGATTGCCACTATTTCTTTGCCGTTAACAAATACCTGACTGATGCTGAACTGGCGCAGGCCAAACAGTTTATCGCCAACAGATGCGGGGTGACCCTATGAGCTATAGCCATAACGTTGTAATCATCATCCCTGAAAGCCTGCAAGCAGTCGCCAACGCTATCGCCCGCGCCCTCGATCCAGACACGGGCGGAGCCAAGACTTTCACCCGGCTTTACACGGATGGCGCTGACAACTTCTTTGCCACATCGACTCCATGCGTTGAGTCCTTTGCTGCCACTGTCCAGGCGATTGTTGACGGTCAGTTTCCGCTGTTTGCATTGGTGTCACAGACCTACGTCACCCGCTGGCCGGAAGAAACACCACCGAGCGCAGAAGATTGCGCGGCATTTGTCGCGGCTGCGGTGATCCGAATTGATGAGCCATTAGTCGATGTGCTAACCGAGTTGGGGTTGGCGGCGGTGGAGGCGGGTGATGAGGTGGTATGACGTAAGGCATCCTGATACTGCGGAAATGATCGCCTGCTTGTTGTGTGTGCTCTCAGTGTTCCACTTGCTGGTTGGCCATGAGTGGGTCGCCTTCGGGATGACAATTTGTTTTACGGTGATCAGCGTTTGGCTGTGGCGGAACAGGGCAAGGATCGAGGAGAGAGTTCACGATTCTGGGCAAGCTGGATATCAGGCTCGCAAGCCCGTCGATTGGCGCAAGTATCTGCTCAATAATGTGATTGCTTTTGATATCCAGATCAACTGTCTGTTGGGTGGTCGGGTCAGGACTATCTCTGAGCGGATCGGTGATCTTAAGCATCATGGTCGGCTCGGGCAGCGCAAGTTCACGCTCGAGCGGCTGGTTGATTCATTTATTCTGGAACCTATTGATCCTGGCCACAGTGTCAGGGTGTATCTATCTAATAAGAAGGAGTCGGTATGACCGCAATTCAACAATCGAAACGTCTGGTGCTTGATTTTCTCATTGCTGGTGGCTTGATGGCTTTTTACCTGTCTGGGATCTATACCCAGTTCCCTGGGCCGGTGCAGCTGATCAGCCTTAAGGTGGTGCTGGTGAGTATGGCTTTTATTCATGCGCACCTGGTTGGCAAGATCGTATTCGGCCGCGTCAAATGGGATGAGCCCCTCAACTCAAAGGCGATCATTCGTATTGCTCTCTACCTGGCGTTTATCTATGCGTACTCTACTGGCGGTTAGTCTACTTCTGTCGGTGGTCTGCTGTGTTCCGGCTTATGCTGGCACGGTGGATCGCTGCCAGTCGTATTCGCAGGAGGTCCGCAAGGCTCACGCCTATTATTTTGGGATCGATTTCCCCTGGCACTATTCGGTGGCCCAGCTGCAGCAGGAGTCTCGCTGTCGTGATGTGATCAGCCGTGACGGGATCGGCTCTCAGGGTGCGGCTCAGATCACCTATAAATGGTGGCGCAAGCCATTGATCAAGGCGGGGATCCCCGAGGTCAGTACGCGCAAGAATCATCTGCGGGCCCAGGCTTACATCAACTGGGATGCCTGGGGGCAATCACCGCGAAAGCTCTGGGTCAGTTATCAGATTTACAACGGCGGCCGCCTGGTCCTCAAGGAGATCAAGCGAGCGGGCAAGCTCGATCACGCTGCAGCTCGAGCTGAGTGTCGGCGCAAGATAATCCGCTTCAATAACGGTCAGACCATCAGCGCTTGTGACATCAATTATGAATATCCGGAGCGGATCGCGAAGTATGCCGAAAGCTATCGGCTGATCGAGGATCCTGCCCGCTTTCAATTCTGGTAAGGAGAGGTCATGAATATTTTAAGTTTGCTCGGCTCTAAGGCATCGATGGCGATCATCGGTGTGGTGCTGGTCGGTGCGACCTGGGGCGGCATGAAGTTTAAGATCTGGCGTCTCGAGGGCCAGCTGGCAAAAGAGCAGGCGACCAGTGCCCAGATCCAGGTGCGTGAGCGGGTTTGTAAATCAGACCTTGGCGAGCTGCGCATGTCGTTCACCAAACAGAATGAGCGGATCGATCTGCTGCAGGAGGACGCTGCCGCCATGGCCCTGGCTGCTGATCAGGCTGTGCTGCAGGTGCTGGTTACTCCGGAGGAGATCGAGAAGATTGTCCAGGGGCCACCTGGTCATGATGAAATGAATCGCTTTGTGATCGATCTGATCAAGGAGGGAAGCTGATGCGGTATTTATGGTTGTTCCTGGTTCTGCTTTTAGCTGCCTGTGCGCAGCCCGAGCCGATCGTGCGTTACCATACGGTAGAGGTTAAGGTACCGGTTCAGGTCAAGGCCGTACCGCCCGAAATTTTGCGCACTCCCCCCTCCCTGGAAGCACCGAAGTTTGTCCCTCCCTCCAGTCCAGACGCATCGAGCGCCTTGACCAAAAATGGCGAACAGCAACTCAAGCGCCTGCTGCTGCAGCTACGGAATCGAGAGAGAGCCTGGCGGGCGTGGGGTGGCTAGCATTGCCTTGACATTCCGCGCTCGGGATAGTAATTATCTCACCCACTACATGGAATCTAGACCTGATTTCAGCCCATTATGTAGTTGGTTTTTGAATGATTGCCCAGCAAAACCGGACAGTTACAAGAGCACGTATTAGCCGTCCTAGCTCAGTTGGTAGAGCAACGCACTCGTAATGCGTAGGTCGTCGGTTCAACTCCGATGGGCGGCTCCAGTAATAAAAACAGCAGGTTAGATGATTATCTGACCTGCTGTTTTCATCTCAAGAACAGTCAAAAATGCGATTAGGTGCCAAGATAGGTACCATGATTTATAATCGTACTCCCAAAAAATACAGTTGCCAGTAGTGCACTTGCCCTTGCAATCCCCCTCCGCAGAGGCCTGTGCGCTGCAGGCTTTTTGTCACCTGTATGCATATTATGACGAAACTGGCCATCTATAATGATTTCAAATCGGCCACCTATAATTGCGTGAAATCCGTCGGCCATAATGATGAGAAACCCGCCACCTTTGTTTTCAAGGCTCCTAAGAACATACGAGAACCCATTTTGGAAGGACATTTAAGGAACGGAGTTAGAGTGCTAACTGAGCGAAACGGACAGGGGCAAAACTGCTATGTTTTGACAATGATGTTCAGAAGAGTGTCTTGCTTTGCAGGGTATTCAGTAATGTTAGATCCGCTCAGATCTTTGGCTCTGAAAACAATGTGGCACAAAATCCAAGACGCTTGTTATCGGTCAAAACTTACAACATTTGAGGACTCCCAGTCTGGTGGGACTAATTGATCTGCGGGGGATGTAATAGTAGCCAGATAGCTGTATAGTATAAGTGAAGGATATTTAAGATTCGTCAACCCTAGCAAGGAGGTTTGCCTATCGAAAATAAGCCCGATTTAATGATGAGTACTACACAGCAACCGGCGACCATTGAGCGCCGGAAGTGCCCGTGATCAGGGAAACTCGCAGAGTATTTAGAAGGCCCGCGCGACAAGTGGCGGGCCTTTCACTTTTATGGGATGGTCCGAGAGGGGAAATGAATCGCCCCTAGTCTCTTCGACACTCTAGGCTTTGTCAAAATTTAGTAGTTATGGCGGGCGGCAAGCCGTAACCAGCAAGCCTCTTCATTTCGCAAATATCTTGTCAAAAAGTTTTATCATAACTCTAAAGGAATTTTGGCAGGCGGCTGACTATCCGATAAATCACCACATATCATACATGGAAATGGCTACCTCAGGAATTGGGGTAGCCATACTTGTTTTGCAGGGTCTGTAGGAATTTTGAATTTCAGCCAAAAACAACCTATGAATTAGTTGCGAGAGGACTTGTGAGAAATAAGTGAGAAACGTTTGTTACAATAGCTTTTGACGTTTATTTCAGATCAACCATATACATGATGAGTATTTCAGTTGCTAGGTTTCTTCGAATATGGGGAAATCGATGATGAGGAAATACAGGCTATCAACCATATTAGTAGATGGTTTTTGCGTTCAGCAGAGAGATAAACAATTGCATATGGACGATAGGAAATACAGATCTTTTTTTGACAACTCGGCCGATGCGATGCTCATCATCGAAAACGGCGTGTTTGTGGCCTGCAATTCGGCCACTGTGTCGATGCTCGGCTACGACCGGAAAGAAGAGTTCATTAATACGCCACCATCCAAGCTGTCTCCTGAGTATCAACCAGACGGACAATCGTCCTTCAATAAAGCTAACGAGATGATGCGACTGGCGAGAGATAATGGAAATCACCGGTTTGAGTGGGATCACCTCAGAAAGGACGGATCGATTATTCCTGTGGAGGTTTCTCTTACTGCAATTGGAACCGACAACGGAAGTCAATTGCACACAGTGTGGCGAGATGTCTCTGCACGCAAGCTGGCGGAAAATGCTTTGCAAGCAAGCGAGAAGCGCCTTAGCATGCTGGTGGAATGTGCCCCCGAGGCAATCTTTGTCCGAGACAAAAGTTGTTTTATTTATTTGAATAGTGCCGCTGTAAAGCTTTTCGGGGCGAATTCTGCACAGGACCTCATTGGAACCCAGACCATTGAACGTTATCATCCCAAAGACAGGGAAGACATTCGTGAACGGATGCAGATACTTAATGATCAATCTCTTGATGCCCCCCTGAAACAGTCGATCTGTCTGCAATTGGATGGCACCGAAGTGAATGTGGAGTCTTCGGCGGTTCCGATGAACTATCAAGGCAAAGATGGCACGTTGGTTTTTATGCGTGACATCACTGACAGAGTTGAAGAACAAAAACGACATCGACAGTTTGAAATGCAGCTTCACCAGTCACAGAAGATGGAAGCCATTGGCACGATGGCTGGCGGCATAGCCCACGATTTCAACAACCTTCTGGCGATTATCGGCGGCAATCTGGAGCTTATCAACTTAAGAAGTCTTGCCGGAAAACCTTTCGATGAAAATCTTGAACACATCAAGGAAGCCTCAGTTCGGGCAAAACATCTCGTCGCTCAGATCCTGGCCTTCAGCCGCCAGGAAAAACAGGAGCGGGTTCCAATCAATTTAACGGCCCTCGTCAGTGAATCTCTAAATTTTCTGCGTCCCATGATACCCACTACCGTGGAGGTGATGACAGAGGTTCCTGAATATTCTGTCTCCATCAATGCTGACACAACCCAATTACAGCAAGTCCTCATCAACCTCTGTTCCAATGCAATCCACGCCATGAACGATAAGGGGTTGTTGCGGATCAGCCTGGTAGAAACAAAACTTACAGCTCAAGAGGTTCCCTTGACCGTTGATCTGCATGCAGACCGATACGCCAAGCTTTCTGTTAGCGATACTGGCAAGGGGATGGACAAGGTGACCCTCGACCGGATCTTTGACCCTTTCTTTACGACCAAGGAGGTTGGTATCGGGACGGGCATGGGTTTATCAGTAACTCACGGTGTCGTTGAACAGCATGAGGGGTTTATCCAGGTCGCTAGCACCCCTGGTCAGGGCACCACGTTCACCCTTTATTTCCCTGTCACCACGAACATCGAGGCAACGGAAGAGACTGAGGAGGAGACAGACCTGCCAACCGGAACAGAATCCGTTCTTTTTGTTGATGATGAGCAATACGTTGCAAAGGCTTGTGGTGGCATGCTGGAACACTTGGGATATAAAGTCACTGTTGTGACCGAAAGCGTTGAAGCCCTTGATCTGTTCAAGGCGCATCCGGACGATTTTGACCTGGTTATTACCGATCAGACCATGCCAAAAATGTCAGGTGTTGAGCTGGCAAAAGAACTCTTGAAAATCAGGCCGGACATCCCGATCATCCTTTGCAGTGGATACAGTGCACAGATTACTGATGGGGAGGCTCTGGGAATTGGTATTTATTCCTTCTGCCAGAAACCGATAACGATCAAGCAGCTTGCCACCGTTGCCAGGGAAGCATTGGACACAAGTAAATAGTCGTCTGTAACTGCATGATGCCGGGTCTTATAATTCACGATCAATCAGACATGAAAACAGCCACCTCAGGAATGGGGTAGCTGTTCTTACATTACAGGGTATCTGGGACGGTCGCCCCTTTTGAGTTGCTCTTCTATTGCTGTAAATTACACTGTCTGATTTACATGATTCCAGGAGTTGTAGATGATTGATCTTAACTAGGATAATTTTGGATCAAAAAATCAATCAATGCCCTTAATGCCGGCGTCATCAGCCTATTTTGTGAATAAACCAAGGAAATTGGCAACGGTTCTAATTGCCACTCTAGAAAAAGCACCTCTAGCTGACCTGTCGATAGAGCATCTTCAACAATAAAGTCCGGCAAATATGCAATCCCGATTCCTTCTTTTGCGAAGTCTAGAATCGTTTCTCCATTGTTGGCCTCGACTTTGTTGGTGACAGAAACAGAATACTTACGTCGGCCCTCCTGGAAGGGCCACTTATTTTTATACCTGGGCGTTGTATCAACAAGGCATTGAAACCTGTTGAGTTCCTGTGGTGTATGAGGTCTTCCATTGGCTCTGAGATAATCGGGGCTTGCCACAACGCGCAAACGAACATCACCGATATGTCTGGCAATCAAACTGCTGTCCTCCAGGGTTCCGGCTCGAACGGCTAAATCTATCCCTTCTTCAACCAGATTGACGTAACGGTCAACGCAGAGCATTGATAGTGACACCTCTGGGTAGGTCTGCATGAATTTCGTCAACAGGGGGGCTAAGCGAGTATTTGAAAGGAACGCTGGTGCTGTTATCCTGATGACTCCGGCGATATTCTCCTGTTGCTCGTTAGCATGAATTCGCAAGGTTTCCAGCCGTACGAGCAGCTCTTTCATTTCCCCAAGAAATACCCTGCCCTCTTCGGTAAGGCTCTGAGCACGAGTCGTCCTATACAGTAGTTTGAACCCCAGCCACCGCTCCAGTTCAGAGACTTGGCGACTAACAGCAGAATTTACCAGATTCAGATTTTCAGCCGCCTGCCGAAAACTTCCCTCCCTGACAACTTCCTGGAATATTTGCATAGCACGGATGACATCCATGATTGTTCTCCAAATTAGAGCAATGTGTTCGCTGTGCGGCCATTTATCTCTCGCTAGTCATTAATTATACTGATCAAAACTTAGAAAGAAACCAAGGAGAGATAAATTGTTAACCAAATTAATTTCAACAAAAGACGTCGTCTCAGTGCTGCTCCTCCGCATCACTTTAGCTCTGGTGATTTTTCCCCACGGTGCCCAGAAACTATTTGGCTGGTTCGGTGGGCACGGCTTCGGTGGAACAATGCACTACTTTACCGAAGGCATGGGAATCCCCTACATCTTCGCCCTGTTGGCTATTCTGGCCGAATCCTTCGGTGCCCTGGGGCTGCTCGTCGGCCTTGGAACGCGCATCGCTGCATTGGGTGTCGGAACTACGATCGGAGTGGCCGCATTTATGGGGCATGTTCAGAATGGTTTTTTTATGAACTGGTTCGGCAAACAGGCTGGGGAAGGTTTTGAATATCATCTGCTGGTTGTCGGCATGTCCCTGGCGTTGGTTTGTAGCGGAGGCGGTAAGTGGTCACTGGATCGCCTGTTGGAAAAAATGACAACAAGGAGAAACTCTAATAACAGAGTAGGCCTTGAAAGGAGAGAACAATGAGAACACTCATCATCGCCACATTCGTCCTGTTTATAGTCGACTTAGCTGGATGTGCCCGCTCTGCGAACACGATGAAGCTACAGGCTAAAATCGATGAGCTTCAAGCTCAGGTCGATGCGCACAAGGCAGAGCGAGCAGCCACGGCGACCCACTTGGCAATCTTCGACAAGCTCGACTTGGTTGCTTTCAACAACCGCGACATGTAACTCATCAAGCAGATTCACGCTGATGATGTAAGGGTTTACAATCCCGATGGCACGATCACTGAGCCAATGCCCCCACATGCTGAAGAGCTTCAGTTTCTGTTCGATACCTTCGATTTCAAGGTTGCTGAGCACATTGTTGGTTTCGGCTTTGGTGAATGGACTGCCGGTATTAGCATTTCGGAAGGCAAGTGGGTCAAGCCGATTACAATGCCTGATGGGACAGTGCTGCAACCCACCGGCAATCCTGTGAGTCTCAAGATTGCAACCATCGCCCGATGGGGAAATGATCGCGTTGCTGAAGAATATCTGTTCTGGGACAACGCCGACTGGAATCGACAAATCGGCCTTGGCCAATAGAATCTTACAACGATGAGTATTGAACAAAAGAACGGAGAGTCATATGAAAATAATAATTGTCGGAGCATCTGGTCGTATAGGCCGGGAAGTAGATAACGCATTATCTAATAACCACGAAATTATTCGCGTTGGTGTGCGTAGTGGTGACATCCAGTGTGATTACACTGATGCAAAGTCAGTACAAGCGATGTTCGAGAAAATTGGTGAATTTGATTCGTTGATTTCTGTCGCAGGCGGCGATAGTGCTTTCAAGTCATTTGCAGATTTAACTGATGAAGATTACCGCTATGGATTTGAACGAAAGTTTCTCGGCCAAGTAAGGCTACTCAAATATGGGGAGTCTTTCGTACGGAAGAACGGCTCATTCGTGTTCACAAGTGGTTTTCTGAATCACTATCCCAACCCTGCAAGTATCGCTACGGGGCCATTGAATGCGACCGTCGACACTTTTGTAAACAATACTGCCCCGCTACTGCCACGCGGAATCCGTCTCAATGTAGTGAGTCCAGCAGCCATTGTTGAACCTGGTCAAGAACGAAAAGGCGTGGTTACAGCCACAGAGACGGCGAAACTATACGTTGAGGCTGTTGAGGGTGATATGTCGGGGAAAGTCCTAAGGGCATGGGGCGGCTTACCTGTCATCCCTAACTGATTGGTTCTTTCGGAAGGCTCTGAAGGGATTTTTATTTTCTCATAAATCACCATAAATCAGACGCGAAAATGGCCACCTCAGTAATTGGGGTGGCCATTCTTACATTGCAGAGTGTTTAGCAATTGGACGATTCCCCTACTCTTATAGATCAAATTTTGGTGAGATAACTTATCGGACAGAAGTGACAGCTACCTTGAACCCACTGGTATAATGGACAGAGGGGCCAACACCCTAACCTCAGGAGAGGATATGTCGGAAGACCTACAACTGGCCGCTAAGGTTCATTACAGCTTCTTACCCGACGACTACGAAGATGACCGGCTGGACATCGCGATCGATCTGCGCCCCCTGCATACCATCGGCGGCGACTATTGCAGCATCCTTCCGTTGGGGAAAAACCGTATGTTGGTTTGTATCTGCGATGCGGTCGGTCATGATGTCGCGGCCGCACTCTTTGCGGCACGAATTAATACCTATGTTCTTACACACGCCCAGGCTGATCTGATTCCCTGTGAGCTGGTTGCTGGCCTGAATGCCTATCTGTGCAAACGTCTGGCCGGTACTGGTGTGTACGCGACCTTTTATGCACTGTTGTTGGATTTCGAGTCTGGCACAATGACGCTTTCAGGCGCCGCTCACCCACCGGTCTTGCAGCTTGAAAAAGATCAAGACAGGTGCAAGGAGTGGTCATCGATTACTACTTTTCTCGGCATTAGAGATCCGATGCCACTGCTCTGTGGTTCAGAGCGGCTACGATTAAATGCCGGCGATCGCTTTCTCCTCTATTCCGACGGTCTGATCGAAGTGGAAGATGCCGAGGGCCAAGCCTTTGGGACGGAAAGACTGTCCGGCACTTTGATTGCGCATCGCAATCTCAGTGGCCAGGTGTTGAATAATGCCATACTGATGCAGGCAGAGTCTTATGCGGACAACGGTTTTAACGATGATGTCTTACTGATGAGTATTACGATCAAGTAGCTTTTATTTCTGAATGTTTAGAACTGATCAGTTTAGTGGCTGGGACAAGGGGAATGTATTCCTGGATTTCACCATCAAACAGACATGACAACGGCCCCCTCGAAAATCGGGTGGCCGTTCTTGCTTTGCAGGTTCAGTAGGAATGTCGCAAATCAACCAATTCGAACACACCAAATCAATGCAGGAGCAATTGTGAGAAAAATATTAATAATTTAGAAAAACTTACAATCTCCGAGTTTGACGTGATCTTGGACATAAAGGCGAAGAGATAAACAGTCAACCCGAAGCCTATGTGTGTTGGAAAGGGCTTTTTATGGCTGAATTGCGTCAACTCATCAAAAGAAAATTCCTGTGATTCAGATATACTTGATTACCTAAGGAGGTGTCAGATCATGAATATAAGCCAAAGATTGCAGCAAACTATTTATGACATGGTTGATGATCGTCGCGGCATACTCGCAGCGGATGAAAGCGAACCGACCATCAAGAAGCGTTTCGCCGCCATCAACCTCGAATCCACAGAAGAAAATCGGCGCGCATATCGCACCTTATTGCTCGAAACACCGATACTGGGAGACTTCATCAGCGGCGTTATTCTGTTCGAAGAAACCCTTGGTCAGAAAGATGCGGACGGCACACCCCTAGCGGAGGTTGCATGGAATCAGAAAATTGTTCCCGGCATTAAAGTCGATAAAGGCACAGAACGGCTCGTTGGCTCGCCCGGCGATCTCGTTACCAAAGGATTGGACGGTCTCGCTGACCGTTTAATTACTTATATCGAACAGGGTGCACGTTTTGCCAAGTGGCGAGAAGTTTACCCCATTACCGCTACTAATCCCACTCAGCTGGGTTTCCATGCCAATGCCGAAAGGCTGGCACACTACGCTGCTACCTGTCAGGAGCTGGGCATAGTCCCGATTGTCGAACCTGAAGTGCTGATGGATGGCGATCATGATATAGATCGTTGTGAAGAAGTCACCGAGCGGGTTTTGTACACCGTGTTTCAGGCATTGTTGCGATACGGGGTAACGCTTGAACACATGATTCTGAAACCCAATATGGTGTTGCCCGGCAAAGACTGCCGAACCGCAGACCCTGATAAAATAGCAGAAGCGACCATACGAGTATTTCGCAGAGCTGTACCCGCAGCCGTACCCAGCATCAATTTTCTGTCTGGTGGTCAGAGTCCCGAAGAAGCGACAATCAATTTGAATGCCATTAACCAGATAGGCGGCCCCTGGCAGCTAAGCATTTCCTACGGACGTGCATTGCAACAACCGGTATTGGAAGCCTGGCAAGGTAAAGCTGAAAATATTGAGGCGGCGGAAATAGCCCTATTGAAACGTGCCCGCCTAAACTGTCTGGCTCGTCAGGGACACTACAAGCCAAACATGGAGACCGATTAGCCATTTATAACTATCGCGGGTAGATGATAGTTCGCATGTCGCCTCCGCGCTACTCAAGCTAGCAGTCTGTCGGACTTGCCGGACCGAAGCGAAAAATTGAGCGTTTGAGTCCAGATTTTGGCTCGTTTGCAGGTTCATAGCCATAGCTATGGGGCAAAAAGGAGCGGGAATCTGGACCAAATGATCAAATTTGCAGCCGGTTCATGGAAAGCCCGACAGGCTGCTAGATGGTGAGGCTGTAGATAAATAATACTTCTTAGGAACCACCATCAATAGAACACTAAACGCCCACGGTTATCAGATCGTGGGCGTTTCTGAGTTATCAGGGCATTTGATACTTGCAGACATGTTAAAGTCACTGGGATAATGATTCGTTGAATAGAGGCATTATGTCTAATATTGTATACATTGCTGTAAGTTTGGACGGATACATTGCTACCACTGATGGTGGCATAGATTGGTTACATGACGCTCCAAACCCGACCGAGAGTGATTATGGCTGGAGCGAATTTATTGAGCGAATTGATGCCTTAATCATGGGGCGGAACACTTACGAAAAGGTTCTCACCTTCGGCGAATGGCCCTACGAAAAACAGGTCTTTGTAGCAACCAGTGTCTTAGAAGACGTTCCGTCACATCTGGAAGGCAAGGTTCAATTTATCAAAGGGCAACCTTCTGACCTGATTGCCGAAGCGACCCGGCAAGGCTATCAAAACCTATATATTGACGGTGGGATAACGATACAGGGCTTCCTGGCTGCTGACCTCGTTGATGAGCTGATCCTTACGCATATCCCCGTACTGCTAGGTGACGGTTATCCACTATTCGGGAAGTTAGCTGACTCCCTCAAATTTCGACACGCTAAAACTGAGATATACAACGACATTCTTGTACAGAGTTTTTATGAGAGACAACGCTGATATTGTATTTCTTATAGGTCACGATAAATCAGACATGAAAACGGCCACCTCAGAAATGGGGTGGCCGTTCTTGCTTTGCAGGGTCTGTAAGAATTCGCAATTTACCCCTCTGCGAACCAGTCAAAACTGAGTGGGACAACATTTTGAACAGGTGAGCTAACCCTCTAAATCACCAGCTCCCCGTGCCTTGAAATGAAGGTAATCTGAATAGTCTGATTAAAAGCTTGAACTCTCACTAAATAGTGGTAGATATAAAAATAGATCAAAATAATCTAGACAATCCCGACAATGCCAACTCTTCCGTGAGGGGGAGACGGAAAGTGACGGGTCTTTGTGAAAAAAGATGGCCGAGCTGCCGAAGGATAAAGATCCTTATGTGTGCTCGGCCTTTTGTTGTTGTCGGCTAACTGCCATATCTGGAAGGCAACGTTATTTTAGGCAGTATTCCACACATAGGAGGTCCTCAAATGCTTGTGGCTGTTAAGGTTAAACAGGATGACTGATAAATAAAATGGGGGAATCGGTTAGGGAATTATCCAGCCATGCATATTAGCAATCTGAGTGTTATGCAGAAAGCGGATAATAACTTGCCATGCTTTCATCAGGAGTCTGAAATGCAATCTATAAACTCGTTCAAATTATATTTTACATTATTTTTATTATTGTTGTTCTCTGGTTGTGCGACGCCAATGAAAATGGCACCAGTGGACTTGCAAAACCTTACCCCAAATGAAGGTGTTGTCGTAGGCTCAATAATTGTTAAAGGTGGCAAAGCTTTGTTGAAAAAATGGAATTTAAGCACTGAGAATCTTAGTGACTCAAGTACGTTTTCAAAAACATATTCAATAACTGCGAACCGAGATGAAGGGGAAGAAATATTTGCTTCAAAAATGCCCGCTGGTGATTATAGCTTCTCAAATTTAACCCAACCATT
This sequence comes from Deltaproteobacteria bacterium, assembly GCA_024280485.1. Classification (GTDB taxonomy): domain Bacteria; phylum Desulfobacterota; class Desulfuromonadia; order Desulfuromonadales; family Geopsychrobacteraceae; genus Geopsychrobacter. Next base: position 61,941 of record JAJRQB010000022.1, read on the forward strand.
TTCAACATTCCGCGTAGAAACATACCTGCCATTTACAGTCAAACCTAATAAGACAGTTTATATCGGCCGAATAATAATAGAATTTCCACCTGGTTTTATAAATATATTTACAAAAGTTGATATTAAAGTTGAGGATGCAAGAGAAGACATCATGGCCAGTGTAAGCAATCAATATGGCATATCTTTAAAGAATGTAGAAACAGGACTAGTTTTAACTAAACAGCTTGCGAAAGACGCAGTTTTGTTCAAACGGCGCGCTAAACACCCCTATAGTAGCCCGGATGGAGGATACACAGTAACTCCGCCATCTCTGGTGAAGCCCGGTGCCAGACTCGAAGAACGCCAAATAAGCCCGGTGACGCATGCTGTCTTTTTTTCGGATGATTTTGGGAAGGTCTATTACATTCTCCGTACAGACAACACCAAAACCAAATTCACCCTTGATAAAGTCCCGAATGATTTCAAAGCTGGCGATCTCTTGCGCGAAAAACAAAACACAACCACCGAACGGGGAAAAGAGTTACGAATACTCGGAATAAACAAAAATGGTAGCCATGTTGTTACCCGATCAAAGGAAAATGGAGAGTGGGTTGAACGAAAGAACGATCTATATGAGGCATGGTCACTTTTCATACATGGCGATCATATTTACCAAGTTACTGCTGGCGTAACGGGATCAAGTCCAAAAGTTGCTGTAAATTCCATCTCGCCTGATTGGCGGTAAGTTCAGCGGATCGCCACGACTGCCTCTTCCGTGGAAGAGCTTTGTTCTGCAACCCACTCATGGAGGTCGGCCATATCCAGATATCGACGC
>JAJRQB010000023.1 GCA_024280485.1 Deltaproteobacteria bacterium
ATCATAATAGTTGCCTCCAGACAGGCATTATCATACCTTAAGACGTTGATATTTAACAGTTATTTATCTTTTTGGTCTTAGTGGATCCCGTAGGCTATTTTTGCTTTCGCGATGTCTGGCTTGTTTGGGCAACAGCCCGTTACCTTTTAACACAACTAAATGATGAGCGCATGCTTCAGCACTGCGGGATATTCGGAGGTAGAATCTACACAAGATATGTGTCGCCTGCAGAAGCTATTGACCTACACAGTGGAGTATGTGACGCAAAAAAATGGTTTGATTTAGAGGAGAACCCCGTTTGTATCCTTGCTCAAGAGTGTGGTGCATATAAAAAATTCGACAAATAACAGCACTCGGCCAAACTTTCTAATACTCCACCATTCATGAAAAGTGCGACATCAGACCAAAAAACAAAATTCTCATCGTTGCCTCATCGTTGGGGTCGGACCAAGCCAACATCCCGTTTTTCAACAAGAAACATCCCACAAATGTAGGTTTTGTGAGCTTATAGGTCGATTTTCGGGCCCAAATACAGTCCCATAATCGGCTTCCGTCTCACGCAACACACAAAGCCCATCAGTTTGAGCAAGCTCTCGATTGCGACCTTGGATCCCAAGAGCCTGCTGGGTTCGCTGGGCAAACTCGGTGCTCCCAACGGCGAGACTTTGTGACCAGATCTCTTCGCGCTGCAGCTCTTCTTGCAGAGCGTTTGCAATCCAACCTCTATGTGCTTCTCGCAAAGCATCGACACTGCTTACTTCCAGTGCGTCGATAAGAGCATTTAAATCAATGATCGTATTACGGCGTCGGTTGCCTTGAATTTCATGATAGCTGCCATGTTTCCAATCTTCGGGGTGCTTGACCATTCCTGCGCGTACCATATTCAGATCAAGGTAGACGAGACACCGTTGTAGGTGTTTGCCGGTCTCTATCGCTGTCGCATGGTAGCGATCTTCCCAAAACGCGCCCTTGCGATGTTTTCTGGCGTTGTATTCCTGGCCTGTCCGTCCAGCGACCAGCTGGATTAATCTAGGGATCTCGTTGTCCCCTCCTCGGTTTCTCACGATCAGATGGATATGATTGGAGGTAATTGTATAGTGCAGAATCTCTACCTCAAACCTCTTACGGGCTTGGTAGATCCAGTGAATATACCTCTGGCGGGTTTGAGCGAATTTCAGTAAGAACTCCTGCTTGTGACACCTGTGTGTGATATGCCAAACTTGGCCAGGCATAAAACATCGATTTGCTCTCGGCACAACAATCCCCCCTCCAGAGTGATGACGATCTGTTTTGAATAGATATCGGGTCGCAAGGACTTCTCACTAACTTCTGAACTCAGGCCCCGTATTTCGCCCAGAAGCTCTTCTTTTGCCCATGCTTTTGTTGAAGACACTCAGAATATACATCATGATCATCAAACCCCGACCAGCCGGATATACGCCTGGCAAAACGATCGAGTTTTTTCAGATAGCGCGCGCCATAGTAATAGGTTTTGGTTTGTGCCCGGCGCAATATGGAGTCGAGCAACGCACGGTACAAGATGGTCGCGGCCAATGCTCGCCCTTCGGTCTCCATCGCTTCGGCCAGTGGGAGCAGGCCTTGATAATAATCTCCGTCCAGCTGACCGGCTCGTTCGAGCAAATAGGTTTGGGCTGCATCAAACTGTTCAACATCAACCAGAAAGGCCGCGTCAGTGTATGAAAGCTGGTCATCGGCGAGAATGACGACTATCTCTTGCTCAATCACCTCATCGCGCTGCGTATCGCCTAGTGCTTCAAGCAGTGTCCCTAACGTATGCAGACTGCGGCAACGGCGGAAAATCCGCCAGGCGGCCTCAGTCTGTTTTTCCTTATTGCAAAGCTTGGAATGAACCTCAAATAACAGCCTGTCGCGATCATCAGCTTTGAATGTTTCCTGCAGTGGAATCTGTTCGAGGCGCTCAAGGGCCGTTTGTTCCTCACCGCAGTCCAGATAGACGCGAGCGATATCGATAAACGCTGCGCTATTGAGTGTTCCCCAGGCAGCAACCCGCGTCTGTTCAAACAGGGCGGCGTCCTTGACCTGTCGAGCCAGGCTTTCGATACAGCTATAATAGCGGCCTTTTTCATATTCATTATCTTCATGCTCGGCCAAAGTCTGAAAATTGACAATCAATTTGCGGATATATTCTTCAGGCAGGTAGCTGCTGGCACTGTCAAGTAAGGGATCTCGAACACCGTAATCGTTCTCAGAATTCAATTTCAACAGTAGCTTTTGCAACCATTGTTTGTCTTCACAGCGTGACGCATAAGAGACAAATAGATCCCTGGCCTCGCAATAGAAGACCTCTCCCACATAGCCGCTGGAATCGTCGCAACGTTCAAAGATATTTCGATCAAGCCGATAAAAGGCCGCCACCAGTTCGATCCCGGCTCGTGGCTCGACTGCTGTATCTCTCAGTTCATCGAGTATTTCGAGTAAATCACCGGCCAGTGCGCGGGACTCACCCCAACTGACAAAGCGACGCGAACGTTTGAGCGAAGAGAGTTTTGATTTGAAGTGTTTGATTGTAACGGATGACTGTTGGTTCATTTGATGGGTCCCGGCGAGCAAAAAGAAACAGTCAGGTCTGAATTACTTCATACCTTTTATCGATAACTGCCTTGAACTCAGCACTGATCTGCGTCCAATCGAGAAGATCAACCCGAAACGGCAGATCTGATTCAACAAGGGCTTCACGCAGGTCACTCAGTTGCTGATTGTCGATCTTATCCTCACCGACAATCACCAGATCCAGGTCAGAATAAGGCTTGGTGCTACCATTGATCCGTGAACCGAAAACGCGCACTTCACAGCCGGGGACATGCTCGGTCAACAAGCTTGTAACGATCTCAAGTTCGTCATCGGAAAGATCAATCATTACGCTGCTCAATTGCCTGCAACAGGGCATTTGCATCGGCATAAAACCGTTCGGCGCTGGCAAAAATCTCGACCGCGACCTTTTGGTCATAGACATGCGAAGTCTTATTGCGAGCTTCATGATATGCCCACCAGGCCTTGACATCGGTGATCAGCAGATTCTCAGCCGCAATCCGGAACAACTCTTTACGGCTGATCCCATCGACATAGACAGATCCGAGGTTATTATCCAGCCAACGCTTGATAAGTTTCCAGCAGAGTTCATAGGTAGCCTCAAAATACAGGATAGCCCCTGCCTGCATCAGTTGATGCGAACCTTCATCGAGTTGGGCCATCAGTTCCTGATTGTGGACCCGCTTCAGGCCTGCCTTCAGAGAGGCTATCGCCTTTTCAAGGCTACCGAGGTCCAACATTACGACAATCCTTTCCCTCAAGGCATTTCAAACAAGCAGAAATCTTAATCAACATACAGGAAATTATCGAATAGATACAGGCATGTAAACGAAAAGACACAGTGCCCAGAGTTCAACAATCAATAAAGTGAACTATGGCCCTGTCGGGCCAGTGGCGGGGTCCACTACGGTCAGGGCATCCTGCCCTTCCCTGCGTAGACTCCCCTCCGCTCGCTGACGCGGCCATCCCTGGCTGTTTATCTGACATTAAGCAAGTACTCACCTGGGTTCGATTCCCGCCACCTCCACCAAAGTTACAATGACGCTCTTTATGACAGATGCCGATGCTGAATTCTTAAGGCTTATGGCCCTATCGGGCCAGTGGCGGGGTCCACTATGGTCAGGGCATCCTGCCCTTTCCTGCGTAGACTCCCCTCCGCTCGCTGACGCGGCCATCCCTGGCCGCTTTTCTGACATTTAGTCAGCGCTCGCTGCGCTTCGATTCCCGCGACGACGTCGCACAATTAAAAAGGGCCGTCCCTTTTGGGACGACCCTTTTTAATTGGTGGAGGTGGCGGGAATCGAACCCAGGTCCCATTCTTTCACCACAACCGAAAAAAATAGCTTTTATCTTTTAAATTCCTATACTTAACCTGTCTTTCTGTTTGGTTTTTGTTCGCGCAAAATGCAGTAAAGTACAGCCGGAAACACCCCATATGGCGAAAGTTTGGCGAAAGTCTTCCGGATTTTGACAGCCGGTTTTAAAGTCACAATTGGTACAAATCGATTGTCAAGAAATGACGTTACCTAGGATATAAGTTATACCACTCGAAGACCTGTGAAAATTGATTTTTACAGGTTCACATTATACAATTTCTATATGCCAAGAATTAACGGTAAATATGTACCAGCTGAATTTTTCATTGCGGCCATTCCTACGCTAATCATGATGCCGTTACTATGGGGAGTTCCTGGGTGCTTTTTGTTCGCCCTACTGATCTACTTTCCCGTATTGATCGGAGTAGGCTTGATCAGCGCGGCCATTTAACTTCTGTGAAAGGAATCGCCAATGCATAATCAAAGCACTAGTGATTCTCCCATATCTAAACTCCTCGACCAGCTACATCGATCAGACCTACCATCACGGACCTTGCTGACAATCTCTTTTTTAATTTCCTTTGTTTGGATTTATCACTCAACAGAGGAAATTTTGCCCGCAGCAGTTGGCGCAATGTTCGCTAGATGGTTAATGCTTATGCCTGTTGGCTTTTGCTATTTTCTGCTTTTCATTGCGGCTCTCGCTATCTTGACGATTACTGAATATTTCGCGGCCGCCGTATTTTTTTTTCGCAGTCTATACGCCAAAACTCGTTAACCAGCTAACTGTTCCCAACAGAATTCCAATCCCCAGCGACATAAACGTCCAAAGACACTTTTGAATGCCTCCACAACAGGGATGCATACTCCGGACGCATCAACGTAAAAGATAACAAATTTAACCAAAAACGCCTTTCTTCTTGTTTTACAACCACAAATGATGTATAAAAACAGGAACTCATTCTTCTCAGGGAGGCTTCAATGATTTCTGCCACGCTACAAACCAACACTCCGGAACAACAAACTGCCTTGGCCGCCCTAGGAATAAAATCTCAGGATCTTGATCAGGTAGGCACCAGAATTCTTGCAAGTTACAATCAGGCAACTCCACATGATACGGCTAATGCAGCAGGAACCTATGCTTATCTTGCGGCGGTAAGGGCAGCCCGTGATATATTGTGCCCTTTGGGCTGGGTTCCATTGAGAAAAGATAGCCTGGAGTTTGTTGTCCAGACAGAAAGAAATTTATTTTTACTAGTTTCAAGCGGTGATAAGAATACTGGTGTCGTGGGCTCGGACCCTAAAACAAAAAATCCTAAAGGTACTCAGACTCGAAAAGTTGTTGCAAGAAACGCTGACCAGCTACTTTTATGGCCCGACGCGGAACCGCTGGAGAAGGTGCTCAATGATGGATCTATTTCCACTTGGTTTCTTCTTTACCACGTTAGCCCAAAAGAAGGTGTTATGCGTATGGAGCTTTCTCTCCCTGTTAGTTTTGACATGGAAGAATTTAAAGTTAATGGCTGGCAACAGCGCATTATTTTGGATTCTGTCGAGTTTAGCCCTTCTCCGACTTTCCAAGATCCAGAATTTGCCTCAGACTTTGAAATAGAAATTAAGCGAAAAGCTATATGAACAAAGAAGTAGATTTCAACCCGAACCGTCTGCGATTTGCTAGAAAAAGAAGAGGGTTGTCCCTTCGTGCCTTAAGCACCAAGTTGGAGCTCTCATCAAAATCACTTTCGGACTATGAAAATGGTCGCTCCATCCCACAAGAACAAACGCTCTCTGCCTTGGCTAGAGAGCTTCGCTTTCCTGAATCGTTCTTTTTTTTAGAATCTATCTCTCCCTTAAATGGAGATGCTGTCAGCTTCAGGTCTTTGTCACGAACACCTGCATCAGTGCGGGATTCCGTTCTGCATGCTGGCCAGTTAGCCCTGGAATTCTCCTCTTGGCTTGACGGACGATTTGAAACTCCGGCGGTAGATTTACCAGATTTTAATGACAGCCAACCTGAGGCCGCAGCAGAGGCCCTTCGCGACATGTGGGCCTTCGGTGAGAAACCCATTCGTAACATGATCCACCTGCTTGAGGCAAAAGGAGTCCGAGTGTTTTCTCTGGTCGAGAAGACGCTCGATGTCGATGCCTGTTCGTTTTGGATGGATGACCGCCCTTTTATTTTCTTGAACACTCAAAAGTCTGTTGAACGAGGACGTTTTGATGCCGCGCATGAATTGGGGCATCTTGTCTTACACAGGCACGGTATTAGCCAAGGCAAGGACGTAGAAATAGAAGCGAACCGATTTGCTTCAGCGCTATTGATGCCAGAGGGGAGTGTGAAACCGCGATTTAGAAAGTTCCCCTCCCTGAACGACATTATTCACTATAAGTCTTTTTGGCTGGTCTCCGCATCCGCCCTGGTCAGGAGACTGAAAGACCTGGATGTGATAACTGAATGGCATTATCGAACAATTACTATTGATCTTTCTCGTAATGGTTATATGAAAAATGAACCTAAGCCTATCGTTGACCGAGAAACTTCAAAGCTTTTGCCAATGCTATTTCAAGCGTTACGCGATGAGGGCATAACCAAGTTCGATATTGCGTCAGATTTAAACATTTGTCCGACTGAGATCGACGCTCTGATATTCAACTTAGCCCTATTCACGGTGGATGGTGGGCGTAAACAGGACGTAGACCTCAAGAGTCAAAAAAGAGACCATTTGAGACTAGTTAAGTAGATCTCCTTCCATAAAGACAAAAGGCCCGACCTTGATACTGGGTTGGGCCTTTTGTGCTTCCTCAATAAAAACTGAATTTAGCTAGTCCTTGTATGCTTTCCTTCCGAGTTCCTTCAGAATGCGCTCCTTACTCTATCGGCCTCCCCATATTGCAATAAGAGGATTTTCCAGCTATAATTATCACCTGATGATATTTAAACAAGGAGACTTTCACAATAATGGGTTCGCCAAAAGATAAAACGTTGGACTATCTACTCCAACTCAACGGGGAAGTTTTCCCCCTGAACAATGGCTTCTGGACTAAATTTGAGGTACACCGTGTCATTCCAAACAAGAATATTCCACACGGAATTAAGTACAGCCTGACATTACATGACAAACACAACCAACGAATTTTGGGTTTTGATAATGCCCATGGATGCAAACCCAAAAAGAAAAAATACGGTGCTCAAAAAATCACATGGGATCACAAACATAAGCGAAATGAAATTTCACCTTATGAATTTGAGTCAGCGGGGCAACTGCTAGAGGATTTTTGGGTCGCTGTAGATAAGTTGCTTAATCAAAAATAGAGGTATAGGCATGGCAGATAAAATTATGAAAATTGGCATTATTACAAGAGAAGAATATAAGCAAAGGACTATTGCTATTGCTAAAGGACAATACAAGCCAAAAAGAGGAGAACCAAAAGTATGGTTTGAATCTGTCCAATCTATGGCACAAGTCCTAAGTAGTGAAAATCAACACCTTCTACAAGTAATTTTAGACATAAAACCAAAATCCATAAAAGAACTAGAAGAGCCAACAGGCAGAAAAAGTAGCAATTTATCCAGAACACTTCAAACAATGTCGCGCTATGGAATAGTTGAGCTAAAAAAAATAGCAAAGGCCATACAACCAATTGTAAAAGCAACTGATTTTAAAGTAGAGTTTGGTCTTCATAGCCATTTCCTGAAAAACCAAGCTAACCAAGGAACCAACCGGACAAAAAATTCTTCTGCTTAATTTTAAAGAATTTGATAGATCACAAACTTAAAGTCGCTGCTGTAGTGGCTCAATGCTTCCGAATGTACCTCTTCCTGAATCTCAACGAGGTTCGGGAGGCCACCTATTGGTGGAAGATCGAATACAACAAACAGCGGCCACACGACTCTCTCGGGGATCTGACGCCCGCTGAATATTTGTCAAAGAACGCTGGAAACTCTACCTTACAACTGTCTACTTGACGGGGAAGCTTGCGTCTTGACCATGTAAACTTTAGTGTTTTTTTCGTTGTTTCTTTCAAGCGTTCTACGGGTAGCCAAACTCAATAGAACTTGAGTGAAATACCTGATTTATTCAATACGTAATAAATAAGGTTAGTCATTGCTGCTCCAAGTATTAATATATCAGCTATGCTTGCTATACCTGCAACAATGGGGCTTCGTACGTCAGGGTAATCGTGAATATTATAGGTGCGCCATGTGCGGTAAATCCAATACTGAATATGGTATCGAGGATAACTAACTACTGCCACACCAGCAAGAGAGAGTAAAACAATACTCAAATCTAACATCCCAATAAATGATAATTGCTGTGCTTTCCAAGTGTACATATGCGTATTCCGATGAAAGTGGGCCACCCATTCCGAAGGAAACTGGGCCACCTGTTCCGAGGCAAAACTGCCACCCTTCGGAGCGAAGCGACGCTGGTGTTTTTGTTTTAAGTTAAGTGGTCCACTTTGGTCAAGGTTTTGCGACTTTTTCTCATCGATTCTCCTTTCAGTTCTATCTTGTGAGCGTTATGAACAATCCGGTCGAGAATGGCGTCGGCCAGAGTCGGGTCACCGATTGCTTCATGCCAGGCCGTGACCGGCAGTTGGCTGGTGATGATGGTTGATTTCAAGCCGTAGCGATCCTCCATCAGTTCGAGCAGATCCCGGCGTTGTGGATCGGACATGGGGGTTAAGCCCCAGTCATCCAACACCAACAAGTCGGTTTTGGCATAGCTGAGCATCAGCTTACCGTAACGACCGTCAGCTTTGGCTAAGCGGAGTTCCTCAAAGAGCCTCGGCAGACGCAGATAGAGCGCCGTGTAGCCTTCAAGGCAGGCTTTATGGGCCAAGGCGCAAGCCAGGTAGCTTTTACCGACCCCGGTCGGGCCACAGATCAGAACGTTGATCCCTTTGGCGATCCAGGCGCATGCGGCCAGGCTCAAGATCAGCGTCTTATCCATCCCTCGGGAACGGCGGAAGTCGAGGTCTTCGATAGAGGCAGACTGTCTGAGCTTGGCCTTCTTCAGCCGGGTGGCCAGCTTGCGGTTTTCTCTCTCGGTTGTCTCCCGGTCAACCAGCAACCCCAGACGTTCCTCGAAACCGAGACTGTCGACTTCTGCCATCTGTTGCTGCTCGGTCAGAGTCTTGACCATGCCGGTCAGTTTCAGGGTGTTAAGTTTTTCCATCGTTGGATGTGTCAGCATCTTTTGTGTCTCCTTTAGTGGTAGTAGTTGCCGCCCCTGATGTTGTTGTGTTTGATCGGTTCTGTCTGAATCAGCTCGGACTGTTGCGGTTGCTTGTCAAGACCGGTCTCAAGGATCGACTTGACGCTTTTGTAGTTCGTCGCTTCCCCTGCCAAAGCCAGACAGCAAGCAGCGTCTAATCGTTCTGCGCCATAGACCTTGTTGAGTCGGATCAGCCCCATGGCTGAGCGGAAGCCCTGTTGCGGATGACAACGTGAAGCAAGAATGGCCTCGACCATCGCCGCCGTCTGCGGGCCGGTTTGCGCCGCCCAACTGATCAGCCGTTGCGGGGTCCAGTCAACATAGCTCTTGTGAGCCTTGGGCATGTGTTCGGCAATAGTGGTGTGGCGGCCTTTTTGATGTGAACGGATATGGGACGCAACCCGCTTGCTTTTATGGCAGAGTTCGATGCAACCGGCAGTAATCCGGGCGTCAAGTTGCTTGCCCTGGAGCTGGTAGGGAACCGAGTAGTAGTGACCCTCGACCTCGACGTGATAGTCGATGCTGACGCGAACCTTTTTCCATCCGGCAAACTCGTAGGCTGTTGCGGGCAAGGGCTTCAAGACGGGTTGATCCAGAGCTTCGAAGGCCTCCCGGCGTGAACCGGGCAGCTTCTTGAACGAACGGTCGTTCAGATCAACCAGCAGCTCGCTGATGGCGGCATTGGCTTCGGCCAGGCTGAAGAAGGTGTGATTACGCAGACGGGCCAGAATCCAACGTTCCACAATCTGCACCGCAACCTCAACCTTTGCCTTGTCTTGTGGCTTACGCACCCGAGCCGGGATGACTGCTGTGCCGTAGTGCTTAGCCAGATCCTGATAACTGGGATTGAGGTCGGGGTCGTAACGGCAAGGTTTGGTGACCGCACTTTTTAAATTGTCAGGAACGACAATTTCCGGGACACCACCGATGAACTCAAACGCACGA
>JAJRQB010000024.1 GCA_024280485.1 Deltaproteobacteria bacterium
CGTTCTTTATGTGGAGCTGGCGACAGGAATTGAACCCGCAACATCCTCATTACAAGTGAGGTGCTCTACCAGTTGAGCTACGCCAGCACGGGCGCGTTTATACCCCAGTAACAAAGGCGATTGCAAGCAAAAAATTACCGCTTTCCCAGCGGTCCCTTCGGTCAACTGCGACAAGCGTGGATATATACATGCAGGACCGAATACTTGTCAAGCCATTTCGCGAAAAATCTATGGATTTTGGCGCACTATCTCAAACATGGCAACTGCTGCCGCAACCGAAGCGTTAAGTGACTCAATCTGTCCGCGCATCGGGATCGTCAGCAATGCGTCACAATGCTTACGAACATTGGGTCGCATCCCTTTCCCCTCACTCCCGACAATCAGTGCAAGGTCACCACTTAGATCGGTAGAGAACAGGGGCTGTGAGCCCTCATCGCCAGCAAGGCCATAGCACCAGACACCATTTTTCTTTAATTCTTCGATAGTTCGTGAAAGGTTTGTGACCTGACAGAGCAACAGGTGACTGAGCGCTCCAGCAGCGGTCTTTTCGACCACCGGTGTCACCGAACAACTCCGGTCCTTGGCAACAAAAACACCATGACAACCAGCCACCTCGGCACTTCGGAGAATAGCGCCAAAGTTATGAGGATCGGTAACGCCGTCCAGGATCAGAAAAAAGGCACTCCGCCCACTGTTGCGCCAGGACTCAAGTAACTGATCAAAGTCTGCATAAACATATGGCGGGAGACGCAACAAACCCTGCTGATGACGACTATGCCCGGCCAGACGATCGAATTCCGGTTTATCTAGCAGACGAATACGTATATTTTGCTCTTCAGCCTGTACGCGCAACTGCTCTAAGCGCGGCGGCAGACGGCCGTTCGGCAAAAAAAGTTCAATGGGTTTGCGCTCGCCAGCAGAGATCGCTTCGGTAACCGGGTTTATTCCGTGCAGCAAATCACTCATCTACAGCGCGCCAGCAATCTCTTCAAGGATCAAACGAGCCGCTTCGGCTGGATTTTCGGCAGCTGAAATCGGACGACCTATCACCAGATGGCTCGCGCCCGCAGCAATCGCTTCGGCAGGAGTCGTCACCCGCTTCTGGTCATCCAGGGAGGCGAAAGATGGCCGCACGCCAGGGGTCACAATCGCAAAGTCGTTACCACAGGCGGCACGGATCAATTCAACCTCCCTAGGGGAAGCGACCACGCCGTCGAATCCAGCCTCCTTGGTTAATTTTGCCAGGCGAACCACCATCTCAGTTACCGGTTGATCGATACCAACACCACGCAGGGTTTCCTCGGTCGAAGAGGTCAGAATCGTCACGGCCAACATAGTTGGTCTCGGTCGGTTGTTTTGCTGACACCAGCTATCGACCTCCCCAACAGTCTTCTGCATCATCTCAAGACCACCCAGAGCATGAACATTGAACATCCCCACTCCGAGGCGACAGGCCTCAACCCCGGCCTTAGCGACGGTATTGGGGATATCATGGTATTTGAGATCGAGAAAGACATCGGCACCACGCTCACGAATCATCTCGACGACCCTTGGCCCACAGCGGGTAAAGAGCTGCTTGCCGACCTTGAACAGCCCAACCTGCTGGTGTAGCTGATCAACCCAGGCCTGGGCCTTCTCGAAACTGTCAACATCCAGCGCAAAAATCAGACGCTTGCGTGCCTCATCTATCATTCGTCATTTCTCCCAACCAGTGCCTTGACCCGATTGCTGATATCCTGTACCCGTGCGATCAGCGACTGGGCTTGCGCCGTCTCAAGTTCGCGGCGGACCGCCATCGATTCCATATAGACCAGTTCGCCCAGAGCATCAGCGAGTAATTTCTTTTTATCACCCTCTTCGAGTCCGGCGAGGTTCTGTACCACGCGGTGACCATCAAGGGTGCCATCCTCTTTCAATTCAACATCACGCAGCACGAATGAGTAAGGCTGTGGCAGGTCACGCAAAAAATGATTAATCTCTTCGGAAAAACCTGCAAACTTCTTGGTCACCCGACCGTATATCGCCTTAAGGACGCTGTTATAAATCATCAGCACCTGACCAAGGTCCCCACCAATTTCAGTGGTCGCCTGCTCCTCCATCACCAGCATCCGCTTTTCAAGCAGAGCATAGAGAACACGCATCCCATCAAACTCGCGCATGCCGCACTTACGAAAAAGATCCTGCGCTGAAACCTGCCCAGGGCGGGCATAAGAGTAGAATTTTTTTTCGTCCTGTGAAAGGTCTGCAGGTAACTTCTCTGTCCCTCTGGGAAAATGGTCCAAAGAGATGATCTTACGCATAAAGAGAGCACCTTCATCCTGACGGCGCAATCCCTCCATGATGATATTCTGAGTACTCATTGACAGTCGTATGATTTGCTCACTATCGAGAGTCTTGGCGCGATAAGAAAAACTTCCGGTCTCAGCAGTGAATAACTGATATACAATCCCCTCAACCTGAGTCCGAACTGTCAACCACAGGTCCTTCGGCGAAACAGCGCCACTTTCGACCAGCACCTTCCCCAGAGTTGTTCGCCCTTTAGAGATATCGCGAGCATGCTGTAAAGCATCTCGTTCCACCTTGCCAGTGGCAAAGAGTATTTCACCGAGGTCTTCCTTGGGGAAATTACTGGTGGCGAAACAGATCTCGCCATTCTGAAAGTAGAGAGCCTTCTCTCCATCTTCCAGATTGAAGTGAAGGACTCCAGTCTTACGAAACATGTTAAAGAAGGAGAGTAGATCCGGAATCACCATATCTCCCAAAAAACCGGCCAGCACAACCTGCTCGTCTTCTTCCTCCCGTCCCAACAACAAGTGGCGTTGAGAACAGGAGAGATTCACCAACGGCTCATCCCCGAGCAGGTCATGTATCTCAGAGGTCAACACAACCTGATCTAGCTTGTCGATATAGAATTTTTCCATTTCCATACGTTTACAATTCCAAGGTCACTTCAACATTTAAAGTGTTCAGATCAGAGGGCTGCAGCCACTATACTTTTAAGACTTGCAGCAGCAGTCTCCAACGCTAGCATTTCAATATCACTTCCAGCTCGCGCCTTCAGTTCAACCTGCCCCTCTTTGAGCCCACGCGCACCCACAGTGACCCGCAGTGGGATACCAATCAGATCTGCATCCTTGAATTTGGCGCCAGGTCGCTCATTTCGATCGTCGAGCAGAACCTCAACACCAAGTTCAAGCAACTCTGCGTAGAGCTTCTCCGAGGCTTCGCGAACCGCATCATCTTTAGGAGTCAACATCGCAACCAGGACCTGAAAAGGCGCGATCGGCATCGGCCAGATAATCCCGTTTTCATCATGGTTTTGTTCAATCGCTGCCGCAACGATACGACCGATACCAATTCCATAGCAGCCCATAATCAACTCGCGGCTCTTGCCCTGGTCATCAAGAACGGTCGCACCCATCGCCTCTGAGTATTTGGTGCCAAGTTTGAAGACATGACCAACTTCAACACCACGCCACCTTTCCAGCTTTCCTTCGCAGCGCGGGCAAGGATCTCCGGCAACAGCCTGGCGCAAATCTGCAAAGTTCTCGACAACAAAATCACGTTCGAGATTGGCACCTGTATAGTGAGCATCTTGTTCGTTTGCGCCGATGACAAAATCACTCATCTGCCGTACATCGTTATCAGCGATAATCCGCACCCCCAAGCCAACCGGGCCGGCAAATCCAGTCGGGGCACCGGTCGCCTTAACAACCTCTGCGTCTTCAGCCATGACCACCCACTCGGTACCAAGCAGGTTGTGCAACTTGATTTCATTGAGTTCGTGGTCGCCGCGCAACAACACTGCGACCAACTCTTCATTACTGGTTTGGACAATCAGAGTCTTAACCAGTTTATTCGCAGGCAGCTTAAGGAATGCAGCAACCTCATCGATCGTCTTCTGATTCGGGGTTGAAACTTTTTCAAGAGACTGAGCGGGATCAGGCACAGGAGCATCGCTGACACGGATCTCAGCTTTTTCGACGTTGGCGGCGTATTGGCAGCTATCGCAAGAGACGATTGCGTCTTCTCCCGATTCGGCCAGCACCATAAATTCGTGACTAGATGATCCGCCAATGGCACCAGAATCCGCTTCAACTGCACGGAAATTGAGGCCGCAACGCTTAAAAATCCGCCGATAAGCCTGATACATTTTTTCATAGGACTTATCTGCGCTCTCCTCTTCCAGATCGAAGGAGTAGGCGTCTTTCATAATAAATTCACGACCACGCATCAGGCCGAAGCGCGGGCGGATTTCATCGCGAAATTTGGTCTGAATCTGATAGAGATTAAGCGGTAATTGACGATAAGAGTTCACCGTGTTGCGCACGATGTCGGTTACAACCTCTTCATGGGTTGGCCCCATGCAGAACTCGGTCCCCTTGCGATCCTTGAACCGCAGCAACTCTTTGCCATACTTTTCCCAACGTCCCGATTCTTGCCAGAGCTCGGCGGGGTTTGCCATCGGCATCAAGCATTCAATGGCCCCGGCACGATCCATCTCATCTCGCACGATCTGTTCAACCTTGCGGATCGCCCGCAGCCCGAAAGGCATATAACTATAGATACCGGCTGCGACCTTACGGACCATCCCGGCACGGGTCATCAACTGATGACTGACGATCTCGGCGTCGGCCGGGCTTTCTTTCAAGGTGGGGAGTAAATACTGACTATAGCGCATGAAATAGATCCTGATTAATTGGTTAGTGCTACTGATGAGCAATAAAAAATAAGCATGAAAATTACCCTGAATCGGGCTGAAAAGCAAGATGGTTGCGACTAAAACCTTCCAGAGCGGGTAGCAAATCACTCTAATGGGGAAGACGGTATCGTCTAATTTTCAACTTATGCCGTTTCGGATTCTGATTTCTCTCGATACCCGCATCAAAACAGCTGCCTGAGAGCAAGATGAAAAACGACGTCAGGCGCGGTTGCGACAATAATATCTTCAACGACTGCAAGCTCCAACACCGTCTGTTCTCCCAGCGCCAGACTGCCACCTATGGCAAGCTGGCCAGCAAAATCACTTATCTCCTCCAGAGTGCTCTCTCGATAAAATGGACTATGTCCATCGAACTGCAACTGCAGCCCGAGTCTCGTCCAGGGCTGCCAGCCACAGCCGAGGCTGACAAAACCGACCAGATTTCGCCGTTGATCGGCGAGCAGATCTCCGTCACTGGAGATAAGCCCACCGCCACCGCCATACAAGAAAAGTTGTCCGGCATTGGTCCGCAGGCGTTGCTCCCCACTGATCCAGAGGGTCAAGTCGGTGCTACCACTCCCGGTTAATTTCTCGGTGCTGCCGGTCGGTAACTTGAGAGCGACACGTAGCGCCAAGGCCCGCTTTCTATTATCGTCACGCAAGAGCTGCCATGCACCCCGCAGTGAAAGGTCGCCTATTCCTGACGAGTCCGATTGCAACCCGAAACTCTGGCCATCTTGACGGGTATAACTGTACTCCAACTGATTGGCTGTTGTCTGATCGCGCGTACCCTGCGGCAGACCGAAAGTGTCATGCCATCCTTCGATAAAGCTGTCAAGAAAACCGCCCTGATGGCTAAGCAGGGGTAAATCAAAACCAAGCTCCAGGCCTGTGCCAATTCCATAATCCCCCGAAAGAGCGATCCTATAGGTTTCTCCATCAAAAACCAGAGATTCATTAGCGGTCGATATTTCGCTGGAATTAGAGATCAGATCAAAGGTCACCTGCCCTCGTCCGGACCGGGTCTGAAGAACTTTGGCAGGCCCTAGTGTCGGTAAACCGAAACCGAGGGTCACGGGAGACAGGTTACGTGTTGCCAGAGGTTGAAGTTCGAAACCAAAGGAGAGGGTTGAGAAGCCACATAGCATTAACAGCAGCAGAGGTAATAAGCGCAACAACATGGGTAGCTCCGGCAGCAGGGAAAAGAATTTCAACTTTTGTTTAAGAAGCTGTGCCGTCTTGCATCCGCTCGGCAGCCAGTGTCTGCGCTTCTTCGACCAGGGCATCAGCAAGCTGATCCTCTGGAACCTTCCGCAAGACCTCACCGTTACGAAAGAGGATCCCCTGCCCCTTACCGCCAGCAATTCCCAGATCGGCCTCTTTCGCTTCGCCCGGACCATTAACGACACAGCCCATCACCGCAATCGTCAATGGCACCGGCAGATCATGCAAGCGCTGTTCGACCTCTTCGGCGACTTCAATCAGATTGACCTGACAACGGCCACAGGTCGGACAACTGATAAAGATCGGACCGCGCTGGCGTAGGCCCAGGCTCTTCAAGATCTCGAACCCGACCCGAACCTCCTCGACCGGATCACCAGTCAGCGAAACGCGCAAAGTGTCACCAAGCCCGTCATACAGCAGGGTGCCGAGCCCGACCGCACTTTTGATCGTACCGGCCCAGGTGGTTCCCGCCTCAGTAATGCCGATATGCAGCGGATAATCGACCTGTTTGGCCAGCAGTCGATAAGCCTCAACAGTGCGATGAATATCCGAGGCCTTGAGGCTGACTTTTATTTCCCGGTAGTTCAACTCTTCAAGAACACGAATATGCCCGAGAGCGCTCTCAACCATCGCTTCAGCGGTGGGGTGTCCATACTTCGCCAGCAGTTTTTTCTCCAACGAGCCGCCATTGACTCCAATGCGAATCGGCACATTGCGTTCAGCACAGGCCTTAACCACCTCTTCAACTTTCCAGCGCTCACCGATATTCCCCGGATTCAAGCGCAATCCAGCCACACCCTGCTCAATAGCAGTCAAAGCCAAGCGGTAATCGAAGTGAATATCGGCCACCAGTGGCATCGGGCAACCTTCTACAATCGACCCGAGGTTTACAGCCGCGTCCATATCGGGTACCGCGCAACGAACAATCTCACAACCAACTTCAGCCAGGCGGCCGATCTGGGCCAGAGTCGCCGAAGTATCACGGGTATCGGTATTGCACATCGACTGCACAGCGACCGGCGCACCGCCGCCGATGTTGAGATCACCGAGCTTGATTTGTCTGGTTTTCACTTCCACACTCTTGACCCTTCAGAACGCTTGCAAATTGACGCCAGATACGAAGAAGTGAGTTTACTCTGAACGACTTGTTCAATCAAGGTTTCAGCGGTGTTTGACAGGCCGCCATACCGAGAGTAATCTGCGCAAACAAATTAGCAGAAACCTGTCAGGCTATCGAGAGTCCAGGATTCAACAATTCAAGAGATTATATAGATGAGAAAAGTTCAGAAGCCAAAAGCTGTTAAAGAAATCATAAAAATCAGCATCGATCAGCTCGATCAGGACGGCGTCGGGCAAGGCCGTTACCAGGGGCAAACGGTCTCGGTCCCCGGTGCCTACCCAAAAGAAATTGTCCTCGCCGCTATTGAGCATCGCGGTCAAAATCGAATTGCCGCTCACCTTCACAAGGTGCTGCGCCGCATCCCGCAACGCCGCGCAGCTTCACCTTGCAGTTGTGACAAAGACTGCCTCGGCTGTCCGCTGATCAATATGAGCGATAAGGGGCAACTCGAGTTCAAGCGCCAGCGCGTCATAGATGCATTAAACGACAATGGCTTGACTGATATTCAGGTCGAAGAGACTCTGGCCGCCGAACCCACCCTGGGCTACCGCACGACCTGCAAACTGGTCGTGGCGCGTGAACGCAACGCTCTCAACATTGGACTCTATCGGCGCGGCAGTCATGATGTGGTCGGGATCGAGGATTGCCCGCTACACCATCCACTGATCAACCGAATCGTCAAGGTCGTCGCCGACGAGATCCAACGTCAGAAGGTCCCTGTCTACAACCCGAAGCATCAACGCGGGCTGCTCCGCTACCTGCTGATAAGGGTCTCCCCCCACAGCGGCAAGGCGATGGTCACTTTTGTAACCCGCGAGAAGGATCTGCGTTTTCTGCCTAAACTCGGCAAATGGCTGCAGCGCAAGGTCCCCGAGGTGACCGCCGTACACCAGAACATCAACTCTTCAGGCGGCAACGTGGTTGTTGGTGGCGAAACCTACAAACTCCACGGCAATCCCGACCTGTTCGACCGGGTCGGGGACATCCGCCTACGCATCGGGCCAACCTCATTCTTCCAGGTCAACCACCAGCAGGCCGCCCAGGTCTACCGCATGATTCGTGACTGGGCAAAACTGGACAGTAGCCAGTCGGCGCTCGACCTCTACTGCGGGGTCGGTGGCATCAGCCTGCATCTGGCCCAGGATGCCGGGCAGGTCTTCGGCATCGAAGTCGTCGCCGATGCGGTAAGAAATGCACGCGCCAATGCCGAACTGAATGAACTTAAAAATTGTGTGTTCCGCGCCGGTGACGCGATGGAAGAATTAGAGAAACTGGCGGGAGAGTTGCCACGCCTGGCGCTGGCCTGTCTCAACCCGCCGCGCAAGGGTTGCGACAAAGAAGTGCTGCTCGCCCTGGGTGAACTTCAGCCACAACAGATTATCTATATGTCCTGCGAACCGAGCAGTCTGGCTCAAGACCTTGCCATTATAACAGCTCAAGGCTACCAGATTGAACGCGTTCAACCGGTCGACATGTTCCCTCAGACCGCGCATGTCGAGACCCTTGTTAAACTGGTAAGAACAGAAGTAATAAGCTGAAGCTCAGCGTCACCATTAAATAGTCAGATTCAAACACAGGAAATGAGCATGAAACAGATAGATTGCCGCAACTTACAATGTCCACAACCGGTAATTGAAGTACGTAAAGCGATGCTTGCGGACTCACAACAAACATTGGAAGTTCTCCTTGCAGACGAAGTCGCCTATGAAAATGTTAGCCGTCTGGCTAAAAATAGCGGTTTCGATATAAAAGAGAAGAGTGGAGATGGCTTCACCAGCTTGACTCTGACCCCTGGCCAGCCGCTAGAAACCGCCGCAGACAAATCGCAAGCCAACGGCAGCACAGTTCTTGTCTGTGCCAGCGATAAGATGGGCGAAGGGGATGAAGAACTCGGTCGACTTCTCCTCAAAAATTTTCTGATCACCCTGCTCGACACCATTGAGATCCCCGACAACATCTACTTCGTGAATAGCGGAGTCAAACTCGTCTGCAATGGGGCTGAAACCGTTGAGATCTTAGAAAAACTTGCTTGCCGTGGTATCGACATCGCATCCTGCGGACTCTGCCTCGAATTCTACAAAATAAAAGAAAACTTGCAGGTTGGACGGGTCACTAATATGCTGGAGATCGCCGAAGCCCAGTTGAACGCCGGGCGGATTATCCGTCCCTGAATAAATAGATTTCTGGAGGCAGCAAGTGCTCTGGTGACACTCACGGTCTTCAAAACCGATGTGGGGCGCATCCCGTCCCAGGTGAGTTCGATTCTCATCTGCCTCCGCCATTCAATAAAGTCAGGGGCTTAGCCAAAAGCGGCTGCGCCCTTTGATTTTTCGCATCCCCTTCCTGGTACACTCATGGTACACTCGCTCTCAAAACACCAACACAACTGACCAACAAACACAACAAGGTGAACTATGGCCGTTATTCAGGAACGCAAAACTGCTATGGGAAAAATCAAATACCGAGCACTGGTTCGCCTCAAGGGTTACCCACCGCAGTCAGCGACCTTTGAGCGGAAAACTGATGCAAGAAAATGGATTCAAGATACAGAATCGGATATCCGAAACAACAGGCACTTCTCTAAAGCAGAAGCCAAGAAACACACGCTTTCCGACCTAATTGACCGTTACGAAAAACTTGTTCTAGCCATTGATCCCAAGAACCTTAAAAACAAGAAAACACATTTGGATTGGTGGAGAAACCAAATCGGCTGCCGAATGCTTTCGGAACTAAACCCCGCCCTAATCTCTCAATGTCGGGACTATCTCCTGTCTGAAGAAATCTCAGCAGGCAAGAAGCGCAGCCCAGCAACGGTCGCCAGATACATGACCAGCATGTCTCATGCTGTCAATCTTGCTGTCAAGGAATGGGAATGGCTAGAAATCAATCCTTTCAGTCGAGTAAAGAAGCCCACTGAGCCGAGAGGCCGTGTCCGTTTCCTTGACACCGAGGAGCGCGACAAACTACTTGCCGCCTGCCAGACCAGCAGGAGCAAAGCCCTCTACCCTATCGTTGTTTTAGCGATCTCTACCGGAATGAGACAGGGAGAAATCCTCAACCTCAAATGGAAAGATATCGACCTAAGCCACTCACGCTTGACCCTACACGAAACCAAGAACGGCGAACGCCGCGCTGTGCCGATTGTCGGGCTGGCCCATCAAGTATTATCTGAACTGTCCAAGGTTCGCAGAATGGACAGTCAACTTGTATTCCCCGGTACCGATCCAGAGAAGCCAATCAATATGCGGGCCGGTTTCGATCTGGCCGTCAGCAACGCAAAGATTGAAGATTTCCGCTTTCACGATCTACGTCACACCGCAGCATCTACCTGGCAATGAGCGGTGCCACTCTGGCTGAAATAGCAGAGGTCTTGGGACACAAAACTTTACAGATGGTTAAGCGGTATGCACATCTATCTGAGGCTCATACTGCTGGTGTTGTCGAGAGAATGAATTCTAAATTTATTGGAAACGGAGAAAAGTAAGATGTTCGATTATTCAGTACTTACGGTTGACGCTGACGGTTTGTTTTTAGCATCTGATATCAATATGGATAAGGCCAGAGACCTGCTTGTATTTTTCTGCCTACAAGAAAAATCCAAAATACAAATGATTTTTTCTGAGACCATAGATGCACAAAAGCATGCCATTACTATGCGAATGATGAAGGCTTTCAGTGATAACGAGATAGCTTATACGGATAATTCATACGGTGACTTCAGGGTCGAACATGAAGGCGAGTGGGGGTACTCTTTTCAAAATGCCTCTGGTGCCTTGAAGGAGATAATTCTGTGGGCTCATAAGGTTGGAATCCCAATCCCGGATGATTTTTACTCTAGGGTCTGCGTGCCTGAGGATTCAGAAAAGCCAGAAGCCGAAATTGATGCTGTCGGTGCTGATGCTGATGCTGATGCTGATGATGCTGATGATGAGCTTAGTGGAAATGCTAAGCGGGACTTTGAGCGTCTCAAGGTCGAACGAGATAAGTGGAACGCTTCTATCAAGGCGGCAGTGACGGCTGGATTGATTGCAGCAAAAATTCCAGAAGGCAATAAGACCACTCGCAAGGAGATGTCTGAAAAGCTTCGTAAGGCTGGGCACAAAGGCTTGGAAGACACCACCTTTGACAAAATATGGAAAGCTCTTCCGGCCGAGGTGCGAAGCAGTGGTGGTCGCCCAAAAGAAGACAAGAGTAAAGAACAAGAATAACTATCTAAACCCCCCAATACCCCGTTTCAACTAAGCCCGGTTTCTTCATTTCTGAAGAGCCGGGCTTTTCATTTCTTCTGTAAAAACAATCACTTTTGTTTATTTGTTAATCAATTAGGGTGACTCGCGTCAACTATCTTGTCCGGTTTGACGACAATTAAGATGGCCGGTTGAGTTTCGTTATTTTTTCAGATGTTGTTTTTTTCGATAACTCTCTCCTTCGATTTCGATAATGCTGGCGTGATGTATGATTCGATCGACCGCAGCCACGGTCATTAATACGTCGGGAAAGATTTGATCCCACTGGCTGAACGGTTGGTTGGATGTGACGATCAGGCTGCCGCTTTCATAGCGATGGGCAATGAACTCAAAGAGGACCTGCGTTTCCCCATCGCTCTTTTTGACGTAACCGATATCATCAATGATTATCACCGGATATTTATCTAGTCGCGTCATGCAGGCCATCAGGTCCAGTTCTTTTTTGGCTTTTTGCAGTTGCTGTACAAGTTCGCATGCAGAGAACCATTTCACTCGAACGCCGCGTTCAATCAGGTGGGAACCAAGCGCTGCGGCAATGTGTGAC
>JAJRQB010000025.1 GCA_024280485.1 Deltaproteobacteria bacterium
GGCTTTTTCTTCGGCACTTGGGTAGAGTTCTTTTCCGTCAAAGGTCTGGTATATGGTGCCGAGGGCGCTTTTAAAACCCTGATCCTTTTCGATGCCGAACAGGCCGTCGAAATCACCTTTCATTGATTGGACGATACGGCTAGCACTTTCATAGTCGAGGATAAAATCTGCGCTGCCGCTGGTCTGTTCAATCTTCAGCGTGCCGTGATCGTAACGGTCGAGCAGGTTGAGGGCGTAGGCGTAATCGGTGATGACCTGCAGCACCTCTTTGCCCGTATCGTCAACCATTTCCTGATTGGAAAGAGTTCGACTCAGCAACTCCATCGCCCGCTGCATCTCGGCCAGTTTTTCGGCCTGCTCAGTCAGGCGTTGCTGGTTGATGGTGTAGCCTTTTACCAGGTGGTCACGCAAAACCCGGGTCGCCCATTGACGAAACTGAACACCACGCTTCGATTTGACCCGGTAGC
This sequence comes from Deltaproteobacteria bacterium, assembly GCA_024280485.1. Taxonomy (GTDB): domain Bacteria; phylum Desulfobacterota; class Desulfuromonadia; order Desulfuromonadales; family Geopsychrobacteraceae; genus Geopsychrobacter. Next base: position 468 of record JAJRQB010000025.1, read on the forward strand.
CGACCGAGATGATGACATCGAGATTATAAAATTGGGTCTGGTAGGTTTTGCCATCCGGGGCAGTATGTGCATATTTTGCACGTACTGAATCTTCCTCCAGTTCACCTTCTTTAAAAACATTACGCAGGTGCTTGGTGATAACAGAACGCTCCCGGCCAAACAATTCGGCCATCTGCTCTTGGTCCAGCCAAACAGACTCCTGCTCCAGGCGCACATCAAGCGATGCTTCACCGTCAGCGGATTGATAGATGACAACCTTGTCGGTCATGGTCAGAGTTCTCCCTCATTTTGAACTGTTGCATTTCTTACAACAGTTCGTCCTTCCCTGCGCGTTGAATCACCGAGTATTCCTCGGTAGTTGCCTCAACCCGGCATTGTCAGCAATTGGCCATCAGACTCTGCACCAACCGATAAACTGTTGTCCCGGTTGTGCGGGGCCAGTCCCCACAGGGCGGGGTATCCCGGCGATGGGCACGCTCTATGGCTTCGGCAACCCTGTCGGCGAACTGCTTCACATCAACAGCTCCCTTTTGATATTCGGGTAGTTGTCGTTTAAGTCGGGCAACGCATTCCCGCGAAGTGCCTACGCCGTTGCCATCTTCAAAATGCAGTAACAACCAGAATTCAAACTGGGGATTACTGACCGCCAGGCCATAGTTTGCTTTTGACTGACTCCACTGATGCAACTGCCGAAGTTGTTCCTCGGTCCATTGATCAGTATCGACCACCAGCCAGGCTTCATCTTCAGGACGCAGCCCCTCTTTTCTGAGATAGGCATCCATGCGCCTCAGGACCTGCGGCGGGGCACTCCGGTTTTTACCTTTTAAAGGATGAACGTGAACGACGCTTCCGTCTCCTTGAAACATCTTGAAGTAGCGCGGTTCGGTCTCCGCCCCTTCGGTAGCAAGCACAAACAGTTTCTTATAGCGCCGCTCACCAAGAGGGCGCGAAAATTTACGCCTCGCCAACGGCTGCCTCCTTCTCAAACGGTTCCAGCTCGCCATTCGCCAGCGCCCCTGAAATCAGCAGTCGTGGCACACCACCAAGCCGCCCTTGCAGGTAACTCTTGCGGATATCCTTGTCGTTGCGCACATCCTTGTACTCGCTGAAAGAAAGGAGCGAGGAGCCACCCCCGGCATCCCGTTCGGCAACCCACATCTCGTCCCGGCGCAAAAGATCCTGATCCATCAGCAGCACGTCATGGGTGGTCAGCAGAAGTTGGGAACGGTTTTCGGGGGAGCAGGCATCCAGATAACCCTGAAGCAACTGTTGGGTCAACAGGGTATGCAAGCTGCGATCAACCTCGTCGATCACATAGACTTTCGCCGAATTCTTTGCGGAAACTTCAAGAAACGCCGGCAACAGGTCTATAACACGCTGCGTTCCGTCAGACTCCTGAGCCATTTCAAACTTGACCAGCTCCCCACCAGAATTTTGGTGATAGGTCACCAACTTTTTGGCAACAATCTCACCATCCTTGCGGGTAAACACAAACCGCTCATGGTCCGGAGACATGATCCGCAGTCTTTGCCCTTCTTTCAACTCTGAACGCAATTGATTTCTCAACGACTCCGGCAGGGGCAGGCTGTCAAAACTGGTTTCCTCTCCACCCAGTTCGGCGACTCCGGTATCGAGCAACTCCAACGATTTTTTCATCGTGCTGTAGAGCGGACTATCCTCCTGCAGAAATTGCTCAAAAGGCTCGAAGCGAGAGTCCGGGGCCACCAGCACCAGATTATCCTTGAACCAGTCATAAACCGGCTTGAAGGTTTCGACTTTCTGCTGCACGGCATTGGTCAAAAAGAGCTGGTTTTCACGGGTGCCCTTGAAGGCGAAATGAAGGAACTGGTCCTTGTTCAAGGCAGGATCAAAGCGGATCTCATCCAGATTGCGGGCGAACAGTTCTTTTTCGGTGGTGGGGCGCACCTCAACCAGGCGCTCTTCAACGACCCGTTCCTGATTGACGGCAAAATCGTATTCATAAATGCTGTCACCAACCAGCAACTCAAAATTAAAACGCGTTGCCTTCTGCCCCGATTTTGCATCCAGCCGAAAGGTTTCGACCGGGATCAACTCATCCGGGCGGGTGCCGCGCACAATCAGGTTGCGGGCAAAGTTGAGAGCAGCAAAAAAGTTGGTTTTACCCGAAGCATTGCCACCGTAGATCGCCGCGACCGGCAGCAACCGCAGCTTATAACGCTCGACACGCGCAAGACGCTCCCCATGTTGCTTCTCGCGACTTGCCACCATGCTGAAGGTCGCTGGTTTACGAAACGAACGCCAATTTTCGAGGGTGAAATTGATGAGCATATTTTGCCTCCTTGAGAGATATTTTCTCTTCACAGGATCACAATAGCACAAACATGAGGAATAGCCACAACCAAGAGAGATATTTTCTCCTAAAATTCAATTTATTCTAGTGGCAATACCATATTTCCTCTATGTGGACCCTACTACCACAAATTCTGCTTGCGCAGTCTTTTGTAAATAAAGATCCGTTCCTGCGAGAATCTTCAACATCTGTGGTGTAATCTCACCCTTTTTCAAGCCAGGTTGCACAACGTACACCTGCAAACGGACTGGTGCAGTACGCGCCCTGCGTTTAATGTTCGCAAGGTCGGACAATGCTCCCTTGAGGAAACGGCTGGCGTTACTCTCCTTCCAGATTTTCTCACGATGTCTTAAATGATTGTAAAGGCGGGGGAGCCCCAAATGTTTCCACTGTATTGATTTCTGAGCCTGGCCACAAACCTCGTACAAATCTCCAACACGAGCACCTGGAGCATCTCCGCCGGAATACTTACAATGAATCAGTCCCAAAAAGATCTGATCATCAACCACCTTCAGCCCAATCAGGTCTGCAGCTTCTCCAGAGCCGTCATCATTGATCACTACATCATATTGATTTTGAATTTCTTCGTAGGATCGCCACTGGACAGTGGTTCTATCTCCTTCTTTCCCCATCGACTCCTTTCGGATATTTACACCTGTCCAATCCCAGCATTCGATCCGATCTACATCATAATCGTCCGCATCATGGGGTAGTTCAATCAGGAAACAATTATAGGAATATGATCCATTCACATATTGGATGATCCAAGGGTCCTGCCGCAAATTATCCTCGATCGGAATTGGTGCCCGATTACCACGTTTGACCATCACCGATTTCCCAGAAACCAACTTATAACCAAATCCTTCAGGGATTTCCTTGTCTATTGTGAACTCGTAGACGGATTCAAAATCATCAGTGCAAACGGAGATTCCATATGTTTTTTCAGCGATCAGTCCCAGCATTTTGAGATCAACCAGGTACAAGGGGACCTCGACATCATCAAAAAGAAGATATACACGATCCTCAGGGTCCGATTGAATGTGCTCTCCCCAGAGGACTCCAATCGCATGTTCCTCATAGGGAGTATCAATCCGTTTAGGCCGCAGGAAATTTCGAGTGATATTCTCCTCTTCATCGCCTCCAGCGGTCACCTTGTCCCAAGCCAATTTTGCCCAATCGGCCCAATCTGAGATTGAACCGCTGTTGACGGACCAGACCTTCCCTTTCTTTTGCGAGCAGCCCCAAACAACCTTTTCGCCATTGTCATAACCGAGTCCGGCGAGATTGCTCAAATAAGACTCTGCCTCCTCTATCTTGGACAATCCTTCGGTAACATTGGTACCGAAATACTGGGTGAAGCTGATTGCACCAACCTGTGAGGCACCGAGGTTACGAACCAGCGGATAATGCAAGCCGTTAAACACGTTAAAGACCTTCGGCCCTGACAGTAGCTCGCATTGCTCATCACATAATGCTTTGGCCAACTTCTCGATGCTGATCCACTTATAATCATTCGAGTAAACAAACAGTCCAGATCGCTGTTCGTCCCAATGGACAATCAACAGTTTGTACAGATTGTCGTTAAGGTCTTTGAACTTCCCCCATTTGACGGGCACATTTTGAACAGCAAGCAGAACAAGTAAATTTTCTTCCTCGCTGATAGCAAACCAATGCGCAATCCCCTTTGGAAGAATCTTCTCGAAATTTTCCGGGGTCCATTTTCTACAGGTTGTTTTGAATAAAACGGTTGAAAACGACGGGCGTAGGTTCCAAATAGACAACTGACTGTGAAGATCCCCCTTACTCTTCAGGTGGTCTACGACCTCCTGCAATCGGATTTCTCGGGTAATCCTTTCTTCTGCCAAGCGTCGCAACACCTGATCCCAGTCCGCTCCTTGGGCGTACAAATGCTGCAGTCCGGTTTCGGCTGAGGGATCGGCAACATTTACAACAACAGAAGCATCCGCCACATTCTCACTTGTTCTGGTGAAGCGACCTATGAATTGAAGAGTGATGGCCAAACTTTTATGGATATCGTGAATTGCCGCAATTTTCAAATTGGGTAGATCAAACCCTTCACCTAACATATCTACGCAGATCACGATTCGCGATTGTTTGGCAAACAACGTGTTGAGAGCTTCTCTGTTGGCCACCGCGCCTATGCCAGAGTGAACAAGTACAGGGTTCAGATCATTTGCCAGCTCCTGATAGAGCGGGAGCAATTGCTCTGCACGTGGCTTAGACCTCGCCCTGGCCATCATCAGATGATCGTGCCCCACCTCAAGATCTTTTCTGAGTTGCAGTATTGCTTTTTCGGCAATAGCGCGGTCTTCCTCGCCGACAAAATACTCTTCAACCGGGAGCAAGTTGATCGGTCGAAAATATCCAGCAGCCTGAGCCTCTCCCATCGAATAATTGAAAATAACCCGTCCACCCAAGGCGTTCCCATCATTGCGAAAAGGAGTCGCGGTAAACTGAACGATTCTTTTACTCACAAATCGGTCCCTGATATCTGACCAGGTTTTGGCGGTGATGTGATGTGCTTCGTCGATAAAAAGATCTGTCAAACCTTCACATAAGCAATCTACCGCAGCAGGGTCACTCGAATTTAGAATCTGGGCAGTTGCGACCAGGACATTCGATTCCAAGAGAAGGGCCTTTGCCTCATCAACTGAACGGATGCCTTTGTTAATAATTGAAACGCAAGGTTTAGCAATACTGTCAGGCACAACCCCAAGTTGCGGCAGAACGCCAAAGGTAAGAAACTTGTTCGCTATCTGCTCCCGCAAGGCCTTTGAGGGGACAATAACCAGGAGTTTCGGAATCTGCCTATACACCAGGGTGGCTAACATGGTTTCCGTTTTGCCAGTCCCCGTCGGTAAAACCACAGTTGCAGGTTCCTTGCTCTGCACAGTTGAAAAATAGGCGGATATTGCGTGAAGAGCCCCCAGTTGAGGAGTGCGTAATCCAAACTGCCCAATCTCAGGTTTGTCTTCCTTGAATATAAACTGATTTGCCCAACTGCTAACAATTTCTGTGGGCGCACCTCCGCTTTCAAGGGCAGGATGTTTAATCCACCTGAAGGAAGTGTCGGAATCGATTTTTTCCAGGCCACAAGGTTTGCCCAGTTCGAGACAAACAGGTCCAGGAGAGTCCGTTTTTCTCTTTTTGGGCTTACGGATAAATATCAGGTTGTAAGGTTCTGACAGGTTTGTTTTCAGTAGCCACCAACCATCAGCCTCGGCATCAAAGAAATCTGCTTCTACCTGTTGAGCCAGAAAAGCATACTGCCGGACTCTATTCGCTCCAACCTTTACGTCTTTGGACATTAAAACTGGCAAGGTGATTGTAATTGTTTTTATTGGAAATAGAGTCATGGCCCCTCCGATAAACTCAACAACCAAGTTTTACATCATTGGCGGATAGATAAATGGCAACCCTGTCACACATACTTAAAGTTCTCCCCGAAAGGCGCGTTGGATGAGGGAGTTGAAAAGTTCATTCTGAGGATCAACCATATGGTCAACTTGTTTATTTAGCTTCAAGTGTTTTTCAAAAATTATAGAGAACTTCCTCTGAAGTCCTTCCGGCGGCACAATGATTTTAACCGGATAGATTCGATTGCCAGATATTAGCGGTTGCCCAGACTGACTGGAATATTGATTTAAATTGGCGAACTTCAATGCCTCGGCTAGATAACGAAAACACAATTTGTCTGATATATCAGAAACGGCAAGGGCATTGTCAGTGATCCATGATTTCCCACTTGTCACATGAACTGAGCCGCAATAGACACCAACCCTGCCAAGCACGATGGTCGCATTTTCAAACATATATTCCGAGTGCTTGCCATTGATCCCATTACCACCATAAACAGGATATACACCATGGGGATTCATAGATTTTGCTGGTAAAAATTCACCACTTTTCAGCTTGATGAGCTCCCCCAATGGTTGCTTATCAAACCCCTTCGGATTCAAAACCGGGTCGCCGAACATGTCGAGGAAGACGGAGCGGAGGAAGTCTTCGGTCAGGCGGAGGGCTTGCTGCCGTTTGCGGCGGATGGCGTCGGCCTTGTCGAGGATGGCGGCGATGCGGCGCTGTTCGGGGAGTGGGGGGAGAGGGATTTCAAACGATTTTAAAAAATCTGCCGAAACCCGCTTCTGACCAGCAGCACCGGTCATGGACTTTTGCCCATAAAAGCGGAATTGATCATTCCATACCAAATAGAAAAGATATTTAGGATCGAGCTTGCCATCAATCGGTCGAATCACATGAAACTCTGTCGATCCAAATCCGATCTGATGCTTAAAGTTACCAAGATAAGCAGCCTTGCCGTTTTCAAAGCAGGGTGTGATTTTCGCAAGCAACACATCACCACGCTCAAAATAGGTATAACCTTTTTTGGTGTCAGCGAGAGTACGCGTTTCCTCGTCAAGAACCTGCCCCTCTTCGGAAACAGAAGCCATTGCCAGAAAAGAAACAGACTGAGTTTCGTCAAGTTCACGCGGACAACGAGGGTTGATATGTGCAACGCTTTCAAGTCGGACAAATTCCATTATCCCAACATCCCCTCCAGCTCATCCAGGTCCCGCAGAATCTCCTGCTCCAGTTCACGCAGTTGCCCCAGAATCACCTGCGGCTCTTCATACGCAACCTCTTCGTAAACCTCCTCCTTATAACGATTCAACGACAGGTCATACTTGTTCTTGCGAATCTCATCCACCGGCACAAAAAAAGCTTTAGCGGTGCGGTCAGTATCCTGCTTCGGATCACGCTTCTTGAACCGATCCAGACAGTCGGGCAGATCATTGGCGTCAATCGGGTTGCGCTTGTCGTCCAAACTGAACCCATCCGCCTTCACATCATAAAAGAACACATCGCGGGTCTCGCCACCCTTGGTGAAGACCAGAATCGCGGTCGAAACCCCGGCGTAGGGTTTGAACACCCCGGACGGCAGAGAGATGATCGCCTCTAACTGGTTGTGATCGACCAGCATCTGGCGCAGGGCGACATGGGCCTTGCTGCTGCCGAACAACACCCCGTCGGGGACGATGGTCGCCGAGCGGCCGCCGTTTTTGAGCATCTGCAGAATCCGCACGACAAACAGCAGTTCGGTCTTTTTGGTCTTGACCTTACTGAGCAGGCCGCTGTCGACATCCTCATAGTCGAGGCTGCCTTTGAAGGGCGGATTGGCGAGGATGACGTTGAAGGCTTCTTTGGAATGCTGTGGAAAGCGGTCGGCAAAGCTACCGCTCATGGTGTCCTGGTAGTGGATATCGGGTGCTTCGATGCCGTGCAGAATCAGGTTCATGGCGGCGATGCGCAGCATGGTGACGTCAAAATCGAAACCGTGCAGCAGGCCGCTCTGCACATGCTGGCGGTAGTCATCCATCAGATCACCGGAGTAAATGGTGCTGCCGTCGTCGCCCTTAAAGGTTCCTTCGGGCGAGCTGTATTTCTTCTGCAGGTAGTGCATGGTTTCAACCAGGAACCCGGCGGTGCCGCAGGCCGGGTCGCAGAGAGTTTCGCCCGCCTCTAAACTGGGGTCCATCAGCTCGACCATCAGCTTGATGATGTGGCGCGGGGTGCGGAACTGGCCCTGAATACCCGCGGTGGTCAGTTTGCCGAGCAGGTATTCATAGAGATCGCCCTTGGTATCACCCTTATCCAGCGGCAGCTCGTCGATCATATTGACCGCCTGCACCAGCAGCGACCCTTTCTGGATCATCAGCTGGGCGTCTTTCATGTACTCGCCGAACTTGGCGCCATCGACCGAGACGGTTTTAAAGTGCGGAAAGACTTTGTCGCGGATATGGGGCAGCATCTGCTCGGCGGAGAGATTCTTAAAGCGGTGCCAGCGCAGCGCCTGCCCCTCTTCAGTCTCGGGGAAGCGGCATTTGAACGGCTTCCCGGTACGGCTGTGCAGCTTTTCGGCCTTGGCCTCGTTCATGTCGAGCATGCGCGCGAACATCAGAAAGGAGATCTGCTCGATCACGGTCAGAGGGTTGGTAATGCCGCCGGTCCAGAAGTTGGTCCAGAGGGCGTCGACTTTATGGGTCATCTCACTGCGGGTCATAAGGTTGCTGTTGCTCCTTGAGGTTTAAATCTATCCAAGATGCCGATCAGATCATCGATCTGGCGTTCATCACTGAAAACACCGTCAACGCCGTCACTGGCGAAGCGGGTAAAGGGCGGTTCGTAGAGCCGTTCGAGCTCAATCGCACCGTATTTGCTGATATGGTTCTTGAGCATACGCAGAAAGAGGGTCTGGTTGGCGTCGAGGCCGGGATACTTCTGCACAAAGTGCTCAAAACGCTGACTGACCGCCTCGGCCTCCATGCCGATGATGCGGCGCAGAATGAAGTCGAGGGGCTGGGCCTCGGCGTAAAACTCTTTGAGCAGGGTGATATCGACCCCCGGATGCTGAGTGAGAATCAGCGAAGCGAGGCTGTTCAGATCGGACTCACTGACCGGCTGGCCGTTGCGGATCTTCTGCAGGGTCGCATTTGTGTCGAAATGCTCGCGCAGCGCCTCTTCGACCTGCTTCTTGTAGACGCTCATATCGACTTCGCGGATGTTGGTCTTGCGCCGTTCGAACTCGATATCTCCGTCACTAATGTCGATGGTTTTCGGTTCAGCGCCCGGTGGGGGCAGTTTGGCCCGATGGTGCATGATGCCGCGCAGCTCGGTGCGAATATTTTCCAGCTTGGCGATGCTGACATCTGTCCAGAAATCGGTACTCTTGATCTGTTTGATGATTTCAAACTTCTCACGTACCGGGTTGAGGTGCATCTGCAACTGCGCCACCCGGTCGAGCAGACGGTCTTTCAGGTCGTTGAAGCTGGCGGTCTGGCGTAACAGTTCAAGCTGCATTTTTGTCAGCAGCAGGTCGTGCTGCCAGGCTTCGACAGGGCCGCTCAACTTGACCCACTGCATCAGCGGCGCCATATCGTTACGCAACACAACAACCGTTGCCGGAGCAAACTGGTTGAGGGTTTCGGGGCGGGAAACAAGCGCTTTCTCTTTCCACTTCTCGCGCACGGCGATGGTTTTATCCGGCAGCGCGTTGAGATCTTTACCGATCAGTGCGACCGCCAATTTGAAGCTCGCTTCATCCGCTTGCTTCAGTGCCGCTTCGGCCAGCTCAATCCGCGCCTCGAAGATCTGCTGCAACAATGGCTTGGCGGTGGTCTTTTCCGCCTCGGGGCGATCCTCTTCGAAATATTCAAAATTGCCCCAGTGGTCGAAGATGCGGAACTTGCTTTTGTCTTGATCGGGGCCGAACAGATCCTTACACAGCCGGGTGCCGCGCCCGATCATCTGCCAGAACTTGACCTTCGATTTGATCGGTTTGGCGAAGACCAGGTTGACCAGTTCGGGCACGTCGATACCGGTGTCGAGCATGTCGACCGAGATAGCGATGGTCAATTCCTTGCTGCCGTCATTCGCCTTGAAATCGTCGATCAGCTGTTCGGCGCGCGGGTCGTAATTGTCGATCACCTTGCAGAATTCGCCGCCGTACTGCGGATACATTTCATCAAACAGCTGGCCAAGCAGCACGGCGTGCTTGTGGCTGCGGGCGAAGATGATGGTCTTGCCCGGTTGCTGACCGGTCGCTTCACGGATGCCGTGCTCCATCAGATTACGCAGAATCGCCCGGTTGGTCTCCTTGTTGAAGATCTGCCGGTCGACATCCTGCGACTCAATATCGAAATCCTCGGGATTTTCACCATCCTCTTCAAGCTGTTTTTTCTGCGCCTCGCTCAGCTGGACGTATTTGATCCCCTTGCGCAAAAACTTGGTGGTGTGGGTAAAAACCTCGTAGGGGACCAGATGGCCTTCGGCGATCGCCTGCTCCAGCGGATAGTAGGCGGTCGGGTTCTGCTCTTCACAACCAAAGAGGGCAAAGGTGTTGCGGGCGATAAAGTCGACCGGGGTGGCGGTGAGGCCGACCTGCAGGCAATCGAAATAGTGAAAGAGCTCGCGGTAGCGGTTGTAGATACTGCGGTGCGATTCATCGGCGATGATCAGATCGAAGAAACCGACATCGAAGCTCTCGAAGATCTTCTGCATCGCCGGGTAGGTGCCGAAATAGACCCGTTTGGTGCGATCGTTGGCGGTACGGCGAGAGACGTAGGTGGTCGGCTCACCGATGAAATCATCGAAGGCGTTTTTGGCCTGCTTGCGCAGCTCACGCCGGTCACAGAGAAACAGCACGCGCTTGACCCAACCTGCTTGAATCAGCAGATCGGTCAGAGCGACAGCGACCCGGGTCTTGCCGGTGCCGGTGGCCTGAACGACCAACCCCATGCGATGGCCTTGGTCAAAACGTTCGCAGACCCGCTTGATCGCTTCGATCTGGTAGAGGCGGGTGGTGATCTCTGGTTTCGGCAGCAGATCAGTCAGTTTCTTGCGCAGCCCGCGTTGCTGCAACAGGTACTGCAGACTGTCTTTGGAATAGAAGCCGTAGACCTGACGCGGCGGATAGTTGAGGGAGTCATCCCACAGCCAGGTCTGGTAGCCGTTGGTGTAGAAGATCAGCGGTCGCTGGCCTTCCTGCTTCTCGATCCCGTCGGCGTAGAGCTGGGCCTGCTTGCGCCCCTGCTCCGGGCTTTTGGAAGCACGTTTGGCCTCGATCACCGCCAACGCCTTGCCATTATCCTCACGCAGCACATAATCGGCATAGCCGATACCGCTGTCGGTCGGCTGATAGGGGACCTCTTCTTCCTGAATAACCTCGGCGGTACTTGCGCCTTTGGCACCTACATCCCAACCGGCTTCGGCCAGCTGAACATCGATCAACCGCTGGCGGGTGGTCTCTTCATCAAACTCCAGCGCATCGGCGACCTGTTGCCCGGCAGCCAGCAGTGCGGCCAGTTCTTCAGCTTTTTTCTCGGCGGTTTCGACCGCGGCACGCTGCTCTTCGAGTTCGGCCAGCAGTTGCTGCATCCGCTCTTCCTGGACTTTGAGCTGCTGCAGCGCCGCTTTCTTCTCTTTTTTGAGTTTGCCTTTGCTCTCTTCGGGAGTTGCAAGGATCGGCTTGAAAGTCGGCAAGCCCTGACGCTCACCCTTGGCAGTAAAGAGCTGAAACCAGCGAGCCAGATCAAAAGCATCACTTAGATTCTGCACCGCATCCTTGACCGGGACAACCTCGCCATGCACACCCCGGTTGCCGATTTTGCGCAGCAGGTGGATCTTGTCGAGGATGACCTGCGGCACCATTGAGGTAAAAGCACCGCCTGTGAGCAGATCGATGAACTTGGCTTGATAAGGTTTTTGCAGTTGGTGGGTCTGGTAGATGCGCTCGACCAGCTGCTCGGCGAAAAGGCGCAGCTTGGCCACCGCGCTAGCCGGGTCGTCGTGCAGGTACTTCTCGGCAAATCCGCCCAGATCGGCCAGCTCGGGATACTGCTCACGTAAGAATTCGAAATTCTGTGATGTCATGATCTCTTCGCTCATGCCCCCTTATTGAGCAACGGCTGTGCCAGTCAGGTTTTGATGTCGTATTTTTTGATCCAGTTGGTCAGGGTCTGGTAGTTGTTCAGCCCCAGCAGCGCGGCAGCCTTGCTCTTGTTGCCGTGGCTTTCATCGAGAGCCCTCTGGGTGTAATGCAAAGTCAAAAAGTCTTGTAATTCATGGATGTTGAACCCATCCCCCAAGGGTCGCGACAGGATATCATCTTTGCCCGATGATGTCGAAGGAAGCAGTGCCATGCGGACATCTTCTTCCTGGATAATTTCTATCTGGCACCAGACACAGATGCGCAAAATCGTGTTGTACATCTCCCTGGCGTTGCCCGGCCAGGCATGCCGCTTCATAAGATTTTTTGCGTTTATAGAAAACTTTTTCTTTTTATAGCCCGGCTCCCTGCTTAGCTTCTCATTGATCTCTCCCAGCATATGTTCGAGCAGAAGGTGGATATCCCCCTCGCGTTCGCGAAGGGGCGGAAGCCTGAGAATTGCCACGGCCAGGCGGTAGAAGAGGTCGGCCCGAAAGCGTTCGGCCGCCACCTCGCTTAACAGGTTGCGGTTGGTGGCGGCGATGATGCGCACATCGACCTGGCGCTCTTCGGTATCACCGATACGGCGCACAACGCCATCGTTCAGTACACGCAGCACCTTGACCTGGGCAGCGGCCGGCAGCTCGCCAAGCTCATCAAGAAAAAGCGTTCCCCCGTGCGCCTGCTCGAAGTAGCCGGGGTGATCCTTGATCGCTCCAGAGAAGGCCCCTTTCTGATAGCCGAAAAATTCGGCCTCGAACAGATCCGCAGGGATTGCCCCGCAGTTGACCGCAAGAAATTTACGCTCTCTGCGCTGGCTGTAGGAGTGAATAAATTGTGCGAACAGTTCTTTACCCGTGCCGGTCTCCCCCTCGATCAGGACCGGCACATCACGCTCTGCGACCAGCCGGGCCTGCGACATCAGCAGCTGCATTGATTTGCACTGTCCGACGATCCCGCTGCCCGAATAGTCCGGGGCGGATACGTTCATGTGCATGAGGCGGCGATCGGCACCGGCTTTTGTGTCCGGGATGAACTCGGTAAAGATATTGAAGGGCATCTCCACCTGCTGCACGCCCTGCTGCTGAGACGACTGGATCAGTTCCGCCTCGGCGAAAGGCCCTTTGCCGAGCATGATCCAGACCGCCTGCATGGCCGGCGTACCGGGACTCAGGTGGAAGACGGGAACAGCCTGACCCCGCACAGCTTTGAGGGCTTTTTCAACCTGGGTCTTTGCGGCAACATAGATGGCCGCAAAATCGATGGGACTGGGAAGGCTGGCCGGCACCAGCTCGATCCGGGCGGTCGTTTTTTCTTTGAGCCAGTCAACGTAGGCGGGAACATTCTCTTCATCCCCGTAATTGTTGAGCAGAACCAGACGCTCGTATTCGCCTTCAAGGGCAACCCGGGCAATCGGACCCAGGTTGTCGCTGTTGTCATCGCGTGAGGCCTTGATGTCGTGCATACCGACCCAGGCAAACAGGATTCTGGTCATTTTTACCCTCCGAAGAAGAAATCGCACAGCACAGTGTATAAAATTATTTATTTTTACGCCAATAATTTTACGTAGATACTCGGACACACCAATACAAATCCTTAAATATCAACAACTTAAAGTCTGGCAGAATTGTTGCTAGGCACACCTGAATACAAATTATCGTTTCCTGGCATCTTTTGTGATGCTACGGAGGGGGGAGCGGTCGGAACCGAGTCGGTTCCGACCGCTGTCAATCCTTTTTGACGAATAGCTATATGGAGGCATAGATGGGCAGCCTTGGCCCAATTACTCTGGTTTTAATTGTCGTAACCCTTTTGTTCCTGACCGTGGGTAGCCTTCTGCTGCCTGGCTACGAATACGGTTCTTTCTGGTCAACGGTGGAGGAGTACTTTGATCAGGACATTGAGGACAGGTAAGCTTTGAGCCCGACAGATCAAGCCTTTCATGCTTCCGGATGCTTACAGGCCATCAGGGACAGACAACAAAATTCGCAACCAAAGTACATTACGGACTTTCGCATGATTTACGCTTGGCCCGGCCCATCACACCCACAAAAATGACAAACCAATCGCCGGCTCAGGAGTCTGCTGCTTCACCCGCAATACGGATTTTCTAAATGCTCCCCGGATGGCCTTGCGGAGCCATTTGATTTTCCCTGCCGACGGGTTTTCATTTTTGGGGACATGCCAGCCCTTCCAGAGTTTAAAATCTACGCAGAAATACCCGAGTTCCTGCATGGCCTGTCTTTTTGCCGCATGGGTCCCTTTCGTAGCGACGACTTCAATTCTGAAAATACCGCTGCATTCTTCATAAAGATCTGATGCTGGATTTAGATAAAGCACAACGTCTGTGAAATAATTTCTTCCGGGAACAATTGGGCATTTAAACTCCACCTCATCATCCGCTGAATCGATGAGAAGCGTATGCCTTGTCGAAGACCGTGGCTGATATGGGAAGGAGTGCACGATTTCAATCTCTAGCTGTTTTGCGTTACATAGCTCCGCCTGGACAAGTTCATGCCCGACCCCCTTTGAGCCCATGCCATGCCCGCGTCCAGATCCCGGCAAATAAGAAAAACTGCTTTTTCTGTATTTACGGTAAACAGGTGTCACCTGGAGGAAGTTTGTTGGCGAATAAAAGACCAGCTGTTCGAATTCAACCGGTTTGATTTCCCGCAAATAGAGAGCCTCATCAATAGAAATCGGCTCAGCATCAGTTGAAGGCCCAAGCAATGCAACTGTCTTCATCAGATAACTCCAGACTGCCAGTCCCGGTTAGCAGGTATTGGCGATACGAGGTTTAATGCCTTACCCAGGGCGATATCAAGCATCACAATTTCGTGACCATCAAGATAAACACAATCCTCAATTTGCCTGGCGGCATCCCTGAAAAAAACTTGAAGATAATTTTCATTGTTTTTTTGTCTGGCGACGAACCATAGCTCCTGTTGATACCCCTCTTTCGTCAAATACTTCTCAAATTTGATATTTGAAACGCCTTTTTTCGAAAAAGATCTCCAGTATTTTTGCAGATAAAACTGGATAGCTGACTTTACAAAAACCAGATCGGAAAAATCCCTGTCGGTCAGAACAAAATCAAAAAACTCCGCGGAGACCATTGTATGTCGCTCGGTCCTTGATCTTCTCGTATTGAACGCATCCCTGAACTCAACCTCGTTTACCTCCACTTGTGCATCGATCCGGATATTTTTATGTGAAAAATTAATCATTTTCGATTTCACCCCACAGTTTCGCCAGGTATGACGCTGAAACCTTAAGCCTTCGTTCATGGCCAAGATAGCTGGCAACAGCCCTGAAGCCTGCTCCTTCGTGCCTCAACTCGACGATTTCTCCCCAATGTGCCAGCACTTTTTTCTTCAATACCGGGCGACGACCTTTTCTCATCAACTCTGCAGCTTTGGATTTCCTCAGGTGTGAAAAGTCGTCGAATTGCCGTATTGAAGCCACGCGATACCCCTTGCCTCGGACGGTGTCCCAACCAGCCCGTCGGGCAGCAACAACCAACGCAGCGTATTTCAAAGCACGTCCAGGCAACTCGGATTGGGCATTCTTGAACTGAAAGGAGAGTTTTACCCCGGACTGGAAAATCGCCAGGATTTCAACCTCCGGCAATGTTGCCAGCCAGGACAGAACTTTTTTCCGGTCGTGTTCACCGATTCCGGTGAGTGCCGTCAATGATTCATCCATACTTACCCCCGGGTATAGGTCAGCGTTTCTTTCAACCGGAAGTGCCCTGTTTCGAGCGATACCTGCTGCAGCGCTTCCTCGTGTCGATATCCGTACTCAACACACTCCAGGTACCTTTCCTGGGCAAAGTTGTGTTTGAGACCATGCGTCCCTCTTCCATAGCTAAACTGCCCGGTCTTTTTGGCGGCAGCATTGATCGCGCGAATATAAGCCGAGTAGCGACTCTCAAGAAGCTCATGGCCTTCAATGTAATGCTGGAGGCGTTCATAGGTTTTTACCGAGATGTAGTGATCCGTTTCTTTTCCGCCTTTTTCCACGGAAGCCACAATACCAACCTGCTTTTGAGTCACAGGATCGGCACAGAAACCCCTCAGGGAATTTTTTGTTAGCGGATTTCTCAAGCCATTGCCAGGAGAACCCACTCCTTCGGCACGAAATCCACCCTCGTACTGGAGCGTTGCCTGCAACTGATAGATGGGATTGTCCACTGCATTGAGTAAAGAGAGCGGATCCGGGTAGGCCCGATTAAAAAACGATCGACTGGATTTCGGCAGATTCTGGCGAGCTGCCGTTGAAAGGGACTTTCTCAAACCGGTCAAATCCAGCTGACCTGCAGCCAGAGAGTGTTGTTCAACATAATGATTGTAGGCGTATTCAAATTTTGAAATTGCCGCCTGATACGCCTCAAAGGTCTGTCTCGAATGTCCATTCTTAACGTGATATTCAAGGCGGTAGCGCAAGGACATTTCAATTGATTGTGACAAGTGGTCCGTATCCAGAAGGTCGGTGCCGCCCACTTTCCTAAAATCATCTATCAGCCCGTGAAACTCTCTGCGATACCGATTCCATACCCCAAAAGACCTGATTTCCAGAGGGGCCAGATCCTTTTTCACTCCTATCGCTCGGATACCATGGAGAATAGCCTCACACTGTGAGTGAATTGATTTTGGCCAACGATGCTTCATCCCAAAAACCTCATGGTCCTTTTATGCTCGGGCATTGTCGTGTATCCACCTGCATCTCCTGGCGTAAACTTTCAAAACTCAATGCTGGACCCAAATGGACCCCTGACTGATAAGATGACGTGCTTTTTTGTGGCACTGCCAGTGCCGGCGGTAGCAGATCCGCCCCGTTTCGCTTAGAAGCTCTATAAAAAGTTGAAGCAACGTGCTTCTTGCCATCAGCAGACCAGGGCTTCCTTCTGGATCGACGGATGGAACGTCCATTCTGAACTTTGGATAATGCTCGAAAGCACCGGAACTCAGATAAGGATCTGGTTCGCCGTTGACAGGTATCCACTGTTCATACGATCCGGCTTCGGAGGAGGTCAGTACCTGCCGGAAAGAGCCCGCTTAGGTTGGCTAATCCCTTGGGAGAAATGCGGCTTATCGGCTCAACATTTCAGTGATCAGATTGATCAGTATCCCGATTAAGTTCAAACCGTTTTCTTTTATTTGTGGACAAACTATTTCTCATAAGATTCAACCACTTAAACTACTACAGGCTGTTTCCAGAACAACATTCGTAGACACTTATGATCGCCACTCGGGCAGCAATAACGCATCATGCACCTCCCTGGCCGGCAGAACTCTTCCTTATCTTTTCGCGCCAAAAAGGGAGCAACCATTGATCAATCGGTCCAAGGTATTCCACAGACACTCCCGGGTTCCCGGCGGCCTGTTGTTGCCTCACAACTTCGAGGCGGAGCTCAGCCTTCTCCCCATCAGATAACTTTGCGACCCAGAGCTCATATTCCACCCGCTCCAACTTTTTAAGTGCCTCAAGCTCCTCGCACAGTTGCTTTTGCTTGTCGATGTGCGCCCTCTGTCGAGGAGACATATACCCTTCAGGTGCCGGCCAGTAACCTCCAACCTTGACGAGATGTTTGTACAGGAATCCACAGGGGGATTTGTCGGCAGGTAACCCGTTAGCCATTCGCAGAAAACCATTTTTGGCAAGCTCCCAATCCGCATGAGCCAGAGATTCCGTCAGATCCTCAATTGGATCGCCATGTTTTAATCGCCCTCGGACTATTTGGCGTACCTGGTCTGATCCAAACCCGATGTCATAAAGAGCGGGATATTGAGTGCGGAATTCTGAACTTGTGATTTCAGAGAGTGGGCTCTTAGATAGAGATGTATAAAAAGAAGAACTATCTATCTGCCCAGAAGTGGGTACCCTCGGCAGGCTCAGCTGGCGCAGTATCTCGGTTTGTGGGATCAGCCTCAACCCGGTTGGGTTTGACGCATCGTACTCCTTAATAACAACGCCCAGCTCATGAAATTTATTGATCGCCCTGCGCACAGCTTTTTCATTCAGGCCGAGCACTCTAGCGATATTGGGGACACTGTTAAAATGAGGCCCGACACTGGCCAGGTAATCCAGAACTTTTTTTTGAGCTTCAGAGGCTGCTACCTTGAGGGGGATTGCGTTGAACTCGGATGGACTTATTTTCTTTTTTTTGACTGTCCCCTTCAGACCAGCTGTCTGGGTAGCCTCTGTGGGTACCCACTCCGTCGATTTATCACTGGGTACCCTTTCCGGGGAGCCTTTTTGGGTGCCCTCCGTTTCGGCATTATCTAGCGGTTTGGATATCTGGTAGATATGCGCACCCGACTTAGCCATGTCAGTCCTGCGATGATACCGATTGCTCACGATCCGTAATCCAATCCTGGACCTTTTGCAGCCGGATGCCTCTAGCTTTTGGGCCAAGGGCAAAAAAGTGCGGGAAGTCTCCAGCTCTGATCAAATTGTACAGATGCGCCCGCGACAAGCCGATCATCTCTGCTACTTCTTTTGGCCTTAGAATCCTATCCAAGTTTTCCATTTTGCCTCCAGTCCTAAATGGTCTATAGTGGCGATAATTGCCTGCAATATTAATACTTTCAATTATGGATACAATATTTGCCACTATGAGTCAACAAGATAATACCTTTAGCTTTGATGGTCCTGAATGGTTTGCTGATCGCCTCAAGCAAGCAATGGGGAATAACTCTGCTTACAAATTCGCACAGCTTTGTGGAGTATCTCAAAGCAACCTAAGCAAATATCTCGCAGGAAAAAACCTTCCTGGGCTTGAGATGCTTGCAGAAATTTCTCGTGTAGCAGAGGTCAATTTAAACTGGCTGGTTACGGGGAGGGGTCCCATGAAAGGAGCCTACGACAAGCCCTATCCTCCTGATATGCTGATCAGAAAAGAACGGCCCTTTGAAAACCTTCCCGAGCATGGAATTTTCTGTGCGGAGTTCGGCCAAAGGTTGAAAGCTATCCGGGAGAGCAAAAAACACAGTATCTTTGATGCGTGGAATGCGTTTTGCCCACCACTAAGTGCTGATTCCTATCAAGCAATGGAGGATGGCTACCTCCCCTCCTCAAAGTTCCTTTTTGAAGAACTCACCAGATACTGTGAATGTACGCCAGGGAATTTGCTTTATGGTGAGTTTCTGGACAGGGATGCTCCCCCGTGGGGGAGCATTGCCAACGTCAGACCGCTACCAGAAAAAAACGAAGATGGACCTGATCTGGAAAAAATCCTGTCGCGGTTGCTTGGTTTTGCAAAGGAAGAGAAGATCGAAAAGAATCTCAGTTTTTATACAATGGCAGACCATTCAATGACGCCAACATTTGAGCAGAATGACATGCTCATCATCAATAAGATACATGTCCCCAAAATGCATTCCTGCAACGGGCTGTTCTTATTGAAAAATGAGTATTGTGAATTTGTCAGAAGAGCAACCTATTGTAGCAATGGGATACATCTGACTTGTGACAATGATTTCTATTCGAGCGAGATTATGCCACACGACGAATTCGAGAATACCGTCAGTGGCTTTGTCGTCTCTTCAATCAGGCACTATTCGTATGGCTTTGCCCATGCAGGCAAATGAAATAAGTCAGCACAACGAAACACTCAAAGGTAGCATGAGAGGTAGCACGAACAGTTGAAGCAAAAAACAAGGGCTCAACCGAAACCGGCTAAGCCCTTGTTTTTTTATGGCGGAGAGGGGGAGATTCGAACTCCCGGTCCCTTGCGGGACAACAGATTTCGAGTCTGTCACCTTCGGCCGCTCGGACACCTCTCCAAACTGGTTATTTGCTCTTTTTCTGTTCTTTTTTCTGCTCCCTTAGCCGGCGAAAAAAATCGCGCAGCTGATTACTGCATTCCTGGTGTAAAACCCCTTCTCGGACCTGAACCTGATGGTTGAAACGTTCATCGGTCGAGAGGTTGTAGATGGAGCCGACGGCGCCGGCTTTCGGATCTCGGCAAGCATAAATCAACTGCGGAATCCGGGCCAGAATAATCGCCCCCATGCACATGACACAGGGTTCGAGAGTAACGTATAAGCTGCAATCGATCAAGCGCCAGGAGCCGAGCTGCTCAGCAGCCTGCCGGATGGCGATCATCTCGGCATGAGCGGTTGGATCCTGACCGGTTTCACGCAGATTGTGGCCTCTGCCGATGATCTGGCCATCCTTGACAACAACGGCGCCGATCGGCACCTCCGCCAAACTCTCAGCTACGGCCGCTTCTTGCATTGCAGCCGTCATATAGGTCCGATCCTGCTCATCTATCGAGATCATCGGAAACTCATATTCAGCGTAGAAATCAGTTGCAGCTACTGACCGTAATCGATAATGGGACCGGGAGCAGATGTTATTATCATGAAGTTTTTAAAAAAACAAGCACAAAGCCGGAACGCTGCAGGATCTGTTCAATGATGGTCACCTTCTGAGTGCCCATCTTCCTTCAACCCGGGGAAGCGCTCCGTGGCATAGGCGGCATGGCACTTAATACATTGGCTGTGGAGCTGGTAGAAATAGAAGTTGACCAATTCAGCATCCTGCCGATGGGCTGAGTGTGCCAATTTCTCGGCTGTAGCATGGAAACCTTGATCCATTTTGACAAAATCGGCTGGGAGAGAATGGTGCAGCTCTTCAAGCTGTTTCTCCGTGAGTTTTTGTTTCAGAATGAAGCTGTTTTTAATTTTTACTGCAATATTGGTAATTGTTTCCCACTCACCGGCAGCTATCGCGGGAACAATCTGCATCATTCCTGCTTCAATTTCATTCATTTCCTGATTCAACAGTGCTTTTAAATCTTGAGAAAGTTGGAGCTCGAAACCTTTTTCCTTTGTTTGACTTTCATGCTCCTTAGCTTCAGATGCCTGACTGGCGCTGACAAAAAAACTGGCTGCCAAGACAATCACTGCCAGGCAAACAGCTTTTTCCATAAGCCTCTTTGCGCTTGTTGCTTTGCTCATAACCATCTCCTTTGATTGTGATCGAGCAGCGGACTAAACAACTATGCACTGAAAGTGCATAGGTTTGAGTCGGGACTGAAAGTCCCTTAAAACCAAGGTCAAAGACCGTCATCCTCGCGAAGGCGGGGATCCAGCCCCACGACAATCCCTGGATTCCCGCCTTCGCGGGAATGACGAAATATGAATAGCACCTATAAGGCTTGGACTAAAGTCCATAATTTTTACAGGACCCTATTTTCGGACAGGCTCCTGATATGTATTGACCTGTCAAGTCTTACCACCAAATTATTTTAGTCCTTTGGTTTTACAAGCATTTGGGACAGGGCACGAGTTGCATTCAACGACGGTAGATCACTCTGATATACGCGGGTTGGTTACCGCCTGACA